>LMZS01000122.1 GCA_001567085.1 Chloroflexi bacterium OLB15
CCCCGGCGATTACGCAAGCCCCCCGGCGGCGGCGGATGCACGTTATACAGCGCGAATGCTTGCCCCTCATCCACGACCACGATTGCCCGCAAATGCCCGTGATCGCCGGCCAGCGCTTCGCAATCAACCAGCGGAAAACGGCTGTAAATGCCTGCGCCGTGAATGGTGATGCCCTGCGTCATCACCTGCTCATGCGGGTATTGCGCGTGCAAGGCTTCAGTAAGCGCCGCCGCCACAGGCTCGGTCAATTCCTGAAAACACAGAACATCCGGCTTCAATTCGCGGATGAGTTGCAGCAGCCGCACGGTACGGATACGCTGTCCCTGTAAGTTGAACGTGAGTACAGAGACAGCCGTCACCGCTGGCCGTTTTTCTTTACCCCGCGCAATTCCCGCCGGATGTCGGCTGTCGTACTGCGCGAGAAGCGCTATCATCCCCGGAAGCAGCAGCGCCGCGCGCGCCCGCTCCCCATGAATGAGCGCCCACAAAAACAAGGGAAGCACCGGCAGCGCCAGACCGGGCATGACGTGGTTCAGTAATTCAACGTATTGTGAACGTTCTCCCCGGCCAGCGCGCAGCAGCAGATATAGGGCTAGCATCACCCCATACCCATTAACCAGCCATTTACCCCAGCGCTTAAGCAAAAATCTCTGTCCTATTCATCAAAATAAAAAGACTCTCTCAATATGAAAGAGTCTTTAATTGACAAAAGCCAGCATCTCAACGGCTTTGCGCCCCGCTTAATCCGAGCCGCGCATACGTGGATCCAGCGCATCGCGCAGGCCGTCGCCAAGGAAGTTAAAGGCGAACATCACCAAAAACAGCGCCATTGCCGGGAACAACGCCTGATTCGGATACGACGTGATACGCTGAGCGCCCTCGCTGATCATTGAACCCCAACTAGGCGTTGGCGGGTTCACCCCTAACCCGATGAAGCTGAGGAAGGCTTCATACGAAATATAGGTGGGTATCGTCAGCGTTTCAGCGATGATGATCGGGCCGAGAATGTTCGGCATGATATGCCGCACCACTACTGACCGGTTTCGCGCTCCCAGCGACTTCGCCGCTTCGATATATTCCTTCTCGCGTACTGATAGCACCTGACCGCGCACCAAACGCGCCATGCCCATCCATGATGTGAGGCCGATACCGATAAAGACGAATAACAACCCGCCCATCTGCCGGTCAATCAAGCTCATCGTGTAAATGAAAGAGCCTTGTGGCGCTTCAGAAGCCCCGCCTCGAAAGATCGCCAGCAGTAAGATGACGAACAGCGTTGTTGGAAAGGCGTACATCAAATCTACGGCACGCATCAGTAAATTATCAGTCTTGCCGCCCGTGTACCCCGCAATCAGCCCTACAATCATGCCCACCACGATGCTGAAAAGCGGGCCGATGAATGCAACTGCCAGCGAGATTCGTGAGCCGTAGATGATCCGGCTGAACAGGTCACGCCCCAGGTTATCTGCCCCTAGAAAGTACAGGTCAGACACCTTCACGTAGCCACCGGGTTCCCCCTGCGCCTTCATCGTCGGGAAAAGGTTGATCACCCACATCGGGGCGGAGTTAGCATCAGAAAGGGTTTGCTTATCGTAGGGGAAGGGGGCGATCAGACTGGCAAAAATTGCGATCAGCACAGCGCCAATAATGATGATCCCGCCCATCAATGCTAGGCGGTTACGGCGCAGGCGTCTCCACGAATCCGACCACAAGCTCTCGCCTTGTATCTTCTTCTCAATCTTGGCCACATTACCCGTGGTAGAAGGTTGTTCTGCAACAGCCATGCTTCTTGTCCTAATGCACTATGAAGTCTACCGCCGGCTAATCATAACGGATGCGCGGGTCAATCCACGCATAGATTAAGTCTACAACCAAATTAGCGATGATCAGCACCGCCGCATAAAGCAGCACAGTTCCCATGATCACCGGGTAATCGCGCGCGCGGATGCTGGTGATGAAATAGCGCCCCATGCCCGGCACGCTGAACACTGTTTCAACCACAAAAGTGCCAGTTAACAGCGCCGCCGCCAACGGCCCCAGTATTGTCACAACTGGAATCAGGCTGTTTTTCAACGCGTGCAGCGAGATAACGCGGCGTTCGGCCAGCCCTTTTGCGCGGGCGGTACGAATGAAATCTTCATTCAATACTTGCAGCAGGCTGGCGCGGGTTAAGCGGGCAATGAGCGCCGAATTTACAAAGCCTAGCGCGAACGCCGGCAAAATCACGTGCGCCGGGGTGCCCCAGCCTGTGACCGGTAAAATTTTCCACTGTACGCCAAATAAGTATTGCATCAACGGCGCCGAGATGATCACCGGCACCGATACGCCAATAATGGCAACGCTCATGCCAGCGTAGTCCCACCGCGTATTCCGCTTGAGTGCCGTGAACACCCCCAGCGGCATGCCTATCGCCAGCGAAACACATAACGCGGCGATCCCTAATTGAACTGAGTTTGGCAGATTTTCGCGGAAGATGTCATTGACTGTGCGGCTGCGTGAGGTATAAGTCGGGCCAAAATTGACCCACTTAAAGTGTGCTTCTTCGCCAAAAATATCCGGCAGGTCTATATCAATTAAATAATTTTCCGATTGCGAAGGTGGTGTACGTTCCAGCGTTATGCGGGGAACGACAATATCGCCAACGTAATAAAGATATTGAACGAATAACGGCTCATCCAGATGATATTTCGCATTTAGCAGGGCAACTGTAGCTGCGGGTAGCGGCTTTTCGCGGGAGAATGGACCGCCCGGAACAGCATGCATCATCCCAAACGTGATCACTGAAACCAGAAAGAGGACGAGTATCATCCACAAAATTCGGCGGAAGATGAATTTAGCCATTCGCGGAGCCCTTCACGAATAACAGGGACACAGCAACGCTGTGCCCCTGTAAGTTATACCCTATTTTACCGCCAATTAGCTGCTGCGGCTCCACAGGTAGTACGCTTCGTTACCGGTCACCGACGGCGCACGTTCCACGTTCGGCTTCACCAGAAGCTGAAGGTTGTAGAAGTAAATCGGCGCAATCGCGGCCTGTTCATTGACCAGAATCTGCTCTGCCTGTGAATACAGGTCAACGCGGACTGCGGTGTCGCCTTCAACGCGAGCTTCAGCAACCAGCGCATCGTAGTCGGCATTCACGAAACCAGTGTCGTTCTGGCTGGACGCGCTGAAGAACACGTCATACAGGAAGTTATTGGCGTCAGAGTAGTCCTGGCACCAACCAGCGCGATAGATGGTCGGGGCGTCTTCGCTCAAACCAGCGAAGTAGCCGGTGGATTCACGGGCTTCGAGGATTACTTCGAGGCCGAGGGTCTCTGACCACATTTGCTGAATAGCCTGAGCGATAGCGGTGTGGGTCGCGGTGTCATTGAACACATAGCTCAACTGGCCGAGATCTGCCGCCGAAGCAGCACCCAGTTCTTCCAGCGCCAGTGCAAATTCGGCCTGTGCAGCTGCCGTATCATAGTGAATGGCGGCATCCGGGAAGTCTTCCTGCTGAGGCGCGGCATTCAGACCAGGATAGGTGAAGAAACCAGCGGCTTCCTGGCCACCCTGAAGAATGTTATCAATGATCGCCTGACGATCAATGGACATGCTCAGCGCGCGGCGGAAGTGAGCGTTGGCCGACGGGCCTTCGGTGTTATCGAAACCAACATAGTAGGTGCAGGGGTTACCGCCGGTCACGTATTCAGCCGACAGGGTAGGATCTGCCTGCACGAAGGCCAGTTGGTCAGCCGGTACCTGAATGGCATCCAGCGTGCCTGCCTGATATTCCGCAAACTGCTGAGGAGTATCGAGGAAGCGCAGGGTCACTTCTTCAAGCTGCGCCTGCGGGATGGAGTCGCTGCCCGGCCAGAAGGGGTTGCGAATCATGGTGATCGATTCATCATGCGCCCATTCCTTCAATGCGAAGGGGCCGTTGGTGGCAATGTTTTCCGGCTCAGTCCACACATCACCGAATTCTTCAATGATTGCCTGCGGCTGCGGGCGGGACATCCACAGACCATAAATGGCCGGGGCGAAGCTGGCCGCATCCGGGGCGGTGATCTGAACGGTCAGATCGTCCACAGCAACCACGCCTACAGCATCGGCTGCGCCAGTGCCAGCGTTAAATTCCGCTGCGCCCACGATGTAAGGCACTAGCACATACGAATACGGGGAAGCAGTTTCCGGGTTCAGCGAACGCAGCATACCGTAAACCACGTCCTGCGCGGTCACCACCATCGGGTTGCCATCGGCATCGGTCAGTTGTTCCACTGCGCCGCTGTCGGCGTTGTAACGAACCCACGGAATGCCTTCTTGCAGGGTGAAGGTGTAAACAACCGTGCCATCATCCTGCGGTTCAGCAGTGAAGCCGGTAGCAATGCCCAGGCCGGTTTCAGCAGTGACCACATCCTGATTGGTCAACCCGATGAAAATCTGGTTGATCACTTCGATCTGGCTGCTGGCTTCTGCCTGTGCCGGGTCAATGGTAAGAAGGTCACCGCTAACCATGCTGATAGCTGAAACAACCGTGCCGCCGCCATCTTGCGCCATAATGCCGCCGCCAACAACAGCGAGCATCATCGCAAGCAGAGCGACGACTACAAAAACGTGATACCTTCATGTAGCCTATCCTCCTAAAAATAAATAATACTGTCGCCCCATCCGTTGGGGCGTATCACAGAAACTTAACACGTCACTGGATGGGTTACAAGATGGAATTGCTATGTAGATTACACGAATCACATCGCAAAGGTTCAACATTTTAGAGAAGCATCACAGGGAAAAATCGCACGAATTAGGCTATCTGGACAAATACAGTTTTCGAGCAGTTAGCACAACTGGCAGCCCCATTGCAACCGCGCCGACCAATGCCGGGCCGGGCAGCCCCCAAAACAGCAGCAGTCCAAACGCTTCTAAAAACCACGTCGCCGCATAAATCACTAAAGCGGGTATTTGCGGAATTTTTTCAGGGCGCATGCCCGCGCTCATCGCCAATACAGTGATCCCTATAGAAGCCAGCAGCCATCCCAAATAATTGGTCAGTGGAATACCGAAATAGTTAGCTGCCGGCGCATCCTGCCACACCCAAAACCCCCAACCCACCATCTGCGGATCAAGAAATAAATCCCACGCCGTAAATACCAGCGCATTCACCGTCAGAAATGCAATACTGCCCCGCCCGCCCACCAGCGCCGCCGAAATACCCCAGGACACCGGAAGCATCATCAGCCACGCCAGCGGGATCAGAATCGGCACCCCGCCAATCTGCGGCTGTAAAGCGCCAGTATAGTGGTACGCGCCGAAGGGGAATCCCGTCTGACTGCCGGTAAACTCGACTAGCCACGCCGCAATCACCACCACGCCCGCAATTATCAGCGCCTTACGAGTCTCAAAACTGTAGATCAGGATCAGCAATCCGGCGGCGGCTTGCAGCGCCGTGCCCAGCGTAATTGCAAACCTCAACGATTCGTCGCCACTCGTCCAGCGTTGAATCGGAACGCTGATCATCGCCAATATCCACAAAATGACGATGCCGTACAGCACCCATTCAGAGCGCAAGCGGCTGAGCAGGTGATGAATCAAGGTGAAACTGCTTTCACCAGACGGCTAATATCACCCGCCACCTCAAGCCCGGCACATTCGCCTGTATCATCGAGGATTACTTTACGGGTGTTCAAATCGGTCAGGCAAAGGTGTATGTTGGATTTCAACGTTTCTGGCACGCGCGCGCCCATCTCCAACCGCGTTGGTCCCGGCAGCACCGTACTTTCGCCGCGCATCCCGTAAATCTCAAGCCGCTGTTTACCATCTTGCATCGCCCAAAGCACCCGTTGATCAGAAACTTCCAGTTTGACCACCTTCGCGCCTGTATACGTGGCAAAACGGTGAAAGTTGCCATCCATCCAAACGCCAGCGAGAAACCCCGGAAACCATCCCAACGGTGATGGCACAATTGCGATGGAAGCGCTAAACGATAGCCCCTGCTGGCGAAAATGATTACTCTGCATCCATACCCAACCTGCCGGGAAAGACTTCCCCCAATCTTTTTCGATGTAGCCGCGCCCGCCGCTAAAATTCAGTGTTTCGCCATCAACGTCTAAACTGCCGGTGATCATATGATCGAAGCGCAGCACCCCATGATAGCATTCCATAATCGGCACCCAGCCAAACCATCCCATCACGCCGGGTGAAGGCACCGTAACCGGCCAGCCCCTGCCTTCTCCAAAATTCAGCGTGCCTTTAACTCGCCGCCGTTCATCATCAATATCTAAATCAATCTGGTTTATCCGAAAACGACTGCTGCCGATACGCACATCAAAAGCGCCAGATGCCGCGTAAAACGCCTCAGGCGGATAGCGGTGATAGGTAGCATGGCCGCTCATGCCATCAAACACCTGAATAAAGGCATGATGCCGCGCGGGATCATCGCTCAGAAAGATTCCGGGGATTACAGCGTAACGCCGCGCCCGGTCTGCTGTGATCAGCTTGTAATACCAGCCTTCAAAGAATGGGGGGCGCTTGCCTGAGCCATGATACCACCCGGGATGCAAGGTTATATCTATCCAGCGGATCATACTTCCCAGCATTGTTGATCCTTTTACGCGCCCTCTCTGCTCAGGAAGATACCATGTTTCCGATCAATGATCTGCAATATGCGCGGCAGATGAGTAATCGCTGATTATTTACTGACGCCGCTCTAAAAATAGCCATAATCTGAATCATCTGTTTATTGGGCATGGCGGCAGGCGTCGTGCTGTTGATCGGAGGCGAAATGAACCATAATGTATGGCTTCACCGGTCGCTGCTCGTTCTGGCATCCATCATATGCGCCAGCGCCGCCCTTTCCGCGCAGGATGATGCGCCACCGGTGCTGGCTATCTCGCTGATGCCCCGTTCTGTGCCAGAGCTGACATTTGAAACCTATACCGAAGCGGTAGATATGGGGCTGGATCTAGGCATAACCGGCGCTGCTATAACCTACGCATGGTCAGACCTTGAGCCGGACGCAGGACAGCTTGATGTTTCTGAAGCTGCCGACAATCTGGCCTATTTGAACTTTCGCGCCGATCTGGTTTATGAAGTCGGCATTCAGCCGCTGAACACCACCGATAAAGAAACGCCCGATGATTTATTGAACGTGCCGTTCGATGATCCCCGAATGATCGCGCGTTTTGAGGCATTTCTTGATCAACTACTGCCAGTGCTAGACGAGCGAACACGCTATCTCTCCATTGGCAATGAAGTAGATGTTTATCTGGGCAATCATCCCGATGAGTGGGAGGCTTTCACCACTTTTTTACGAAGCTGCCGCCCGTTATGCCCGCGAGCGTGCGCCCTGGTTGCAAATGGGCGTCACCGTCACCTATGGCGGGGTTCAGGCTTTCCCCGAAGAAATTGCCGCGCTCAACGCTGCCAGCGACGTGCTGATCATCACCTATTATCCCTTAGCCGAAGGATTTGAAGGCCACAACCCCGCCGCCCCTGAAGCTGATTTCCCCTTCATGATCCGCTATGCCGATCAATATGTGCGCGGTGTCCCTGTCGTCTTGCAGGAAGTAGGCTACCCCAGTGGTGAGGTCAATCGCAGCAGCGAAAGTGAACAGGCCGAGTTTGTCAGGCACGTTTTTGCGGCATGGTCAAACCAACGGGAGCGCATCCCTTTTCTCAACTATTTTCTTCTGCATGATTTCAATGAACAGTTGTGCCACGCCTTTGAGGAATATTACGGCCTGACCAACGAGCGCTTTTTCAGCTTCTTGTGTACGCTGGGTTTGCTCACCGCCGACGGAACGCCGAAAGCAAGTTTTGCTGTTTTTGCCGAATCCGCAGCGCAGTTCATGGCCGCCACGCCGTGAGCCTGCTTTCGCCTGTGATACGCCGTCAAAAAACGGTTCTTGAACTTCTATCGGCTTGATGTGTTAAATTCTGTAGGCACTCGCATCGAAAAGGACGACATAGTGAAGATAGCATGGATCGGCGCGGCGGCGCTGCTGTTACTCAACGCCTGCCAGAGCGGGCAGCCGCTGCGGCAGGTTACGCGTGGCGATGAAATCTATTTCAACGATTTTTCGCAATCTGCCAGCTTTGAAGAAGGCAGCTATGACGGCGCCACGCTGCGGGTGCGTGATGGCGTGTACCGTATTGATGTCACTACCGGCGATAACACGCTCTGGTGGGGGCAGTGGGGCGAGCCGCAAACCGATGTGATCATTGATGTAGATGCCGAACAGACCAGCGAAGCCCCACAAACCATTTACGGCGTGATGTGCCGTGTGCGTGGAAGCGTTGGGTTAGCGCAAACACCAGATGCCGATCTGTTAGCCATCTTGACCGATACGCCCACCGAAAGCGTCAGCGAAACTACCCCTGAAGCCGATCAAACGCCCGAAGTTGAGGCCGGAACTGCCGAGCCTTCCGCAGTCGTTGAGCCGCAGCCCAATAACGGCGATGGCTACCTTTTCCTGCTGCAAGGTACAGGCCAGTTTGCCATTCTGCGCGCGCGTGGGCGGGACGTGACGCCGCTGGTTGATTGGACGCCATCAGATATTGTGAACCCCGCGCCCGGCAGCAATCACATTCGCGCTATCTGTGATGGCAATTATCTGGCGCTGTATATCAACGATCAGTTCGCCGCTGAAGCCACTGATGACGCCTACCGCGAAGGGCAAATCGGGCTGGTGGCTGGCGCGGCTAACCGTTTAGGCGTGCGCGTCAATTTTGACAATCTTTCCGTAGCCGCACCGGCAGAGTGAGGTTTTATTGTCTGCTGTCGGGCTGGAAGCTGACCCGCTGCTTGGAAAGCCGCTGGCAAACTATCCTAGCGATAGAGTTCGCGCGTTAGTCGTTGCCGGGATCATCGGCGGCATCGCGGCGGTGATCCTTAACTTCACAGTGGCGGCGATCCCTGAATGGTGGGCACCGCCGCTGACTGTAATCCTGATGGCCGCGCTGGTGCTTGGCTTAGGCTGGTATATTCTGCATATCTGGAATCGCGAAATCATCTTGTACGATCGCGGATTCACCTATCAGGAAGGCTCGCGCAGCGTCCCGTTCCACTATGAAGAAATCACCGCCATCCGCCTGAACGCTGAACGTCTGCGTTATTTTGGCGGCCTGATTCGCCGCAATCGTTACCACTACCGTATCGTGGTGCAGAATGGCGATGTGATTGAGATTAACGGCGGTTGGTATAAACGCGCTGGCGAGCTTGGCACAAAACTATCCGAGCAGGTGAACATCCTGCTCATCCCTCGTTTACAGGCTGCATTTGATGGTGGCGACACCCTTCATTTTGGCGATCTGCTGTCGGCTAATCGTGACGGCCTCAGCGTAGATAACGCCGCGCTAACGTGGGAGCAGTTTTCCGGCTATTCTATCGGCGGCGGCAAGCTGGCGATCCACGATCAGCAGAAGGCGATCTGGTTCAGCCAACCGCTTGGCGACGTTGATAACATCACCCTGCTCATCAGCATTTTGAAACAACACAGCTCATGATTCCGCAGATCATTCTCTGGTCGCTGATCGCTTTCGCCAGTGGTTCGCTGATGTTTTCTTACTGGCTGGGCAAAGCAGCGCTCAATGAAGACATCCGGCAGGTGGGCGACGGCAACCCCGGATCAACCAATGTTCTCAAAGCTGGCGGTTGGAAATTGGGGGCGCTAGCCTTTGTGCTGGATACGCTCAAAGGCGCCATTCCCATAGCCATCGCCAAATATGGGATCGGTATTGAAGGCGTTGGGTTGGTGATCGTCAGCCTGATGCCCATTTTAGGCCACGCCTTTACGCCGTTTCTGCGCGGCCACGGCGGGAAAGCAGTCGCCGTGTCGTTTGGCGTGTGGATGGCGCTCACCTTCTGGGAAATTCCAATGCTGGGCGGTATCGCGCTGGGGCTGTGGTACTGCGTGATCGCTACCTCAGGCTGGGCAGTCGTATTCATGTCGCTCAGTATCGGCCTGTACCTGCTCTGGTTCGACCCGAATCCTGTTCTATACTGCGTGTGGGTGGGGAATTTCACGCTCTTCCTTCATAAATACCGCGCTGATCTGCGTCAAAAGCCGCAGTTACGCGGGTGGATCACGGAGCGGCTATGGTTCTCGAAGCGCTCTGCGGCTTAACCTTCCTTTTTATTTCGCTGGCGCTGATCGCCATCGCCATGATCGCTATCCTCAATGCGCTCACCTTCCCCCGCCTGAAACGAGTATCCTCGCCTGTTCATGATCAACTGGTGTCCATCCTGATTCCTGCACGGAATGAGGAGGCTGTCATCGTCAGCACTTTAACCTCGCTGCTGGCGCAAACGGGTGTCAATTTTGAAATACTGGTGCTGGATGACGGATCTACAGACGGCACAGCCGAACAGGTGCGGCAGCTTGCCGATCCCCGCGTGCGTTTGCTGGCAGGCAAGCCGCTGCAAGAAGGCTGGTTCGGCAAAAATTGGGCGTGCCACCAACTTGCGGTACAGGCGCAGGGCGACCTGCTTTTGTTCACCGATGCTGATGTGATCTGGAATCAAGGGGCGTTAGCAGCGCTGCTACAGGAACAGCAGAAATCGCTGGCAGCATTGGTCACAATTTGGCCGACGCAAATTACCCAAACGTGGAGTGAGCGCTTGATCATCCCCCTCATGGCGCTAACTATCATCGGCTATTTACCGTCGCTCTTGGTCAACAAAACATTCTGGCCTGCGTTTGCCGCCGCCAACGGTCAATGCTTGCTGTTCACGCGTGAAGGTTATCAGGCCAGCGGCGGCCATGAAGCGGTACGCAGTTCAATTGTCGAAGATATCGCCCTCGCCCATTCAGTTAAACGGGCTAAATTACGCCTGTGGATGGCCGATGGCAGCGGGTTGATAACCTGCCGCATGTATCGCTCGTGGCCGGAAGTACGCAGCGGCTTCGCCAAAAATATCATCGCTGGTTATGGCGGCGTGCTGCCATTTTTGCTCGGCTGGCTGTTTCACTGGCTGGCCTTTCTGCTGCCAGTTATTTATCTGATCGTCGGGCTGCTCGATCCCCAGTTTCGCTTCGGACTGCCATTTCCCACCCTATCCATCCTGCTGTTCGCCGTCAGCATCGCCATTCGGGCGCTCTCGGCAGCAGTCACCCGCCAGCGCATCATAGATGCACCGTTCTTGCCATTTTCAGTCATCCTCATGAGTATCATTGCTCTACAAGCCCTGTACTGGCAGCTTCGCTATGGCGGGCCGCGCTGGAAAGGCCGTACCCTGGCCAAAGGGGCAGTTTCCTTGACTTAGCGCATACGCTAAGTTGTAGATCAGCCAGCCTGCAAGCGCCCCATTCAACTTGAGTGCCGCAAGGAGCGTCATATGCGCATTGGTTTGCAAGTGCCAAATTTCACCTTTCCCGAAAGCCCCGCTAGCATTCGCCCTCTGCTCAAAGATATCGCTCAATTCGTAGATACCAGCGGCTTTTACAGCCTGTGGGTGATGGATCATTTCTTTCAGATACGCGGCATTGGCGTTCCTGAACAGGAAATGCTGGAAAGCTACAGCACACTAAGTTACTTTGCGGCGCTCACGCAAAACGTAAAATTAGGGGCATTGGTTACCGCGGTCATCTATCGCTATCCGGGGGTGCTGCTCAAAACTGTAACCACGCTGGATGTGCTTTCCGGCGGTCGGGCTTATCTGGGCATCGGCGCGGCCTGGTTTGAGGGTGAAGCGCTGGCGCTTGGTATCCCCTACCCACCCACCAAAGAGCGCTTTGAACGGTTGGAAGAAACGCTGCGGCTTGTCCATCAGGCGTGGGATGGAGATCAACAGCCATATAGCGGCAAGCATTATCGCCTTGAACGCCCGATGCTTTCGCCCATGCCGATTTCACAGCCCCACCCGCCGATCATGATCGGCGGCGGCGGCGAGCAAAAAACATTGCGTCTGGTGGCTCAGTATGCCGATGCCTGCAACCTCCTCATCAGCCTGCCCCAAGATGTACTGCGCCAAAAACTGGACATTCTGAAATCTCACTGCGAGGCAGTAGGCCGCGATTACGACAGCATCGAAAAAACGGCACTCGGCACCATTGATCCCGTCATGACCGCTGGCAACATTATTCAGATTTTCAAGGATGCCAAGGGGTTAGGTTTCACCCATTTGATCTTCAACACGCCAGAAGTCGAAAACTTTAAGATTTTGAATATGCTGGCAAAAGAGGTCGTGCCGGAAATTTCGGGGTTGTAAGTTAGCCTTACGATCATGTTGGGGCGCAGCATGCCGCGCCCCGCTCATCCGCCATCAACTCACCGCAGTGTACACAGCGCCTGCCGAATTTCGCCCAGATGATAGGCGGTATGCGCTATAACCGCGATGACGCCGTTCACGTGATTTTCGCTTTCCCAGGAAAGCCCATCTGTCACCGTCACAAGTCTCTGGTAATTTTCCTTCAGGCGCCCTTTGCTGGCTTCCCATTCTTCTGGCGTGACCGCGCTCACCCGATTCCAGATATCCCCCCAATCCACATTTCGCGGCGGGTCACCTGTGATATAGCGGATCAGCACGTCAATATAAAACGCCGTATGCTCAACCTGTGCCGCCAGCGTCGCGCAGGTTGCAGAAACTGGAATGGAAGCCGTCTCAGCGGTGATCGTGTTTAGCGTCTCAAACAGCGATGTGCCGCGATCCAGATAAATGCCATGCGACTGATCAAATGTTTCTGTGAACAGTGCGCGAATACTTTTCAAAAAAATCTCAGCCGGGATCGGGTTCACTACCATCACTCCTAAAATACAGCGCCCTATTTCAGGCATTATCTCTATATGTCAGGCTAAGGCGTGGTCGTGCCGATCCCGCTTGCTGACTATTCGCCCGTTTCGCTGCCTACCAGCGTTTCGATCATAAAATTCGGCTGAGTCAAGATGCGATGTACCGGGCATTTTCCGGCAATTTCCAGCAATCGCAGGCGCTGCTCTTCGGTCAAATCACCCTTAAAAGTGATGACCTGCCGAAATTCGTTGACCACATCAGAATCACCGTCATAATCGGGGTAATCCGGCGCTTTGAAGCTGTCGAAACTCACCTGCACATCAATTTCTTCCAGCGGCCAGCCTTTACGCTGCGCGTACATTTTGACGGTTACCGCCGAACATGAACCCAGCGCAACCGCCAGATAGTGTTTGGGCGTCGGGCCTTCATCAGTGCCGCCCGCATCAAGAGGCTCATCGGCAATGATGTGATGGCCACCAGACACCGCCTCAACCTTGAAGCCATCTTTCAATGTAATTGTTGCAGAAGTCATCTTAACCGTTTCCTGAGTGATAAGGATTAAAAACTGCTCTACGCGTGTGCCCAGCCCGCCCAACCGCGTGCCTGCCACGCTGAATACAGCGCTACCGCGCCAACCGTCGCCACATTCAAGCTGGCAACGCGCCCGCGCATCGGCAGCGAAATCAACAGATCGCAGGTATCACGCACAAGCCGGCGCATACCTTCGCCTTCACTGCCCAGCACCAGCCCGATGCCGATATTCAAATCTACCTTGTCAATCGGCGGTACGTTCGGGCCAATATCCAGCCCCACTAACCACACGTCCTGTTCCTTGAGATCGCGCATAGCCTGCACCAGATTGGTCACCTGCACCACGTTCAGATGCTCCACCGCGCCAGATGAAGCATTGACCACTGCCGGAGTGACGCCCACGCCCCGCCGATCTTGTAAAATCACGCCATGCACGCCCACCGCGTCGGCCACGCGCAGCAGCCCGCCCACGTTTTGCGGGTCTTTCAGCAAATCCAGCAGCAGCAAGAATGGTTTTTCGCCGCGCGCTGAGGCAGTCGCCAGCGCATCCTCTATTTTGACATACGGATAATCGCCGGTACGCAGCGCCATATTCTGGTGATTGGCGTTGTTCGACAGGTCATCAATGATCCGGCGCGGCACGCGGCGCACCTTCACACCCTTTTCCTGCGCCGTCTGCATGATTTCAGCAGCGATGCCTTTTTCCTCAACCGTTTCGGTCACCAGAAGCTGTTCCATCTGCCTTCGGTTGGCGCGCAGGGCTTCCATAATTGCCCAATGGCCGTAAATAAATTCAGTCATGCACATTGTCCTTGCAGCGACGAAGCCTGATTCAAGTAACCCCGCCGCAAAAAAATAGAGACGCTATCAAATAGCGCCTCTAGATAATACCAGACAACCAGCAGATTGTAGGTCAGGCCATCTCAACCATTTTGCGAAGTCTGTTGTGAGCCTTCCCCCGCTGACCGCCACATTTGCAACCATCCGGGTTCGAGCACGCTCTCTTCATGAAGTTGCTTCATTCGCGCCTCAAGAATAGCCGCGCGCCCCAAATACCCCACAATCTTGCGCGGGTCATCCCGGCTGACCACTGGCAGACGCCCGACATCATTTTGCAGCATGGTATTTAATGCTTCGTGAATCAGCTCATCAGGTAGGTGATCAGCGGCGCGCGGTTTCCAGCTTCCAGCACTGTTACCGGTTCTTCCTTGCTCTGCTCCAGCGCCCGTAAAATATCGCCGCGCGTAATAATTCCCGCCAGCGCCCCCGTCTGATCCACGATTAGCAATCCCTGTCTGCGCGTCAATTCACGATCATTTTTGGCGATGAGATCAGCCAGCTCTGAAAGCAGCATCGTATCCAATATGGTCGGCGGGTTCTGATCCATCACCTCTTTCACCGTCACTTGCATCATCACATCGGCTTCATATTCCTGATGGATACGCAGGCCGCGCCGCGCCAGCTTTTCGGTCATGATCGAATTGCGCATAAATCGCAGCGCGATCAGTTCAGCGATGACGCACACCAGCATCAGCGGCAAGATGGCGTTGTAATCGCGCGTTATTTCAAAAGCGAAGATGATAAAGGTGAAGGTCGCCCGTGATGCCGCGCCAAAAAACTGCCGCCATGCCCACCAGCGCATACGCCCCCGGAGATAGATTCGCGCCGGGGAAAATGGCATTGACCGCGATAGCGAATACCGCCCCCAGCGCCGCGCCCACCATAAATGTTGGCGCCAGCAAGCCGCCAGAAGTGCCCGATCCTAAGGTGATAAACAGCGCAACGCTCTTAAACAGGATGATTCCCAGCAGCACCGTCAGCGGAAATTCATTGTTCAGAATGCCAGAGATGGTGTCGTAGCCCACGCCCAGCACGCGCGGCACAAATAAGCCGATGATGCCTAACGCTAGCCCGCCAATTGCCGGCCACCACATCGAGTTGATCGGCAGACGCTCAAACTGATCTTCTACCCAGTAAAGCGCCTTGCTGTAGCCGATTGCGAATATGCCGCAAATCACCCCAAGAATGACATAGAAGGGCAGCCCATTCGGTATGCCAAAATCGAGCGGGTTGACCTCAAGCATCGGGCCGCGCCCCATTAGCCCAAAATGAACGGCCGTCGCCAGCGTCGTCGCGATCACCAGCGGGATGAAAGATCGCGCTTTGAACTCAAAAAGCAGCAGTTCAATCGCCAGAATCACCGCCGCAATCGGCGTGCTGAAAGTGGCAGCCATACCCGCCGCCGCGCCGCAGGCCAGCAGCACTTTTCGTTCTGCCGCCGTCACATGCAAAAACTGACCGATGATCGAGCCAAATGCGCCGCCCGTCTGAATGATCGGCCCTTCAGCGCCAAACGGCCCGCCCGTGCCAATCGCAATCGCCGCCGAAAGCGGTTTCAGAAGCATAACTATCGGCGAAATTCGGCTGCGGTTGACCACAATCGCTTCCATCGCCTCAGGAATGCCGTGACCACGAATTTTTGAAGACCCGTAGCGCGCCATCAACCCGATGATGATGCCGCCGATCACCGGAACGATAACCACCAGAGGCCCAAGGTTATGGTTCGTCAAATCCGGAATTTCCAGACTAACGCGCTGGAAAAATATCAGATTGCTAATTAAACCGATCAGGGATACCAGCAGGTAGGCCACGAAACCGGCAATCACGCCGACGATAGCAGCCAATATAGAGAGTTGTACCAGACGCGAATTCGCGCTTTGTGAAAACGCAACATCCGTGCTCGTACCAGGTTTTACGTGATTAGACATTCAATTCTCCAACAAACTGGATATTCCTTGTAAGCAAACCCGCGAATTTTATATCGCAATACGATACAAAACAAGATACAGTTGTCTGTGTTTTGGCCTTGTTTGGCATAAAATCATTAAAATGTTGGGCTGAAGAAAGGCTGCTGATACAGGCATGAAAAAACGAGAGATTACGCAGAGAGAATACGAAACGCTGGCCGCATTTCGCTACCATCTACGGCAGTTCATGCGTTTTAGTGAAGAAGCTGCGCTTGGCGTGGGCTTAACCCCGCAGCAGCATCAGGCATTACTGACGATCAAGGGGTTTCCAATGCGCGATTACGTCACCGTAACCGAGCTTGCAGACCGCCTGCAAATCAAGCATCACAGCGCGGTTGGGCTGGTGAACCGGCTGGTAGCGCAGGGTTTGGTCGAGCGCGTCCCGGCCATTGAAGACCGCAGGCAGGTGAATATCACGCTCACATCACATGGCGCTGAACTGCTTTCAGAGCTGACCGCAGCGCATCAGGAAGAAATACGCCGCCTGCGCCCTACACTTCAAGAACTTCTGGATCAGATCACTTAACGCAAATCAGGGTCGGGTTGAATCCCATCACACGGCTTAGCCTGCAGGGGTTGGAATCCTACCCTACCTTCCACACCGTCCCATCAGCGCGATCTTCTAGAATCACGCCGATTGCCGCCAGTTCGTTGCGGATGCGATCACTTTCCGCCCAATTTTTGGCTTTCCGCGCCTGCACGCGCAGATCAATGAGCATCTGAATCAGCGCGGCTTCCCGTTGGGCGCTGCCACTGTCGGCTTCAGGCGATGGCAAAATGCCCAGCACTTTGCCCGCCGTCGCTTCGTAAGTATCCAATATCGCATCCAGCGTGATCCGCCCAATCGCCGTACCGCTGTTCAGGAAGGTGTTCACATCACGGGTGAATTCCTGCAAACTGGCAATCGCCTGCGGTGTGTTGAAATCATCATCCATCGCCGCTGTAAAATCGGCGCGCAGCGTGCCCAATCTCTCCTCAAAAGCGATGCCTTCGCTGCCTTCCGGCGCGCTTCGCCCCATTTGCCGCGCCAGCCGCACGGCGTTCGCCAGCCGTTCCCAGCCGCGTGCCGCGCCATTCATGGCATCGTCGCTGTAGTCCACCGGGTTGCTGTAATGTACGCTCTGCATGAAATAACGGATCACTGGCGCGGGGAACTGCTTCAGCGCGTCATCAATCGTGATGAAATTGCCGAGACTTTTCGACATCTTGATGCCGTCTACCGTCAGGCTGCCCACCAGTATCCAGTAGCGAGCAAATTCGGCATCATTCGCGCACTCGCTCTGGGCAATTTCGCTTTCGTTATGCGGGAAAATATTATCAATTCCGCCGCCGTGAATATCAAAGGTCGCGCCAAGATATTTCAGCGCCATCGCTGAGCATTCAATATGCCAGCCGGGGAAACCCTCGCCCCAGGGGCTGTCCCAGCGCAAAATATGTTCCGGCTCAGCACGTTTCCACAGCGCGAAATCTTCAGGGTTGCGCTTTTCGCCGCGCACGGCCTCGCGCGTGCCTGCTTCCTGCTCCTGCAAGCGGCGGTTGGAGAGCTTGCCGTAGTTGGGGTCTGAACTCACATCAAAATAGACGCTGCCGTTAGAGACGTAAGCATTTTCCTTCTCCAGCAGCGTTTCAATCATCTTGAACATTTCGGGAATATGCCCGCTGGCACGCGGTGAAATATCAGGCCGCTGCACCCCCAGCTTATCCATCGCATCGAAATAGGCTTTGGCGTAAGTCTCCACGATCTGCATCGGCTTCGCCTGTGTTTGCGCCGCCTTCTTCAAAATGCGATCTTCGCCGCTGTCCAGCAAATGCCCCACGTCAGTGATGTTTTGCACGTACAGCACATCCAGCCCGGTAGCGCGTAAATAGCGGGTGATTACATCAAAAGCGACATATGTTTTAGCGTGGCCGATATGGCTGTTATCGTATACCGTAGGGCCGCACACATACATATTCACGTGCCCTTCATTCAGCGGCACGAAATCTTGTTTTTCACGTCCCAGTACGTTGAAAATTCGCAGCGTCATTCACAATTACCTTAAGTGACAAGGTGAACGTTAAAAAGCAGTAAGCGCAGTTTGCTTCACCTGTTATTGTAGCGCACCCATAACAGGCTGTGCAGTAGGCGCAGTTTGTACACTCATCTGATGTTTTACAGGCAAAGACTATTACGCCAGTCCCGGATAATCCAGCAGCATCACTTCCAGCGCCAGCCGCGCATTCGCGTTTGTGCTGCTCAACGTGCCGATCAAATCGCGGGTAGCTTTCAGCGCCTTCAATGCTTCTTCCGGCGTAAGGTGTGCCGCCAGCGCGCTTAAATAGTCCTGTTTATCCACATTGGCAACCTGAACGCCAGAGGCTTCCGCCAGCAGCACCACATCGCGCCAGAAAGTTTGCCACAGCTCAAGCTGATTCAGCAGCGCGGCTTTGTCCTTACTCAGCGTTTCAGCCGCCGCGAAACGTCCCGCCCGGTTTTCGCCAAGCAGGGTTTGCAGTTGATCCAGCCCTTCCACGCGCATATTCAGCAGTTCGGGTTGGCTTGCTGCCCGAATTGCCCAGCCCGGCCTACCGCCCGAAAGCTGCGCCAGTAATACCGACTGCGCTTCATCTAAATCATGCTCATCGCGCAGGGACAGCGCTATCGTTCGTGCCGCTACTGGCCGCAGCGTGATCACCTGACTGCGGCTGGTGATCGTGGGCAAAATCCGCCCGATGTCCTCTGCCAGCAAAATCAACACGGAATGTGCCGCAGGCTCTTCCAGCGTTTTGAGCAGGGCATCCTGTGCCAGCGGCTGCGCGCGGTCAAAATCGCGCAAAATCGCCACCCGGTAATGCGCTTCATACGGCTTCAGCGCCAGTTTAGACGCCAGTGACCGCACTTCATCTACTTTTAATGCGCCAGTATTACTATCCTGCTGCGAATACAAAATATCAGGGTGATTGCCGCTTAAAACGCGCTGGCAGGAAGAGCACACGCCGCACGGGCGCTTCTTTTCGCGCTTCTCAAGGCAGTTCAGCGCCATAGCAAAGCCGCGCGCCAGCGTCTCTTTGCCCACCGATTCCGGGCCAATAATCAGGTAGCCATGTCGCGCGCGCTGGTTCAACAGGCTTTGCTGTAGTTGGCTAACCGCCCATTCGTGGCCGATTACGCCCCATGTTTCGGGCCATTGAGTGTTTATTTTTTCGTTCATATGTGCGGATTTTACATGGCAGACGGTTGAACGCGCTATACTCTGCTGTGTTTTCCGGTGATCAATGAAAAGGTGTTATTGATGCCTTCAGCGCTTACCACCCGCGCTATTGAAGCCTATAAAGCGCAATTTGGAGAATCGCCCAGCATTATCGTGCGCGCGCCAGGGCGTGTAAACCTCATTGGCGAACATACCGATTATAACGATGGGTTCGTACTGCCGATGGCGATTGAGCGTGAAGTCGTGATCGCCCTCAAACCGCGCTCTGATGGTTATGTAGTGGTGTATTCCAGCGATTACGATCAAGTCACGCAGTTTTCGCCTACAGAACTGCTGCGCATAGACGACCCGACCGAAATCTGGGCGGAATATATGAAAGGCGTCACCTGGTCATTGAGCGATGCCAATGATCCGCTGGTAGGCTGGGATGGCGCAATCGCTGGTGATGTGCCCATCGGCGCGGGCTTATCCTCTTCAGCCGCCATTGAACTGGCAACCGCCCGCGCATTTTCCGCAGCAGCCAACTTTCATTGGGATGGCCGGGTTATGGCGCGGTTGTGCCAGCGCGCCGAAAACGAATGGATCGGCGTCAAAACCGGCATCATGGATCAAATGATCTCGGCCACTGGCAAGGCTGGTCACGCCGTATTGATTGACTGCCGTTCGCTGGAGCTTCGCCCGGTGCCGCTGCCTGAAGGTACCGTTATCGCCATTATGGACACGGCTACCCGCCGTGAATTAGTCACCAGCGCCTATAACGAACGCCGCGCCCAATGCGAGGCCGCCGCCGCCCATTTTGGCGTACCCGCCCTGCGTGATGTAGACATCCGCACTTTTGAAGCCCGTGAGCATGAGCTAAGCCCGGTCATCCGTCGTCGTGCCCGCCACGTGATCACCGAAAATGATCGCACCCTGCAAGCCGCAGAAGCCATGACCGCTGGCGATGCCGTGCGGTTGGGCAAATTGATGAACGCCAGCCATGTCAGCATGCGCGACGATTTTGAGATCACTAACAGCGCCCTGAACACGATGGTTTCGCTGGCGTTAGAACAGCCCGGATGCTATGGCGCGCGCATGACTGGCGGCGGTTTTGGCGGGTGTGCTGTGGCATTGGTGGCGCAGGAACATGCCTCAGGCTTCATTGAAAACATGACCTCGCTCTACAAAGCTGCAACCAGCCTCACGCCTTCCATCTTCGTGACCAATGCTACAGAAGGCGCCAGCATCATCACCTGAACGCAAACCGCAGCAGATGTGTATCATGGTAGGATAAATAAGTCGTCAATCGTTCTGATCCCGGAACAATGACATCGCACCCTGTGCTCAGAACTGGTTTTTAGGGCTGCCTCTTGTCTTTTCTTGCGCCGCTTGCCTTCATTGCCGGTTTGCTGGCAATTCCCATTTTGCTGCTGTATATGCTGCGCCTTCGCCGCCGCGAAGTGGTGGTGAGCAGCACCTTCTTATGGCAGCAGCTTCTGCGTGACCGCGAAGCCAATACCCCCTGGCAAAAACTGCGGCGCAATCTGCTTATGTTCCTGCAATTGCTCACGCTGGCGCTGCTGGTATTTGCGCTGGCGCGGCCATTTATCGAAGTGCCAGCCGTCGGCACAGGCAAGATCGCAGTGGTGCTGGACGCTTCCGCAAGCATGAGCACGGCGGAAAATGGCGAAACCCGTCTGGATATCGCCAGGCGACAGGCGCTAGACATGATTGACACACTCGGCATAGGCAACCAGATGACCATCATCCGCGCCGCCGAAAATGCCGAAGTACTGGCCTCGCTGACAGAAGACCGCGCCGCGCTGCGCGCTGCGGTGCTGAGCGCGCACGCCGGATCAGGAAGCGCCAACTGGGATGAGGCGCTCACGCTGGCGGCGGCCAATGCTGGCAGCGGCGAAGATTTCACCACCGTGATCATCAGCGATGGCGGCGGTTTAGGGGGAAGAAATGGCACCGCCACCCTACCCGCCATTCCCGGCACTTTACAGTACATCCCTATCGGCCAAACCAGCGACAACGTCGCCATCACCGCGCTGGCTGCCCGCGCCCTGCCAGGCCAATCTACCGAGCTTTTCGCCCAGATCACTAACTATGGGGATCAGGATGCTGATGTCATCTTTGACCTCGAAATTGACGGCAGCTTATTCACCGCCGAGCGCCAAACTATTCCGGCCAACAGCAGCCTGCCGATCATTTCCCGCGAATTACCTGAAGCCTTCACCACCGTGCGCGCAGGCATCACCCCGCCCGCCGATAGCCCAACCCCGAATCAGCTTGCGCTGGACGACAGCGCTTATGCCGTCCGTTCCGCCGAAGGGGCGCGGCGCGTATTGATTACAACCGAGGCAACCGCTTTCTAGAGCAGGTTTTCCGCAGCTTGCCTGGCGTTTCCGCGTTTACCGTCGGAGCCGGGGCGCACGCCGCGCAGCGCTTATGACATCTATGTATACGATGGCTGGCTGCCAGAAACGCTGCCCGCTGGCGATATCCTGATCATCAACCCGCCGCAAAGCACTGACCTTTTCACGGTTGGCGAAACCCTCACCCGCACCGATGATTCAGCCAACAGCCCGACCGGAAATATCCTTGTTACGCGTGACGATCCGCGTATGCGATTTCTCGATCTTTCTGCGCTAAACCTGCTCGAATTCAAGCAGGTCACTGCCGGTTGGGCTGAACCGCTGATCACCGCGCAGGGTGGCCCGCTGCTGCTGGCGGGGGAAACAGGCGGGCAGCAAATAGCGATCCTGACCTTTGACCTGCGCGATAGCGATCTTCCGCTGCAAATTGCCTATCCGATACTGGTTGCCTCGCTGCTGAACTGGTTCACCCCGCAGGGCATCGTGCAGCAGCCAGAGGCCAGCGTCGGCCAACCCCTCACCCTAACGCCGCCAGCGACAGCAGACAGCTTACGAGTTTCCCTGCCAGATGGCTCTACCCGCACGCTGCCCGTCAATACCCCAACCATCAACTTCACCGAAACCGGCGAAATTGGCTTATATCGTATTGATGCGCTCTCTGCAGGCGAAGTGGTCAGCAGCGGCGTGTTCTCGGTGAATCTGTTCGATCCGACTGAAAGCGCCATCACCCCGCAAACCACTATTACCATTGGCGATGAAGAAATCACCCCACAGGCTGAGGGTGAAGTCGGTCAGCGTGAATTCTGGCCTTTGGTAGCCCTATTCGCCCTGATTCTGCTGCTGATCGAGTGGATTATTTATCATCGGCGAGTGCGCAGGCCGGTGCAGTTCAAGCCGCTTAACCCTCGCCCTGAAAGTAAGCGCGACAGGATACCGGCATGAGCGTTCGTCGCGAAACCAGCTTTCATGTTTCCAGCCCGCCAATGCAAGCGCTTGAAATATCCCACGCCGCATTGGTCATGATGGGCGCTTTGATCCAGCAGGTTGATCCTTACAACGGCATCATTCAAGCAGTAATGGGCGTGTCGCTGGTCAGCTACGGCGAAATGCTGATGGTTTCTATCCGCCCCGCCGCCACCGGCGCAGACGTGTGGATCGTCAGCCAGAGCGCGCAGCCAACTGCCATTTTTGATTGGGGCAAAAACGACCAGAATCTGCTCGCCTTCTCCAACGCATTCCGGCAAATCGGGCTGCAATACATGCTGTTTCCAGAAACTGCGCCCGTTACGCCGCCTGCCGAATCAGAAGCGCCAGCACAAAAACTGGATTATGATCCTTTCTCAACTGATGAGTTCCATAAACTGCCGCAGGAAATGCCGCCCGCGCCTGTGCCAGAGAAACCGCCCGCACAGGCAAAATCCAAACACCGCGTTTTCATTTCTTACCGTCGTTCCGATTCCAACGATGTTTGTGGCCGCCTGTATGATCGTCTGGAACGTGAGTTGAAAGCCGAAAACGTATTCAAGGATGTGGATAACATTCCCTATGGCGTTGATTTTGTTGAATATCTGGATCAGCAGGTGAAGCAGTGTACCTGTTTGCTGGCGGTGATCGGTCCGACGTGGGTGAGCGCCGCTGATGACAGCGGGAATCGCCGCCTGCACGATCCGAATGACTTTGTGCGAATTGAGATCGAATTAGCCTTGAAGCGCAACATCGTTGTCGTGCCGGTGCTGGTCAAAGGCGCGGTCATGCCCTCAACTAGCGATCTGCCAGAGTCGCTTCAGCCGCTGGTACGGCGCAACGGTATTTCCTTGCGTAATGACCCTGACTTTCACGGCGACATCACCCGCCTGATCAGCCGCTTAGGATAGCGCCGTGATCACCTTTACCACACCCGCCGCGCTTCTTCTGCTTTTTGGCCTGCTCATTCTGATCTTCTGGGGCTGGCCAAAAGTCAAATACCGCCGCCTGCGCGACCTGACCAGCCTTGTCATTCGCTGCCTGATCTTCACGCTGGTGGTTTTCGCATTGGCGGGGATGCAGACCGCGCATGGCGCAGACCGTCTGGCGGTGGTCTTCCTGCTCGACCATTCCGACAGCGTCGGTCAGAACGGGCGTGAACAACAGCTTGAATACGTTCGCGAGTCTCTAAACGCCATGTCGCCTGACGATCAAGCGGCAATTGTCGTCTTTGGCGCAGATGCCGTTGTTGAGCGCCCGATGAGCGCAGGCCGCGAACTGGCAGCTATTCGCTCTACCCCTATTACCGGCAACACCGACCTCGAAGAAGCCATCAGCTTAGGGTTGGCGCTGTTCCCTGAAGATGCCGCCCGGCGCATGGTGATCTTGAGCGATGGCGCGCAAACCATCGGCGATGCTACAGCTTCTGCCGGTCGCGCAGCGGCGACTGGCGTCGAAATTAGCTATGTGCCGCTAACCCGCGAGCCTGCGCCCGAAGTGCGTGTGCTTGATGTGCGCGCGCCGGAAAGCGTTAGCGCCGGTCAGTTTTTTGACATCGGCATCAGCGTTGAAGCCAGCGCCCCCACCGACGCGCTCATCACAGTTCTGGCTGGAAACGTTGTTGTCAGCCGTGAAGAACGATCATTGGCCGCCGGGATCAACAACTATGCTCTCGAATTGCAGGCCTCAAATACTGGCTTTCGCGATTTCAGGGTGGTTGTCGAGCCTGCGCAATCGGCGGATGGTTACACCCAGAACAATGAGCTGGCCGCTTTCACCCGCATTGACGGCCCGCCATCTGTGCTTCTCGTCTCACAAGACGCAGCCGAGACGGAGCACCTCAACGCTGCGCTAACCGAGCTAGGCTTCAGAGTTGAACAGGTTTCACCTAATGAGCTGCCGATTGGCGCGGCGGCGCTCGAAAGTTACGACAGCGTGCTGCTGGCAAATGTCCCCGCCACCCAGCTTTCACAGCGGCGCATGGACGCGCTAAACACCTATGTGCGCGATCTTGGCGGCGGCCTGATAGTCGTCGGTGGGCCAAACGCCTACGCGCCCGGCGGCTATTTCCAAACGCCGCTGGAAGAAGCGCTGCCCGTCAACATGCAGGTACAAGACCAGCAGCGCATTCCCCAGTTGACGATTGCCTATGTGATTGACCGTTCCGGTTCGATGACCGTCGTCGGCCCCAGCGGTGTGGAAAACATTGAACTGGCGAAAGAAGCCATCATCCGCTCGATTGACTTTTTGCAGCCAACTGACCGCGCGGGTGTGGTGTCCTTTGATATAGATGGAGTATGGATCGCTGAA
Source organism: Chloroflexi bacterium OLB15 (assembly GCA_001567085.1). GTDB lineage: Bacteria > Chloroflexota > Anaerolineae > Aggregatilineales > Phototrophicaceae > Flexifilum. The sequence goes on from LMZS01000122.1 coordinate 24,872, forward strand.
GTGCAGCCCGTACTGGATCGCCTCGGTCTGCAAACACAGGTTGCTTCGCTGCGCGCGGGCGGTGGCACCGATATTCTCGCCGGTATGCGGTTGGCCGCCGAAGCGCTGGCAAACGATCCCGCGCCGCGCAAGCACATCATCCTGCTAACCGACGGCGGCGCAACCGCAAACGGCTTGGTTGAACTGGCGGCCGAATTGAACGAAGATTACAACACCACGACCAGCGTGATCGCTATCGGCGGCGGCCCCGCTTTTCTGGAACAAATGGCGCTTCGTGGTGGCGGCAACTACCATGAAGTGAGTCTGGTTGAATCCATCCCGACGATCTTCACACAGGAAACCGTCTTAGCCACCCGTTCATATATCATTGAAGATACGTTCACGCCCACAGTTTTTGCCGCCAGCCCGATCTTGCAAGGCATCACCTCTGCGCCCAATCTGCTCGGCTACGTCGCCACTTCCCCGAAAGACACGGCGCAGGTAGTGCTGCGTGGGCCAGCGCCCTATTACGATCCCATATTGGCGCAGTGGCAGTACGGGTTGGGGCGCGCGGTTGCTTTCACCAGTGACGCTGCCGGGCGCTGGGGACAAAACTGGGTGGGTTGGGAAGATTTCGCCCGCTTCTGGAGTCAGGTTGTTGAGTGGACGATCATCGAAGGCACGATCCAGAATATCGAATCCGGCATCGTCATGAATGGCGAAGTCGCCAGTTTGAGCGTAGACGCCCGTACCGATGATGGCAGCTTCCTGAACGGCCTCCAGCTAACCGCGAACATCATTCCGCCCGAAGGCGAGTCTTTCGCTGTGCCTGTACGGCAGATCGCCCCCGGCCAATATGCCGCCGACTTTATTCCAACTCAGGAAGGCACCTATCTGGTGAGCTTGAGCGGCGCTGATCAGAATGGTGGCACTGTACAGCAAACGATGGGCTGGGTCATGAGCTACTCGCCCGAATACCGCGCCAGCAATCTTGCAGACGGCATCGCCTTGCTTTCGCAGCTTGCCGCCGAAACCGGCGGTCAGTCGCTGGCAAATTCGCCCGAAGCAGTTTTTGCCCACAATTTACCAGCGCGCGCTGGCTACACACCGGCATGGCCGTACTTACTGCTGCTGGCGGCCTTGCTGCTGCCCTTCGATATCGCGGTACGCCGCCTGATCATCACCCGCAGCGATCTGCGCCGCGCCCGCGCCGCTATTTTTGGCGACCAGCAGGCGGCTGCCGAAACAGTTGAACGCATGGCCGCGCTGAAAACTGCCAAAGCCCGCGCCAACGTAGAT
>LMZS01000123.1 GCA_001567085.1 Chloroflexi bacterium OLB15
CAAGGCTTGGTTTGATCTTCCTCGATGTCGCAAGGACGGTGCAAGACCTGAAGCAGCTTATTTAACGTTGTGAGCATAGACTCACCTTCATGCTTGTGACACTACCAAGTTCGACCCTCAGCGCCCGTAAAAGCGGTTTGTATTACCCCAACCGCTTTGGGCGTATTTTTTTCCTCGCCTTAAAAGAGGTGATGGGCGAACATGGCCTTGAAGCCACGCTTGAACTTGCCAACCTGCGCGCACTAGCCAACCCGCTTCCCCCCGACGATCTGGAACGGAACATAGATTTTGCCGCGCTTTCGGCGCTGAACCTTGCATTAGACGAAATGTACGGGCAGCGCGGCGGGCGGGGAATGGCGCTGCGAGCGGGCAGAGCATGGCTGGTGAAAGGCATGAACCACTTTGGCGCGCTGTCTGGGGTAACTGACCCGGCGTTTCGCGCGCTGCCCGTTGAAGAACGCCTGCACGCAGCCTTCAAAGGGCTGGCGGCGGTATTCACCAATTTCAGCGATCAGCGATGCGCGCTTGAAGAAACGGCAACAGCCTATCGCTTCATTGTGGAAAACTGCGCGATGTGCTGGGGACAGGAAGCTGAACGCCCTATATGCCACCCGATTGTGGGGCTGCTGCAAGAAACTGCGCGTTATGCCGCAAATGGCCGTGATTTTACAGTGCGCGAAATACAATGCCGTGCCGCTGGCGCGGATCACTGCGTGTTTGTGATCAGCAGATAAAAGTTTGTAAAAATCGACAACTTCAATTTGCCTAACGGCGTTTCAGACCAGTTGCGTTGAAAATAAACTGAGATTATGCTGGATTGTACGTTCGATTGATTCGGGGAACGATCATGCCCCAATCTACACAAGTACAACGCCAGCAAACGCCTTCACCGCAGCAAAATACACACCACGCGCCCTCAGAAGAATTTATGTCTGAAGGGATGAACGCTGATCGCGCCGTAAACGTGCTACAACAATCGAAAACGGTTGATAACAAGCCAGTTCAACGCCGGGCGGCTATGGGGCTAGGCTCAATTATCGGCAACCGTGCGCTGCAACGGATACTCATGCCCGGCATTCAGCGGGAAGGGCCGGATGAAGCTGGCCCCGGCGAAGCCACAGCAACAGCCGATGATGCCATGCCGGCGGATATGGCGGCATTTTTAGCGCGTGGGGTGATGCCTAGCGCAGATGGATTGAACGTTACCCCTACAGGACTCGGCGGCTTTAACGCAAAGTTTGACGGTAATTCACGCGAGCTTCAGATCACGCTGAACGTGGGCATCATCTTCCCTGATGGCCTAAAAATTGACCCTACAACAAACGTTGTGACTGTAGATGGCGCGGGGCTTGATGCGTCTGATCCGTCTGAGCAGCGTACCATCACACAGCTTCAAAATGGCGCAAACCGGATCATGACCGATGTCGCGGCGGCTGATCGCGCGGGCATCGTAAATTCGCAGTGGCGATGGTCTGGCGAGCAAGACAGTTGGATGCAAAGCTACGCCCAATCGGTCAAAGATGCATGGGGCGCAAAGCACTTTTTCGTCAGTCAGGATTGGCCGCAGCTATTCAGCAGCGTTCGCGTTGCCGCTAATGTGCATGCAGGCAAGCAAGATGGCGATCACTGCAAGGCGAAGATTGTCAAAACGCCGCCGGGCGGTATCGGCGCATTCGTTCAATCTGGCAACCGCCGCAACGCGACAGACTCAGAAATGATCATGTCTAGCTCGGCGCTAGGGCCGCGTCACGATAATCTTCTGCGGTGGGAACTCTATTTCGCGCACGACTCTTCGGATATCGCGAGCGCCAGCTCACAGCCGGGCGGCGCAGGAACTGACGGGCCAACGTTCCTGAAACAGTTTATCAATACTTTTAATGCTGCCCCCGGCAACGCAGGCCAACCGATTCAACTGATTGGGCGTGCCAGTTCGGTGGGAGATGCCGACTATAACCAGTCGCTTTCTGAGCGGCGATCTGCGGCTGTTGAACAATTCCTGCAAACTAACGGCTTAACCGGTTCGGTCAATCGCACGCAAGACAGCGGCGAAGGCGAAACGGGTGCCACTGATGATCATGATGCGTCGCGGCGCGTGGATCTGATCATCGGTTCTGGCGCAGCGCAGAACGTAGCGATGCACGAAACCGGGCATTTGCTGGGTCTTGATGACGAATATTCAACGATAGATAACCAGAACAACACCCTGCCCGCAGATCAGCGCGGATTCATTAGCGGAACCGGAAACGCGATTGGCGCGACCATCGAGCATACAGACATTGATGCAAACGGGCTGGCCGATGCCCCGATTGACGGCGCGGTGGCAGAGAATAACGACAATATTATGTCGCTGGGCGACACTGTGCGCCCGCAGCATTATTCAACATTCCACAGCGCGCTGGAAACCGTCACCGGACGTAATTGGCGCTACGGCGGCGAAGGCGACCCACCAACCCATATTCCTGGCACACCCACGCCCGATGGGGGGGTGATTGTCTAATAACGATCTAAGGGAAACCAACATGCCCGACCTGTTATTTGGTTATCTCGTCCGGGATGCCACTTCAGACCCATACGGTGAGCGCTTTTACGCGGATGGGAAGGTTGAAAGCTACCGCGTTTCAAAACTGGTGGAAGCGGCATCCGGCGAATATCGGGATCAGCCAGTGATACCTGGCTGGTACCCCACAACCACGCTCAGCGAAGAACTGCTTGCAAAAGCGCGCGCGGCGATTGATACCAGCGGCGTGCGCGAACTGCCAGAGACGATCACAGGCGCGCACAGCACCAGCGACCCAGCCAGCGGCGAACTAGAATTGATGGCCGGCGATGGCATTCGTAAAATTACGGTAACGCCCTGGTTTCCGGGCGGCGATGTGGGGCAGCGATTATTCAATCTGATCACGCAGTTGAATAACCTGATTACGCAGGCGCTGGCGTAAGCTGCAAGAGAGCGCCTCAATAGAGGCGTCTTTTTTCCTGTTTAGACATTTCAAAATACAACTCCCTCTAGACAACGCAATCTAGCAATATTATATTTCTGTAGATTTTTACCCTCTGACCCTCTTTGACCTCATCCCACACATAAAAACTTGTAAAAGAAAAAATTGACTGCTTGACACGTCAGAAAGTCCGTGTTACGCTGTTCTGGATTGAAATAAGGTTTGTATTGTCATGCCAACAACGCTAAAACCAACTATCAAAACAGGAGCCGTCTATTCCCGGCAGGAAGCAGCAGAAGCTTTGGGCATCAGCCTGAGCACACTGAAGCGACTGGTCAAGAATGGGCACCTGCGGGTAAGCAAACCTGCAGGGATGCGCCGTGTGTTCATCACCGGCGAATCTATCCTGGCGATGTTGGATAACACTGCTGTGGAGCGAGGTGCTTAGAACCATGTTGTCTATCGTCCGTCACGCACGCAACGTGCTTCCCATCCTGATCGATGGGCGCATTGTGCCTACCGCCCGGCCAGCCGCTGCGCTGCTGCCGATCAATGGTGGGTGGAATGTGATCAGCGCTGGCGTGGGCCTCCTGGATGGGGGCTTTGGCGGCGAAGCTGGTCTGGTTACGGGGCAATCTCATACGAAAGGATCATATCGTTTCAGAATATGATCCGATGACCTGATAAAAACGGGTTCCCAAACGGGCGTGAGATTGCGAAGGTTAAATCTCACGCCCGTTTTGTTTTCTAAAAGTGTTTTGGCAAGGAAAATGGCAATCATGTCATCAACGCATCACCTTCAACTGCTGTTCAACGATGCGCGTATGGGGAACCTCATGGATACGCTGGATGAGCTGCACAGCGCCGCTAGCGAAGGGCGGCTTCAGGAGGTCAGCACGTTAACCAACGCCGAAATGATTGGCTGGCTGTATGAGCTGGTCTATACGGCGACGGAAACGATGGCCGAAATCCAGCGGTCAGAGGTGCAAGGCGATACGACGCTGCACATTGTGGCGAAATCGGAAGCCTCGTAAAAAGCGCGCAGCAACCGGAAGCGGGTAACCCACCGCTTAAAGAAGTGATGACAGTCATTTAATCAACATGCGGCAGTATGAAAGGAGGCAACCAATGTTCAATACATTCGATGCCAACCAACTTAGGACAAATATCCAGCACCGGCGCGATCAAGAGCGTAATGCCCGCCGGTATAACGAGGCTCAGAATCTGCAAAACAGGGTGAGCCACCGCCAAGACCGGCGCAACGGCTTCACCAGAGCGCTGAGTCTGTTCTTATGAAGACGAAAACCAATTGGCCGCCACACAACACACGCGGCATGGAGCAAGATGATGTTCAACGTAAACGATGTTCGCCAAGACCGCCAGCGGCGGCGCGAGCAAGAACATTCGGCAAAACGCCAGCGAGCAGCGCAAGAAGCGCAGCGCCGCACGCAAAACCAGGATCGCACAAGCGCATGGGCGCGCGCGATCAGCGTATTTCTCTAATTGCGAAGATGAAACAAAACCAGCTCCTTAGTGGGGTAGGAGCAAAATCATGTATGAGCTTAACCAAAATCACTTGTTGGTTCACGAACAACGGCAGCGTGAATTGCACCGCGAAGCTAACCGCCAGCGGTTGGCACGCGACGCAAGGCGTGGGGGGCGGGGTAAATCTCGCACAAGCACGTTCGCGCGGCTCGTCAGCCTCTTCTTATAGGGATCGTTCAAGGAGCGAGTATGGTGGGCAGAGATTGGAGAAAGCAGTTTCTGCCTTACCGGAAAGATATACGAACATGAGTACGGGTGAGCAATCCAGTCCAAATTTATCGTATTCCGACCTGCTTCGCGCCACCTTTGCCGACATTGTATATGGAGGCGAAGGGCGGGCGTGAAGCCCACAACCCTAAGCTTCCAAGTATTTCAAATGCAACAGCAACCGGGTCAGTTTTATTGTTAAGCAAGCGTACACGGGTCATTTTAGATTTCGAGCGGGTAGTATTGTCAGGTTCAGTTCCTCTGCCCCTTTGCCGAACAACTTCGGAAAGGGAAACAACCTCGTTCAAGTTCATCAAGGATCGTCCGATGAACCGCTATCTCATCCGGGGCGCAAACACTGCGTCCCGGCATTTCTAGCGGCAACAAGCGGCTTTATAAGGCAAACATCACGGCAGCGGCAATAGGCTGAACGCCGTGCGATTGAATAATGTGGGATTGGCGCGCGTTACACGCAGGCGAAGGGCGGGCAAACGACCCGCCTGATGCCGGAAATGCCAACCCGCGTTAAATGCTTTGTTAAATCTACGAGAAATTTGCTGCGCCTGAGCGACATTTTTGATATACTTGTTCGAGTTGTGGGATTCTTCACAGAATTGTGAAGATGATCGTATCGTCCACTGAGCTATGAGGTGTTCTTGTGTCCATCGGAGGGGCGCTCCAGGGGCGCGTTCTTCTGCTCAACGGACGCACGTGGGAACCACTTTCAGTTGTAACTATCCCTCGTGCGATCAACCTATTGCTGTCGGAGAAAGCCGTAGTCGTCGAGCAGACCGATCAGTTTCTCCGAACCGTGCGTGATCGTTTTCCGATCCCATCTGTTATCGCCTTACGAACCTATGTAAACGTCCCACGCAGGCAAGCACATTGGAGCCGGCGCGGGGTGTTGGTACGCGACAGCTTCACCTGCATTTACTGCGGCGTGACGCCGGGTTCACCGTTTAAGGGAAAGCCACTGGTCAAGAGCGATTTCACCGTTGACCACATCATTCCCAAGTCACGCGGGGGGAGAGATAACTGGGGCAATACTGCCTGCGCCTGTTATGCCTGCAACCACCGCAAAGGTGATCGGCTGCCGCATGAAGCCGGGATGCGCCTTCAGTGGGAGCCGAAGACACCGCGCACGAGCTATTTAGTTGTCGCTATCGGCACCGGCAACGAAGCCTGGCGGCGATATATTGAATACTAAACGCGCTTATCATTTCATTTGATAGGCGCGTTTTTATTTTCGCAGCGGCAGGCGGCCTGAGCGTTCACCGTTTTAGCGTCGCTATTCCATCATTCCCTACCGGTTTATATTTTTCTATTCCCCACCGTATGCGGTATTGTAAAAGGCCTATTCTTAAACATCGCTATTTTTTCACTTACTATTTGGAGGATATATGATGTTACGCAAGTTTTTCGGTTTAATTGCAGCCACCCTATTTGTCACAACACTACCGGCATCAGTTAGCGCGCAAAATGTTTCGCTGCCTGTGTGGAGCGAATTACCAGCAGGCCAATGGACACGAATCAGGCCTGGTGGCGATACCCTTTGCTCTAACGGCGATCCGTATTCTTTCTTTGTCCGCCCGGCGGATCAGCCCAGCGAAGACCTGTTGATCCATTTTCAAGGCGGCGGCGCGTGCTGGTTCGGCGAAAACTGCGATCTGGCAAGCGAGCCGACCTACGACCCCTCTATCGGCGCGGGCGACAATCCTCGCAGATCTCCGGCGGGAATTTTCGATTTTGAGAACTCGTCAAACCCCTTCCAGAATTACAATGCGGTGATGGTGCCTTACTGCACCGGCGATGTGCATATCGGCAATGTGGATAGGACATACACCGTTAATGAAGGCGGGGATGATGCCCACGAGGTCACCATTCATCATCGCGGATTCGTTAACGCAATGACGGTTTTAGACTGGACGTTTACGAACATCGAAAATCCCGACACCGTATTTGTGACGGGATGCAGCGCAGGCTCCATTCCTTCGCCGCTGTATACGCAATTTGTGGCTGAAGCCTACCCGAACGCGCATATTGAGCAGTTAGGTGATGCTGCTGGTGGGTATCGCAATCAGGAATTGGCGAGTGTGGTCTTTGAGGCATGGGGAACACAGGGGATATTGCCGGAAAATTACGCTGAAATCCCGACAGATGAGCTTAATTTCGAGGCCTTCTATCTGCAATCCACCAACCTGCTTCCAGATATCACGTTCACCCAGTACAACGCGGCGAACGATTTAGTACAGCAAATGTTCCTGATTCTTGGGGGCACGAGCGATGTGAACCTGCATGAACTGCTGCAAGCAAACTTTGCCGATATTGAAGCCGGTGACAGCGATAATTTCTTCAGCTTTACAGCAGGTGGCGACGGACACTGCGTTACGGTGACGCCGGAATTTTACACGGTGGCGGTCAACGGGATGTCGTTCGTGGACTGGGTACGGGCATTGGCCGCAGATGAACCCGTTGAAACTGTGTCCTGCACTGATTGCGACACCTTAGAGACAATAGAAACAACGGCGGGGGAGTAAAAGGACACCCTTCCCCAGCCTAACGAACACGCCCTCTTTCATACAAACTGAGAGAGGGCGTGCGGGGGCATCACACTACGCGCCTCAAATGGCACTATTCTCCAAGAGCTTCGCGAGCCATTTGCAATTTCAGGCGCGTGGATTCGTGCTGGCTATCCAGTTTCACGGCCTGCTCAAAAGCATGAACCGCCGCTTTATAGTCCTCAACCATCATGAGGCGTCGCCAAGATTGCGCCAAAACCAGACATCTTTGGGGTTTAACTGCACCGCGCGCTCAAAAGCATCGGCGGCATCTTCATAATGATGCTGAGAAAGATGCGCCAGCCCGAAACCGTTCCATGCCCAACCATAATTCGGGTCAAGTTCCAGCGCGCGCGCATAGCTTTCGACTGAAGCCCTGTAACTGCCGGTGCGCCGCTGGGCTAACCCGCGCCGCGCCCAGGCCATCGAATTATCGGGCAAGGCGCTGACGGCAGCTTCACTGGCGGACAGGGCATCGGCTTTGCGCCCCATATCCAGCAGGATATCAATCAGGTTGTTATGGTACCAGATCACGCTGTGATCTAAGGACAGCGCGCGCTCGTAACTGGCGACAGCTCTTCACGACGGCGCATACTTTCCAATGTTAAGCCGCGTCCATTCCACGCCCAGCTATACTGCGGCTGCAAGCCCAGGGCGCGATCATATGCAACCAGCGCTTCTGGATTCCGGTTCAGGCGACGCAGCACCTGCCCCTGTTTCGCCCAACTTTCGGCGTGCGCGGGATCGAGAGTCACCGCCTGCTCCAGCACAACCAGCGCCTCTTGTGGCCGATCCAGCGCCATGAGCGCATCCCCCTGGTTATACCAATGCCAGACATCGGTTTTGTCTATTTCAGCGGCATGTTCAAAAGAGGCCAGCGCGTCCGCGGGACGTTTCAAGGCTGAAAGCGCCATGCCGCGCCCGTTCCACGCCCACGCATAGCGGGGATCGATCTCGATTGCATTGTCGAAGGCTTTGACCGCATCTTCATAGCGATTCAGGCGGCGCAGCGCCAGGCCATATTTGCCCCACAGCCCGGCATGGCGGGAGTCGGTTTCAAGCGCCCTTTCCAGCAATTCGGCGGCCTGCGCGGGTTGACCAGCGGAAAGAAGCTGGTCAGCCTGCGTCAAAGCGCTGTGCGGGGTGCTGGTGCCCGGCTCTCCGGCGCGGCGATAAGCATCACGGGCTTCATCCGCACGGCCTAGTGCTTCCAGCACCTGCCCTTTTTCGCCCCACGCCCACACAAAATCAGCTTGCAGCGCGGTGGCCTTTTCCAGCGCATTCAGGGCTTCGTCATAGCGGTTCAGCCAGCGTAAGGCGCTGCCCATACGCGCCCAGCTATTGGCATGATTTTCATTCACCTGTACCGCCTGCTGCAACGTGACCACTGCTTCTTCGTAGCGTTCCAGCGTGATCAGCATGTTGCCCCGGTTGTACCAGTACCACACATCCTCTGGCGAAAGCTCTGCGGCGCGGCTGTAGCTGGCTAAGGCTTCTTCATAACGCTCCATCCGTTCCAGCACGATGCCACAGCCATTGTGCGCCCACGCATTGTCTGGCTGAAGCGCTACCGCACGATGATAGGCGCTTAATGCTTCCTTGTAGCGCTTCAAATAGCGCAGCACCTGCCCCTGTTTTGCCCAGCTAAAGGCGTGTTTGGGATCAACGCGCACCGCCTCTTGAACGGGTTGAAGCGCTTCCTCATAATATCCAGCTTCTACCAACGTTTCAGCGAGGTTGTACCAGTACCATACCTCTTTGGGCGCGTAACGCACCGCCCGCTTGAACGAGAGAACCGCTTCGTTAATTTCGCCTACAAGCTTCAATGCCAGACCACAACCATTGTGCGCCCAGGCAAAGGTGGGGTCTATTTCGACGGCCTGACGATAGGCTTCAATCGCTTCAAGATTGCGCCGCTGCTGCCGGAGAATCTGGCCGCGTTTGCCCCAACTATTGGCATGGCGCGGGTCAACTTCCAGCGCACGACTTAACAGCTCAAGCGCCGCGTCCAGATCGCCCAGGCTGTACAGCGTTTCCGCCTGGTTGTACCAGTTCCAAACATCCGATGGATCAAGCGCCGCCGCCTGCCGGTGACATTCCAGCGCTTCCGGCAGCCGATCCATGCGTTCAAGCACCATGCCCCGCCCTTTCCATGCCCAGGCATAGCGCGGCTGTAATTCGAGCGCACGGTCATAACATTCCAGCGCATCCTGATAGCGGCGCAGCAGACGCAGCGCCCGGCCTTTGCGCGCCCACGCCCAGGCATTTTCAGATTCCAGCGCGATGGCGTTGTCATAAGCGATGAGCGCTTCTTCGATGCGGCCTAGCTCGGTCAATGAATAGGCTTTGTCCATCAATTCATGCGCCGCCAGCGATTGGCCGGTGATCTCCATAATCGGGGCTTCGCCAGTCATCTCGCGGTAGATACCCGCAAGCTGATTCACGATTTCGCCCCACGTTTGCGGGCGATTATTCGGGTCTTTTTCAAGGCAAGCCAGCACCAGCGCAACCAGCGAGGGAGACAGCGTTTGCCTGACTACCGGATCGAACAAGGGGCGTTCGTTCAGATGGGCTTGCAGCCATGCAGGCAGGTTTCGCGCCTGAAACACGAGGCTGCCGGTCAGCATTTCGTAGAGCATACAACCGAAGGCGTAAATATCAGAGCGGGTATCCACATTGTTGCTGCGGCACTGCTCTGGCGAAAGATATGGCGCTGTGCCGATGATGGCGCCCATGCGCGTCAGGCGGTTATCATCCCGATCCCGCCCCATCGCCAAATCCATCGGCGTGATGTCTTCGACATCCAAAGAACGGACAAGGCCGAAATCGGTGACTTTGGCGATGCCATCATGGGTAACCAGAATATTCGCAGGTTTCAGATCGCGGTGTACCAGCCCCGGCACCCGACCAACGGCGTGCTGCATCCCCAACGCAACATGCAAGCCAAGTTCTACTGCCTGTGGATGCGAAACCCGCTTCTGTTCGATCCAGCTTCTCAGGTCAGTGCCTAAGCCTTCTGGCCCGCTGATGTGTTCAAGCATGATATAAGGCCGCGTGCCGATACGCTGCACCAACTGCGCCTGCACAATATGCCGGTGTTTCTCCAGCCGAATCCAAGTCAACGCTTCCTGTTCAAAACGGGCAACCGCGCGCTCATTTTGCAGAAAGCGATTTTGGAAACTTTTCAGGGCGATTGGCTCACGTTCTTCATGATCGTAGCATAAATACACCACGCCCATGCCCCCCAGCAGCACGGCGGCCACTTCATAACGCCCGTTGATGCGATCCCCTTCGTGATATTCTCCAGCTAACACATCGTTAGGGTTTGACGGGGCGGCTTCGGCGCGGGTGAGCAGCGAAACGAAAAAACGCTCTCGCGATTCCTGTTTTTCAAAGGATTCAAAGGCGACAGCGCTTTGATCGGCCATTGTGGTCAGTTCTAGCGAGTCCAGCACCTGCCCGATCTGCTGCGCTTCCTGCTGCGGTGAAGGCGCACCCTGCCACGCGCCCGCATCTTCAATTTCATGCAGCGATTCCCCCATACTTAATAGATCAGGCAGGGGCACGCTGGCATCACTATCGCCCAGCGTATTATTGGTATTCGCATCGCGATCTTCGGCAGGGAGATCGGCCATTGCCAGCGCTTCAAATGAGATATTCGGATCGCGCTGCGGGGTATCTACGCCGAACAGCGTTGAGTCGTCTCCGCTCATGGTTTTGCGCGCAAATGGATCAGGCGAAGCGGCTTCAGGGCGGGCATTACGATATAGCTTGAACAGGCGCGGGAGCACACCTTCGTGCAGCGCAGCAGATTGAGGATCGGACTCGCCAAGCTCGGCCACTGCCCACAGCGCTACCGCCACATTATGACGAGAAACATTTTCCTGCGCGGTGGCGATCAACCAGCCCAGATAATCGGTACGCGCACGCTCGGCCAGCCGCCGGTTGACGGCATCACGAGCATCACTACGGGCGCGCAAATAAGCGTTCAAGGTTTTTCCGACATAGAATACTAACAAGCGCCCATCTATCCCCAGCGAACGCCCGGCGCACATATCGCCAATGGCGAAATAGGTATTCATGCGCTCATCGCCTTCAAGCCGCAGCGCCAGCCGCCCCAACTTGCGAATTTCGGGGAAGCCGTCACAGGCAAACAGATCGCGTTCGTCCAGCGAATGCCGCTTACGCATCAGCGCATCAATACGGCGATCATTGAAGGACGGGGCTTGTCGCTTTGTTAAGGGAAGTTTCATAACCATACAATTTCAACTTGAATAGCTACAGGTGAATGATTTTAGCCAATTTTTAGAACGGATGGTTATAAAGCTTGTGTAAAATATTACCGCTTACGTCTCATCGCATGGCAGGCACCGGGAAAACACCATGAAAATTACACTGATTGGCTTTGGCACACGCGGCGATGTACAACCGTTGATCGCGCTGGGCTATGGATTAAAGGCGGCAGGACACAGCGTTGCTATCAGCGCGGCTTCAGATTTTCAGATGATGGTTGAAAGCGCGGGTTTTGTTTATGCGCCAATTCAAACCAATATGCACGCGCTGATGAACAGCGATGCGGGCAAAGTTTGGACGGAAGAAAGCCGCAATTCGGTAGAAGAAGGCCGCAATATGCGGCGCATGATTGGCCAGGTTGGAGAAACATTTGCTGCTGATCTGCTGGCGGCGATTGAAGATGCCGATCTTGTGGTGAGCGGCCTCACCTCTTTTGGTATGGCGCAGGCAGCGACCCAGCTATCAGGGCAAAAGCATGTACTGGCGTTATTTTCCCCGCTGAACCCAACCTCAAATCCGGCAGCGACAATGATGCCGATGATTCCCGGCGTCAACATTTTCATGAACAAGCTATCCGGCAAAATTGCCCAGTATTTCACCTACTGGGTGTTCAAAGAGGCCGTCAACAAGTTTCGGGAGTCGCTGGGCTTAAAAGCACAGACCTATCGCGATTATGCCTATGAATTTAACCACAACACGAAGGTGCTTTACGGCGTCAGCCCGCAGGTGATGCCTCATCCGAAGGATTGGGGGCAGCAGCTTCATGTGACTGGCTACTGGGTCGCAAATTCACAAAGCGACTGGCAGCCTTCCGCCGCGCTGCATAACTTTTTGAGTGCTGGCGAGCCGCCGGTCTATATCGGTTTCGGCAGTATGTCTAATAAAAATCCTGAGGCAACCACTGAGATCATGATCTCGGCGCTACAACGGGCAGGCAGGCGGGGAATCATCCACAGTGGATGGGCGGGGCTGCAGAGCGCCAATTTACCCGACGATATTTTTGTACTGGACTTTGCCCCACACGACTGGCTGTTCCCGCAGATGGCGGGCATCATACAGCACGGCGGCGCAGGCACAACAGCGGCCGCGCTGTATGCAGGCGTGCCTTCCAGCGTGGTGGCGCACATGGCCGATCAACCGTTCTGGGGGCGGCGAATTTATGAGCTAGGCGTAGGGGGCAAGCCGATCCGGCGGCACAACTTAACAGCCGAAAATCTGGCTGCGGCGATTCACCAGATCACCACAGATATACCGATGAAGCAAAAAGCACAGGCGCTGGCACAACGGCTAAAGCAGGAAGATGGCGTGGCTGAGGCGGTCAGCGTGATTGAAGATGCGATGAGGCATCCGTAGCCGCTGCATTGGCAAAATGACGGGTGGCAGGCTTCAGAATATGCTTGCTGAAGCTACAAGCGCTAATCGCTAATCGCTTAGGGCGTTGGCGTTGAAGGTACGGGCGCTGATGGTGCGCTCGGCTTCCCCTTCATCCTGCGGCGCGGGGCTTGCGGTAAACACCAGTTTGCCATTTTCCACATGCGTGTGAATGATGTCATTGTTGGCGAATGCATCTTCAACAATGCGCCCACTTAAGGGACGGATCAACAGGCGTTCAACCGCGCGGCGCAAGGGGCGCGCGCCATGAATCGGATCATGCCCCTGCGCTAAGATGAGTTCCCGCGCATCATCTGAAAGCTCAAGCGTGAGATGCTGCGATTGCAGGCGTTTATGTAAGTCTTGCAGGTTCAAATCCAGAATCTTGCTGAGCACATCCTGAGTCAGCGGTTTGAAGGTCACCACTTCATCAAGCCGATTCAAGAATTCGGGGCGGAAATAACGGTTGAGATAGGCGCTGTAATCGGGCATGCGCTCGGAACCGACAAAGCCAAGCGGCTTGCTGGCTTCTTCAGTGCCAATATTGCTGGTCATGATGAACACCGCGTGACGGGCGTCCACTGTACCGCCGTGCGCGTCGCTCAGGCGGCCTTCATCGAATACCTGAAGGAAGATGTCAAAAACTTCTGGCGCGGCTTTTTCGACCTCATCAAGCAGCACCACGCTGTAAGGACGGCGATGCAGGGCATCGGTCAACTGACCGCCGCGATTCGAGTCTTTGTAGCCGGGGGGCGCGCCGATCAACCGGGCGACGGTATGCGCGTCGTGAAACTCGGACATATCGAGGCGGATCATCGCTTCGTCATCGCCAAACATGAAGTTAGCCAGCGCCCGCGCTAATTCGGTTTTGCCAACACCGCTCGGCCCTAAAAACAGGAAGACTCCTATCGGGCGATTGGGGTCGTGCAAGCCAGCGCGCGCAGTTTTGATGGCATCAGCCACTGTTTGCACAGCGTGATCCTGCCCGATCACCCGTTTCAAAAGTTCTGGTTCCAGTTCGGTCAGGCGGCGCTTCTCATCTTTGGTCAGCTCGTTAACCGGGATTCCTGTCCAGTCCGATAAGACGGCGGCCACATTTTCAACGCGCACATCCATCAGGCGTTCGGGATCATCAGGGGCGATGGTGCTAATGACTACACGCGCGCAGGCTTCATCAAGCAGGTCTATGGCTTTATCGGGCAGGCGGCGGTCGGTCATATAGCGCACCGACATCCGCACGGATGCTTCCAATGCTTCGGGGCGAATGGTGACGCCGTGATGATCTTCCAGGCGCTGACGCTGGCCGGCGAGAATGGTCAGCGAATCTTCTTCGGAAGGCTCTTCGATGTCTATCGGGCGGAAACGGCGATCCAGCGCGGGATCCTGGGCGATAGCGCGTTGATATTCGGCGTGGGTGGTTGCGCCGATGCACACGATTTCGCCGCGCGCCAGCGCCGGTTTCAGGATGTTGGCGGCATCCAGATTACTGTCAATGGTATCGCCAGCGCCGACGATGGTGTGAATTTCGTCAATGAATAGGATGACATTGCCCGCGTTTTTGGCTTCTTCAACGATGCCGATCAGCCGTTCTTCAAACTGCCCGCGCAGCGAGGTTCCTGCGACCAGCGTACCGATCTCAACCTGCACCAACCGCTTGTTGAGCAGCGAAGGCGGCGCGGAACGGTTGTGAATGGCGTAAGCCAGCCCTTCAACTACTGCCGTCTTGCCTACGCCTGCATCGCCGAGCAACAAGGGATTGTTCTTCTTGCTGCGCGCCAGCGTGCGGGCAACCGCGCGGATTTCGCGCTCACGGGCAATCGCCGGGCCAATTTTGCCATTCGCGGCCTGCTCCATCAGATCGCGCCCGTATTTGTCAAGCAAGGGGGTTGGCGCGCGGCTGCCGGGCTTGATTTCGGCGTCGGCATCTACGCCGGGGAAGAATTCTTCAGACGCCAAATCGTCAAAATCTGAGGAATTGAACAGGCTGCTATCTTGTAAGGGAATGGATGGCGGCACCCCGGCAAGATCTTTTTCGTAGGCCTCATTCAGCAGTTGGTTTAGCCAGGCATTGACGTTGAACCCCATCTCCGCCAGTTTGCGGATCGGCAGCCCTTCGCCTTCCTGAAGCATCGCCAACAGCAGATGCACTTCTTCGATCTCTTCAACGCCATCCCGTTCGGCAAAGAACATCGCGATAGAAAGCACCATGCCCGCGCGTGGGGTTAGTGGCAATACAGTATCTATACTGCCTTCGCCAGAACCTGATTCGCGGCGAATTTCATTACGCACATGACGCGGATTCAAGCCAGCGCGTTTCAGCAAACTGGCCGTCGCGCCGCCTTCAACCTTGGTCATGGCGATGAACAGGTGCTCGGTGCCAATGTAATTGTGGCCTAGCCGGCGCGCTTCTTCAGCAGAGGGGGAAAGTAACGCGGCGCAGCGTGCGCGAATCTCTTTTTCGGGAAACTCTGGCGTATTGCTCAAGAGTGCCTTTCCTGATAAACGCTATTTAGGGCAACAGAATTTTAACGTGAGCAGCAGATAAGCAAGCTGAGATTCAAGTATGCAGCTTATCCCTAACTGACGTTCATTTTAAGTATAACGTGGAGTTTACAAACTGCTGTCAAAATTTTAATGACGGACGTGATTTTTATAGCATTTTTGCCACTATGC
Organism: Chloroflexi bacterium OLB15; assembly: GCA_001567085.1. GTDB lineage: Bacteria > Chloroflexota > Anaerolineae > Aggregatilineales > Phototrophicaceae > Flexifilum. Next base: position 15,587 of record LMZS01000123.1, read on the forward strand.
CTTCAAAAAACAACTTCCCCTCTTTTATTTACGCAAAGAGGGGAAGCGAAGTACCTAGTATTGCTATTAAGCAGGGTGTGCGATCAGGCTGCTGGCGAAGCAGGTGATTCCTTGAGTTTGTTATAGCGCATAATCGCCAGCACAAACAGAACAATACCGCCGATCAAGGTGATCCAGGCGATCAGATCAATCAAACCAGTATTGCCCATCATGAGGAAAATCAAGACACCGAGCACCGCCGAAATAGCGGCGCTGAGAATAGCCGCCACACGCAGTTTCTGGCCTTCATCACGGAAGAAAAGAACGCGAAGCAGCGACAGCACACCTTCAATGACTAAGCCAAAGCCGAGAATACCGGCCATCAACCGCTGGTTTGAAGGGTCTGTTTGATCGAGCACGAAATAGAGAACGAGCACGATCAACGAAACGGCAAGCCCTACGCCAGTACGGATTAAGGCGATTGGCGTGCCTTTGCGCGCATCACCGCGACGGATGATGCTGATCCCGCGCATAATGGAGCTGATCAGTAGATATATAGAGCCGCCGATCAGGATGATATTGACCGCGCTAGTGCGGTTAATCAGGATGATGGCGCCGATAATGACTAGAACGATGCCTTGAATTAAGACAACCCACCACGCGACGTTTGATTTCCACGGCGCATTTGCGGCGGCTATATCCAATGCACCTTGCTCATTTGGAACTTTGAAGCCCATACCGCCAATCCCCTTCCAATATTGTTTTGATGTCGCGCAGAACAGCCGCTACCTTATCACACCTAAGCGTTGCAAGTCATATAATATTATGCGCTCCCACGCCACATTAGTTAATACCGGCACAAAATGGATGCCCCGCCTTGTGCTTTCGTCACGTAAACTATCGCGCCATTCCTGAACCCGCTCCATATAACGCTGGCGCATCGCCCCGTCAATGCTCACTTCCTGCGCCGCGCCTGTTTCTACATCTACCAACCGTAAGTCACCCCCTAAGGGAGGATCTATTTCTTCTGGCGCGAGCAAATGCACGATGGCAACCTCACAGCCCTTTGCCAACAGCGCGTTTGCCCCATCAATATACCCGGTGGGCGAGAACAAATCGCTGATCAGGATGACTAAGCCAGGACGTTTTAAGCGCAAGGCGAAGTCTTTCAAGGCGGCGTTCAAATCCAGAATGCCATGCGCCTGCATAGCGCCAAAAAATTGCAGCAGTCGCGCACCGGGCCCCCGACCGCGCACCGGGCCAAAGGTTTCTGGCGAAGCTGAAAGCGCGGTAACGGTTAGCCGGTCATTAGAAAGCAGCGAGATATAAGAAAGCCCGGCAGCCAACCGGCGCGCATACATGAATTTGTCCACCTCCGGCGCGGCCTCTTCTTCACCGAGCGCGCGGTTCATGCTGGCGCTGGTATCAATCAGAATATAGGCAGCGAGGTCTTCTTCATCTTCAAACACTTTCATCAACGGACGATCCAGCCGGGCATAGATATTCCAGTCCAGGCGGCGCAAATCGTCACCGGGCGTGTAATTACGGTAATCGGCAAATTCGATGCTGGTGCCGCGCTTGCTAGAACGACGCTCGCCTTTGATCGCCCCGGCGCGCACGCGGCTCGCCATCAGCGTCAGTTGTTCCAGTTTTCGGCGCGTTGCTTCATCAAAAAGGGGGGTTTCTGCCATTAGGGTTGAACCTTATGCCCAAGTTCTGAGTGCTGAGTTCTAAGTGTTGAGTCAAAGAACAGCGGCAGCTTTGCAGCGCAATCACTTTTGCTAAGCACATAACGCTTTACGTGAATTGTACCGCCAAACTCGCATCTGCCGTTCATCTTTCGCAGATATGAACCGTGATACAATCCGCGAATATGGAGTTTGTTACTACGTGTCATCGCGCTTCATGCTAAAACGATCTGCTTCGCTCACCGTGATACTGGTGCTGTTAACCGGTGCGCTGCTGGCATTCGCCCCGGCGCACACAGCCGCTGCCCAGTCGGAAGGGCTAAGGCTGCAAGTTTTTCCCGGCTTCGATGGTTACTTTCGAGAATACGATTGGCTGCCGGTTCAGGTTCAGGTTACTAATGATGGCGAGGATGTATCAGGGCGGCTGGTCATCCGGCCTGAAACCAGCGGAGACGGCATCCCTAACGCTTACAGCGTACCGGTAACGCTGCCCGGCGGCGCGCGCCAGACAGTTCCCCTGTTAATCACCGCGCGTTCTTTTGCCACACAGGCGCGGGTTGAATTTATAGATGACGATGGCGTGGTGCTGGCGTCGCAATCCCAGCCGATGCGCGCGATACAACCAGATGACCGGCTTTACGTGGTGATCAATGAAACGCCCTCAGGCACGCTGGATTTGACCGGCGCGCGGTTTGGGGGCGAAGCATTTCAAGCGATCTGGTCGGTTGAAGATTTGCCATCCAACCCGGAAGCGCTGCAATCAGTGGATGTGGTGCTGTTCACTGATATTGACACCACAAACATGAACAGCGACCAACTGGCGGCGCTGCGCGATTGGGTGATCGCTGGCGGGCATTTGATTGTAGGCGGCGGCGTAAACTGGCAAGCAACCGCGCAAGCGCTGGTTGATCTGCTGCCGCTTACGCCTGAAGCCAGCACAACGACGACCAGCCTTGCGCCGCTGGCGGAATGGCTGAGAGCGGCAGACCCTGACGCGCTAGACGATGCAGGCGGGATTGTGATCACCACCGGCGAGCTTGCGCCGAACGCGCACGTGCTGGCGGCGCTGGATGATGGCACGCCGCTGATCGTGCGCGGCGTATTAGGCGCGGGCACCGTTGATTATTTCGCGGCTGACCCGAATGCCGAACCGCTGCGAAGCTGGGATCAGAACGCTGAGCTGTGGTATACGCTGCAATCTACGCGTACACCCACACCGGGCTGGGCGCACGGTTTCGGCAATTGGGATCAGGCAGTTCGCGCGGCAGAAATTTTACCGGGCGTAGACCCGCTGCCCGATGTGCTGCCAATACTGGCATTCCTTGGCCTGTATATCGCCCTGATCGGCCCGCTAAATTATCTGACTTTGAAGCGCATCAACAAGCTGGAATGGGCATGGGGCACTATCCCCCTGTGTATCTTGATCTTCACCGGCCTTGCCTGGGCGCTGGGATACAGTTTGCGCGGCGACGATGCCATTTTGAACCGGATGACTGTGGTGCAGGTGTGGGCAGACAGTGAC
>LMZS01000124.1 GCA_001567085.1 Chloroflexi bacterium OLB15
CTGCCGTTGAGCCGGTGGCTGTGCCTGCCATGCCAGTACCTAACCAGAACGGGGCATACCACGTCGGTAGGGTAAGCTGGAGCTTGAAGAATCGAAAGGCAGCCACACGGCTGCCTTTTTTGATTACTGCAATTGCAGGCGTTGGGATTGTACTTCGTCCAGCGCGGCGATGGTGTCTTGAAGCTGGTTGACCTCATCGCGGATGTCTTGCCGCAGGCGCTGCGCCCGCGAGCTATCCACCTCTCTCGTGCCGATCAGCGACATTTGCGCGTAGATCGTGCCCAGTGACGAAAGCGTGCTGTCCAGTTGAATTTCGGCGCGTTTTACGCTGCTGGCGGTGGCTTCAAGGTTGGCGAGCTGAATCTCAAGCTGGCGAACCTGTTCCCCAAGATCGCGCTGTACCGCTGCATCCGTTTCCACCTTCAGGCGTTGTTTCGCTTTTTCCAACTGCTGGGGCACAGTGCGGCGGTCACGTTCGACCAATTCATTGCTTTCAAAGGCGTCAATGTGCTGCGCCAGCTCAACCATCTGCCCGATCCAGTCGTCCACATCAGCAATTGTGCTGTTGAGACTGGCACGCATCGAGCCGCCATGCCGCTGCGCCAGTTTGGTCATGTTCTTGCGATATTCAATGGCATCCTGCACGCGCTGGCGGGAAATAGGGCTGCGAATATCGTTCAGGTCATAGCGCCCCTGAAATTCACGGGCAACGGCCTGTTCGGCTGCTTCGGGATCAGAAAGCATCGAGATGATCAAGGCGACTTCAGCCACGCCACCGGCAACCAGCCAGAACCAGGGCTGCCACCAGGTGAACGGCTGCTGCACAAACAGCGTTAGCACCGCTGTGATGCCAACCGTGATCAGAGATTGCCAGCTAAAGATCGCACGGGAGAGAATGGCGCCGAATGCGCGGCGGCGAACGGGGTTATCGGTCATCGCAAATTGCCAGATCGCTCAAGTATTCCTGCAAAACAGATCATGGTACCTATGATAATACGCGGGTATGCGTGTAAAGTTTCAAGGAGTCCCCACCCCGATTGTGATGCGCTGCTGTTTCCCCCCTCCAGCGTGTGGAGAGGGGCTTGTGGAATGAGGACTGTTGACGTACTTACGAGCTTTCGCTGGCGGAAGATGATCCGCCGCTGCTCGCCGCTTGCCCGCCGCCATCACCCTGCGCACCGAGCAAACGACGACGGCGCTCATCAAGCTGGCGTTCAACTTCGCCGGAACGTACCGCCGCGTCAATCTGATCCTTCAGATTTTCGGTTGCCATTTCCAGACGGGCATCTTCATTATCCAGACGCTGGCGAATGGATTCTGCCAGTCCGCTGATATCCTTGTCGGTGTTCGAGGCCAGTTTGTCCAGACTCTTGATGGTCTTATTGGTGATCTTCTTGGCCTCAGCCAGCTCGATCAGGCTGCGTAGATGCTCGCGTTCCTGACGAATGGTTGTCAGGCGGCCTTCCAGCTTCATACGCATATCCAGCATGGTTTGATACTGTTTTTCCTGCGATTGCCACTGTTCGTAATATTCCTGTGCCAACTGCTGCTTGCTGTTCAACTCGCTTTGGGCAGCGCCAGCGAGATCATCTTTGCCTTTCAGGATCAGCGTATCAATATCACGATCCAGTTTTTCGGCAGAGCTGGCAAACTCTTCGTATTTGCGCTTCAGCGTGCGAACTGTGCCCCCCACCTGCGCGGTGGATTCTTCAAGTTCCTTCAAATCGCGCTCGGCCTGGCGGATGTATTCATCCATGACCGCTACTGAATTTGTCTCCAGTGCGCGATCAACCATTGCGTGCATATTTGCGCTGATGAGCGTATTGATTTTCTCAAAGATGGAAGCCATAGATCATTATCTCCTGAGACACGCTTTTCGTTCAGTATAACGCGGAACTGCTATACCGTGCGAAACGGGTGTGAGTGATATAGAAATTTCGACAATGATGAGATGTACGCAGAATTAATGGGCGAGGTCGCAAGCGAAGCTAGCGCCGTACCCGCTGCATCAAACGCACCGGCACCGCTCGCGCTTCATCCAACCCGAACAGCGCGGCCAGCCCAAAGAAGGTGATGCCCGCGCCTGCCGCCGTCACGCCGAAGGCAATCAAAGCGGGCAGGTTTTGCAGCAGGTTTGTGAGTAACAGGATCGCTGCGCCCATGCCTAGCGCGGCCAGCAGCGATGCCGCGCCGCCGCGCAGAATATAGCGATCGCGAATACCGCCGATACGACGGCGCAGCAGCAACCATAACAACGCCGCTTCGGCCAGCGTGGTCAGCGAATTTGCCAGCGCCAGCCCCGCGAATGGCCCCATAGAGAGGCTTGCAGGATCGCCAACGACCCGAATCAGCAGCAAACTAAGGGCGATATTGGCGATCATCGAAGCTACACCTACCAATACCGGCGTCCACGTATCGGAGAGGGCGAAAAACGAGCGCGCCAGCATTTCCAGCAGCCCGTGACCGGCAACGCCAACCGCGAAGAAAGCCAGCGCCCACGCCGTCGCCCGTGTATTTTCTGCCGTCCAATCGCCATGTTCAATAATCAGGCGGATGCCTGCTTCGCCCAGCGTGATCATGGCAATCATGGCGGGGAAGGCGAGAAACAGCACCCCGCGCATTGCATTAGACAGGCGATCTTTGAACCCTTCCATATTGTTGGCGGAGGCCAGCGCTGAAAGCGAAGGGAATACCGCTGTGCCGATGCTCTGGGCGATCACGCCGAGCGCGAAGAACATAAGCGTCCATGCGGTGGTCAATGCGCTTTGGCTTCCCGGCAGCATCGCGCTGGTCAGGATCACGTTGACTAAGAAATTAAGCTGAACAACCGCCAGCCCTAAAACGCGCGGCAGCATCAACAGCAGCACATCGCGCGTGCCTTCTACGCGCCAATCAGGCAGAAATCGCAGTTTTGCATTGATCGGCTTAAGGCCGGGAAGCTGCACAATCAGATGCAGCAGCGCGCCCAACACCGCGCCTATCGCCAGCCCGTACACGCGCGGCAGACCAAACTGTGGCATGATGCTGACCAGCACCAGCGCCCCGAAAATCTGACCGAGATTGTTCATGCTGAGGGCAACTGAGGGCAGGAAGAAAGACTGCCGCGCGTTTAAGATGCCCATCAGCAAGCCGCTTATAGTGAAGATGATCACCGTCAACAGCATGATCTGGCTCAACTGCGTGGTCAGCAGCGCTTGTTCAGGCGACGCGCTCGGCACCAGCACATTTGGCACAAACCAGGGCGCGATAAGGATCAGGATAACCGCCAGAATCCCGGCGATCAGGCTGGCAAGCGTGATCACCGCGCTGGCAAGCCGCCACGCGCCATCCGCATCATCTTTTGCCCAGTAGCGCGAAAATACAGGGATGAATGACGAACTGAGCGCGCCGCCTGCCACCAGCACATACAGCAGTTCAGGGATGCGCTGGGCGGCGTAGAAGGCATCCAATTCCGCGCCGCCGCCAAAGGTGATCGAAAACAGCGCGGTACGCACCAGCCCCAGCACGCCGCTGGCGAGGAATCCGACCACTACCACAGCAGCGGCGCGCGCGATCTGACGATTTGAAAGGATGTTTCGGGTCATGTTTTATGAACAGGACGCAGCATGTGCAAAACGGCGCAATGCTACCACATTTAAGGCGCGCACCACGAACCAGCTACTGCCGCTGTAACTGAGCATTCGGCTTAATGATGTTTCTACGCCTGATCAGCCCATTTTACGCACGCTGTGAGGCTGCTATTCGTTGCCAGAAAATGCGGAAAGCATGTTATTCAGCAGGTAACGGGGATTAGTCCCTTCGCCGTCACTGCGGGCGCGGGCGAAAAAGACCAGCACCCCGTTCATGCCTGCAACCTGATAATGATCTGGCGGGACGCTGCTTTTCAACTTCTTGACTGCGCGTTCGCTTTTATCCCACGAGCCGAATACGTAAAGATTGCCCTGTACCGCTGGATCATCCAGGGTGAGGCCAATACCTGCCAGCGCGCCAATCGCTTCAGGGGTAGGATCGGCCACAGTTTCAGCGAGTTCTTTGCCTACCCGTTTGGGGCTGAGTAATTTACGCCCGCGTTGCAGTTCAGTTTCAATCTGTTTTTCGCTGGTCACTTTAGCATTCCCTCAGCAGCACCCCAGTCTTCGCTTTTTACCTTCGCTTTAAGATCAGCCCAACTCTTTTTGGACTTGCTTTCAAATTCATCTTTGACCGGCACCCACGCCCCATCAAAATACCCTTTGGCGAGTTTGGCTTCACCAACATAGGTCGCGAACTTTTCAGAAAATTCAAAATTGTTCTGATAATTACCCCGATCATACTTCAACTCTTTGGTGATCTTGCGAGTGAAGTATTCGGTGATACCTTCGTTGAAATTAAAGCCGACTTCGCTCAGAAAATCATCCGTTGCATACTTATGTACGCCTTCATGGATGATGGTGCCAGCGTTGCCGCGCCTTTTATGCACCCAGATCAGCCCTTTTTTATCCACAAAAGCGTTGGTGGAGTCCTCCAGACCGTCATTACCGAATTCGCGGTCATAGGCGTCTTTCCAATCTTTCCCGTCCACCACCGCGACCTGCCCCTCAACCTTTTTGCCCGCTTTGACGGCATCACCAACATAGGCGCTTAGGTATTTGCGGATGTGCTGATCGGCTTTATCGGCGCGGGTATGTGACTTCTTATCTTCGGCAGTCACGCCCTTCTTGAACATGCCCAGCAGCGGCAGCATATCTAAATACGGGTCGGTGCCCATATTTTTCTTGGCGGCTTTCAAAAGCAGGCTGCTTTTCCATGCCAGCGTGCGCTCATCTTGCGAGGCGGCTTCGATATTCGGCTGAATATCTGAGAGCGTGACATTTGACCAATATTTGAAAGCGGCTTTTAGTTCTTTTTTGAGCGTAATACCTTCAATATCTTTTACCGCCGCCATGAAATCTTTTACAGATACCTTGCTGGCAAGCAGCTTCATAGCCGAGTTGTTCAGCATGATCTTCTTGTGGTCGGTTGCCAGCAGCGCTTTGATGTCATCAACCGTTGCCAGCGTCGCTTCTTCGACCTTTTGCTTCGAGGTTTTCTTCTCACCCGCTCGCTGGATCAGGCGCATCGCCTGAATGTCTTCTTCATGCTCATCCACACGTTGAATCAAATCGCGCTTGGCCTGAATATCCTCTTCGTGTTCGTCTACCCGCTGAATCAGATTGCGCTTCAGGGAAAGGCGGGAGCAGCTTGCGCAGCTACAGCCTTTCGCATGGGCATCACGTTGAATTTTTGCGGCCTCAATCCGCCGCTGAACGGTTGATCCCTGAAGCATGGCTTGTGTGGCGCGGTTGCCGATGGTTCTTTGCAGGTGGAACAAGCCGTTTTGCGGGGCGGTGATTTCGGCATCCGGTGTGTGTTGGGGCGTAAGCGGGGCTGCCTCAGGTGTTTTAGTAACGGGTTCGTGAATGAGGGTTTTTCTGCGGGAATCACTCATTAGGATTACAATTCTCTATAGTAATGTCTTTCTCTCTCATAATACCCTGATTGCGCCAAACGCGCACATAAGGAGAGGATGCACAAACCGATACGAGGCTAAACGTTTGCCAAACGTTGGCTGAGGCAGCTTCTCAGCGAGGCGGTTTGCGCTAGAATACCGTACCGAATGCAAGCCGAAAGCCGCCTGAAGTGGCTTTCAGGGTTTGAGAGATAAGCTGATTATGACTGCGGAAACGCCGTCGGTTTTTCGCCGTTTCGCGCTGTTGGCGCTGATTTTACTGCTGGCTGCCGCCGCGATTCTGGCAGTGCTCACTTCAAGCCGCGATCCTGCCGCGCTGCTCAACATTTTCACGACGCGTTTTCTGGGCATTTTTCTGGAAGCTGCGCCATTTCTGCTGCTGGGCGCGCTAGCCAGCGGCTTGATTGACGCCTTCATCCGCCCCGATGATATTGCCCGCCTGACGCCGCGCAACCCGGCGTTAGCGACAGTGGCTGGCGCGTTCATGGGCTTCATATTTCCGGTATGCGAATGCGGGGTAGTGCCGGTCGTGCGCCGCCTGTATACCAAAGGGCTGCCTATTTCTGTGGGCGTCACCTTTTTGCTGGCGGCGCCGGTGATTAACCCGGTGGTGCTGGTCAGTACCTATGTGGCTTACGGGTTTGGGCCGGTGCTGATCGGGCGGTTCGTGATCACCATCATCGTGGCGGTGATCATCGGCCTGATATTCGCAATTGCCGCTCGCCCACGTGACGTGCTGCGGCCTGCAACGCTGGAGATGCTGCCGCAGTTGCTGGTTGCCGGGGGTTCGCCGGAAGCGACGGAGGCCGATATTATCCCGGTTTATGAACATGCGCCGCGCAAACCGCTAGGCGCTGGCCTGCGTGACGCGCTGGGAACAGCCACCAACGATTTCTTTGACATGGGGCGCTACCTGATCATTGGCTCAATGCTGGCTGCCGCCATGCAAACCTTCGTCCCGCAGGAAGCATTGACCGCGTTGGGCAGCGGCCCGGTCACCTCGGTGTTGGTGATGCAGGTGCTGGCCTTCCTGCTTTCGGTCTGCTCAACGGTGGATGCCTTCCTGTCGCTGGCATTTGTCAATACGTTCACGCCCGGCTCGATCATGGCATTTCTCACCTTCGGGCCGATGGTAGATATTAAAAGCATGTTGATGTTTGCCGGGGTTTTTAAGCCGCGTGTCGTCGCCTATTTGATCATCCTCCCGTTTCTGCTCACGCTGTTGATCGGCATCTGGATCAACCTGAACGTATCCCTGTAAGCTGAGTTTTGGAGAACAGCATGGTTGCAGCGGCTAAACCCATTCATGATCATGAGCACGATCATGAGCATGATCACGCCCGTGAGCGGCGCATGGCGTGGGCTAAGACCGCCATCCTGATCGGACTCGGACTGTATTTCGCATACAACATCATCAGCGGTAACCTGAGCAATTACATCAATCTGCGCTTTGGCTGGCTCTCTTACGTGGCAGCAGCGCTGTTTTTCCTGCTTGGCGGATTCAGTGCTTATACCCTGCTGCGCTCGCGGGGGGAGCACGCGCACGATCATGAACATGGCGATCACCTGCATTCCGCGCCGTCGTGGGGCATGATCGCTGTTGTTGCCGCGCCGCTGGTACTTGGCACGCTTGTTCCCTCGCGGCCTTTAGGCGCAGAAGCCGTCGGCGGAATTGCCTTAAACGCGGCGGCTTCGCAGGTTTCAACGGGCAGCGTCACCATGTTCACCATCAACCCTGAAAACCGTAATGTGCTGGATTGGCTGCGAGTGTTTAACCAGACCGACGACTACGGCACGCTCAATAACCAGCCTGTAGATATCATTGGCTTTGTGTACCGCGAGCCAGATTTTGGCGCTGATCAGTTTATGACCGCGCGTTTCACCATAAGCTGCTGCGTGGCCGATGCCAACGCTATCGGCCTGCCGGTGGTTTGGGCAGATACCGCTTCGCTGCCGCAGGGGGAATGGGTGCATGTACGCGGCACGATGCAGGAAGGCGAGTTTCGTGGTGAACCCACTGCGCTGGTGCATGCAAACAGCGTTGAAATCATCGAAGCGCCCCAGAATCCGTATCTGTATCCGTAGGTTGCGCGCGCGCAGATAATGGCCTTCAGCGAAACCCAGTCACGTCCCCCCAGATTTCATATCTCGCGTTTTGATCGCGTGGTTTTGGGATTCATGCTCGTGCTCGCCAGCTTGATCGCGCTGATCATCGCGCTAGGAGATCAGGTAGGCGTGACCATACGCCGCGCTGCGCCAGAAGGTATTGCCCGCAGCACCAGCCCGATTGCTATCGAATTTAGCGAGCTGATGAACCGTGAAAGCGTGGCGGCGCGCTTTTCAACTGTGCCAGCAATGGAAGGTGATATTTCGTGGAATGGCAATACCATGATTTTTTATCCGGCTGAACCCATGCCGCCGGGTGAAAACGTAGCGGTAACGCTGCTGCGTGGGGTTCGCTCGGCTAGCGGCCGCGAACTGCTGCATGACCTTCGCTTTGATTTCACAGTACGCGCGCCGCAAGTTGCCTATCTCGCGCCTGCAAATTCTGCGCCGGTGAATATCTGGATGGCTGATCCCGCTGATCCGGCTTCTGCCCGTCAAATCACCTTCAGCCCATCGGGAATCTACGATTTCTCGGTTAGCCCGGATGGCTCAATGATCGCTTTCAGTGAAAATAACGGCGAAATCGGCACGCAGGATATTAAACTACTCAATCTGGAAACAGGGGGGCTTGAGCAGCTCACCAACTGTGTGGATGCCGCCTGCACTAACCCTGTCTGGCGGCCAGACGGGCAGATGATCGCCTATGAGCGCGTAGAGCTGAACAGCGATCTGGCGGCGCAGGGCATATCCGCTAGCCCGACGCGGGTGTGGACGCTGGACTTGAGCCGCCGCCCGGTGGAGACTCGCCCCCTGTTCAGCGATTTGCAGCGGGTAGCGCACAGCCCCCGTTGGAGTGGAGATGGCAATCGCATCGCCGTGTACGATACAGCGATGGGCGCTATTCTGATTTACGATTTCACAACCGGCGATCTGGAAGCGATACCCAGCCGCGCAGGCAGCAGCGGCGCGCTTTCGCCAGATGGCACAAAGCTGCTTTATCCCGAAATTGTGCTTGCCGATGGCGCGCTGACCCATAGTTATCTGCGGCTGGTGGATTTGTTGAATAATCAGGTGATTCCCATTACCGATCCCCCGCAGGCTACCGATGATGCCCGCGCAGAGTGGCGGCCAGATGGGCAGCAGATCGCCGTTTCGCGGCGCGATGAGTCGCTTATACGCGGCTATCAGATTTACTTGCTCGATCCTGAAACTTATACCGCCGAGATGATCACGGATGACCCCCGTTATACCAATATGTTCTTCCTGTGGGATCCAACCGGGCAATCGCTGGCTATCCATCGTTTCCCAGAGCTGGATGAAAATATGCAGCCGAACATGAACGGTCTGCCAGAAATCTGGACGCTGAACACGCAAACGGGCGATCTGATCCTGATCTCGGAAAATGCGTGGATGCCGCGCTGGGTACTAGACGGGATAAGGGAATAGGACGATACTTGATTGGCTGAATTTCGCCTTGTTGAGCAGTTAAAATGGCTGATTTGAGTTCTAACGAAACGGGTTTGCACGCAAAGAGCAACCGGCCTTCGCCCGTGCTGCTGGTTTTTTTGCTGCTGCCGGTTTTGGGATTGATAGCGGCAGCTGTAATGCTGGCTAGCGCGAATGCTGCCAACGCGCCGTCTGTGGTTTCGATACCGACGCCGAATGCAGTAACGCTGCCTGCTATCCCTTCACCTGCACCTGTGGTTGGCGCGCCGGTGCTGGATTTTGAGCTACAGGATTTGGATGGCGAAACTGTCAAACTAAGCGATTATGCTGGCCGCGTGATCTTTCTGAATTTCTGGCAAACGACCTGCGAACCCTGCAAGCGCGAACTTCCTGCGCTGCAAGCCTTTGCCGCTGAACAGGCTGCCGATGGCCCGGCGGTTTTAGCAGTGAATATCGCCGAGCCAGCAGACACCGTGCGCGCTTTTCTAGAAAGCTATGGCGTATCAGATTTGACGATTCCGCTGGATACCAATGCCGATGCTGCCGATATGTATGGAGTTTTTCAGATACCCGTCACGTTTGTGATTGATACGAACGGCAACGTGCGCTACCCGCATTACGGCGAAATCACCCGCGAAGATATGCTGGGCTATCTACAGGCAGTTCAAGGTGCGGCATAGGAAAAGCGTAATATTCCTCAACAGACGCGCCGATTTAGCGAACTTTTCACGCATCCCATATCGTCGTACACCCCAATTTCCGTTATCCTAAATTGAGTTATCTTTCACCGTAATATTTGCCGTTTTTGCGGCAAAAGAGCAGGTCTCATTGTGAAGCGCGTTGAACTTGAATGTATTAACTGTCGTACCCGCATACCGTTGACCAAAACTGTCGCCGGTTGCCCCCGCTGCGGCGAAGTGATCCTTGAAGCCCGCTACGATTTGAGCGATCTCAACGTCGAAAAGTGGCGTAAGGAATTGGCTCGCCGCCCACATAATCTTTGGCGCTACCGTGAAGTGCTGCCGATCTTGAACACCGAAAACATCGTTTCGCTGGGCGAAGGCGATACCCCGCTGATCAAGAGTCAGGCGCTGGCGGCTAATCTCGGCCTCAAAAATCTATATATCAAAGATGAACGGCAGGGGCCAACTGCCAGCTTCAAAGACCGTCAGGCTACGGTTGCGATCTCTGCTTTGAAAGAATTAGGCATTGACGAAGTGGTGGTCGCCAGCACCGGCAATGTCGCTATTGCGTATGCTGCCTACTGCGCGCGCGCGGGCATCAAGCTGTGGAGCTTTTTCCCCAGCCTGACCCCCAATGAGAAGATGCGCGAAGCCGCGTTATACGGCGCTGAAGTTATCAAAGTGACCGGCACTTACGACCAGACGAAAGAACTGGCGGCGAAATTTGCGGCGCGGCGTGAAATCTTTCTTGATCGCGGCATTAAAAGCGTGGCTGCCATCGAAGCGATGAAGACGATGGCTTATGAAATTGCCGAACAGCTAACTGAAACTATGGGGCTGCTGAACGACGATCTTGCTGAACAGCAGCCATGGCGCGCGCCGGATTGGTTCATTCAGGGCGTCAGCGGCGGCATGGGGCCGATTGGTGTGGGCAAGGGCTTTCGCGAGTTATATGATTTCGGCATCATTGACCGGATGCCAAAATTGGGCGTTGTACAGTCAATAGGCTGCGCGCCGATGGTTGAAGCCTTTGAACGTGGGCAAAGCATTGCCACGCCCGTTGATAACCCGCGCACCGTGATCGCCACGCTGGCGACGGGCAACCCCGGCCGCGCTTATGAACTGTTATATGATTACGTTTCCGATTATGGGGGCACCTTTGTGGCCGCTAGCGATCAGGAAGCCTTTGAAGCTACCAGGGTGCTGGCACGCAGCGACGGCATTTCTGTGGAACCGGCGACAGGCGTTACCTTTGCCGGATTGTTCAAAATGGTGCAGTCTGGCGTGATCAAGCCGGATGATGTGGTGGTCGTCAATTGTTCCGGCCACACGCTGCCCGTCGAGTTGGAAATACTGGACGAACAGTGGCATCGTCAGTTCGATTTGACTTTGCGCACGCACGGGCCAACGCTGCCGCAGGAAGGGTTGATTTCGGCGCTGGAGCAGATGAGCCAGACGACCCGGCGGGTGGTGGTCATGGAGGACAACGTAGATGCGGCGCGTTTAATCCGCCGCTTAATGCAGGCGCGCGGCGCGTATGAAGTACAGCTTGCCCATGACGGCGCAACCGGCCTGCAACTGGTACAAAGCGAGCGCCCTGATCTGGTGATCACCGACCTGATGATGCCCGGCGTAGATGGTTTTGCGGTGATCGAGCGCATCAAGTCTGACCCTGAATTGCAGCAAATACCGATTGTGGTGATCACCGCCAAAGAATTGACCGCCCGTGAGCGCGCATGGCTGAATGAGCAGGTAGATTTGCTGCTGCAAAAGGGCGGCTCGATTGATGAGGAACTGGTTGAAACGCTGGTGACGAAGATCGAATGACCGAAACGCCGGAAGTCCGCACGATTCTGTATATCGAAGATGACCCTGCCAGTCGCACGCTGGTAGAGCGTACTTTACGCTATGCCGGTTATCGGGTGTTGGTGGCAGAACGCGGCATTCTGGGCATTGATATAGCGCGCAAGGAATTTCCCGATTTAATTCTGCTGGATATAAACCTGCCAGATTTGACCGGGCGCGAGATCGCTACCACCCTGCGCGCCGATCCCAAATTCGATAGGACGCCGATTGTTGCGCTCACGGCGCAGGGGATGCGTGAGCAGCGGAATATGTCTATGGCGGCGGGCTTCAATGGCTATCTGACCAAACCGCTGGATGTTGAGCATTTGCCTTCACAGCTTGAGTTTTATCTCGGCGGCGGCCATGACGAAACCGATGCCGCCGCCATCACCGAAGGCCAATCGCGGTATGTCAAAGAAGTGGTCATCCGGCTGGAAAAACGTATTCGCGAACTGGAAGCCTACAACGCCGATTTATCGCGTCTGGATAGTTTGAAGGACGCCTTTATCAACATCGCTGCTCATGAGCTGCGCACGCCGCTGACGCTGCTGATCGGCTATAACCGCCTGCTGCTTGAAAACCCATACGTGAAATCTATGCTGGCAGATGACGATGGCGCGCGTATGCTCACCGATGGCATGGCGCAGTCAATCGCCCGTATGCAGTCAATCATCAATGAAATTCTGACCATCAGCCGCATCATCACCAACCGCCTTGAGCTTTCGGTTGCGCCAGTCAGTATCGCTGAAACTATTCAGCGGGCGATGGCGTTTTACAGCACTACCTTAAGCGAGCGTAAATTGAAGGTAGAGGTGAACACGGTTGGCGCGCCTAGCCGCATGCTGGCTGACTGGGAATTGATGGAATTGACCCTGCGGAACCTGCTCGGCAACGCAATCAAATATACGCCCGATGGCGGAACCGTGACGATTAGCGTGACCGCCGATCCGGGTGAAGGCCCGGAAGATACCACCGTGCGCATCAGCGTAAAGGATACCGGCATCGGCATCCCGATTGACTCGCTGGATCGTATTTTCGAGCGTTTTAACACCACCAGCGATCCAATGCTGCACTCTACCAGCAAAACTTCTTTTCGGGGTGGGGGCATCGGTTTAGGGCTGGCGGTTGCTAAAGGGATCGTCGAAGCGCATGGTGGGCGCATTTGGGCAGAAAGTGCTGGTTTTGACCCTGAACGCTGCCCCGGAAGCGAATTTATAATTGTGATGCCTTTGATGGCAATGTCTCGTCGCGGCGTTACCGGCGGCTTGACCAGCATCACTTCAAAAATATAGGACAGCGAACCCACTCATGACCCGCCTTCAGGCGCTGACAAGCCCCCATTCACGCGGCATCGCGGCAGCCTTGCTGACGCCGCTGATGCTTGGTCTGGCGCCTATCTTCGGCAAAATGGCGATGTTCGCTGGCGCCGATCCCTTCAGCGTGGCGGCCATTCGCACCGTGATTGCGGCGGGGCTTCTCTGGGCAGTATACGGACTTTTCTTCCGCCGTTACATTTATATCTATCCGGCGGGGCTGCTTGGCTGTGTCGTGGTCGGCGCGGTCAACGGCGTTGGCTCTTTGTTCTTTTATGCGGGGCTGGGCCGTCTGGATGCCTCGGTTGTTCAGCTTTTGAATGGCACATACCTGATTTTTGCCGTGATTCTGGCGCATATTTCTGGCGAGCGCCCGGATATGCGCACGCTGGTGCGCGTTGGCGTGGCTTTTATGGGGCTGGTCATGATTACCGGGTTCGGCTCTGCGCCGCTGGACTGGCTGGGTATCGGTCTGATGCTGGGCAGCGCTTTGATGTTCGCCGGCACTGTCATTTTGAGCCAGTATGTGCTGTATGAAATGCCCTCGCAAACCGCCGCCCTGTACGTGATCACCACTATGGCGGTGGTGGTCGTTGTGGTGTGGGCAGGGGTAGGCACGCCGCTGGCGCCCGGCGTAATTGACCTGGCCTTGGCGCCGCTGATTTTGCTGGGCGTGAGCACCGCCCTTTCGCGGCTGTTCATGTTCACCAGCATTCAGGCGTTTGGCAGCCTGCGAACCGCTATTATCGCGATTCTGGAAATAGTGGTGGCGCTGGCGCTGGCTTTTGTCGTGTTGGGTGACCGGTTGACGCCGATTCAAACGTTTGGGGCTGCGCTGCTGATCCTGAGCCTGCTTCTGGTGCGCTCAAAAGATGTGAAGCCGCGCAACATGAATTTGAATATGCTGCTGGTGCACGATATGTCCGGCCTTCAATTTCAGCGGATTGCCTTTCATCGCGCCTTTGGCAGCCCCGAACAGGATAATGAATTTGGTATCATGAGCCAGATTACCACTGCCGAATTACAGGCTATTCAGCGCATGATGGGCGCTGAAGATGGGCCAGTAAATCCATTTCCGATCAGCCGGGTGCCCACTGGAAATACTGTGATCTCGCCGGACGAAATGGCGGCATTTCTAGCCCGTGATGACGAGTAGGAGGCTGCGATGAGCATACAATTGACGCGCTCCGGTAAAAATACGCTGTACGTTGAGAATCCGGTTTTGAATGCTGCTGGCGTGTTGGGCTATGCGGACGAGTATCGCCATCTGATCGCGCTGGGGAAACTTGGCGCGTTGGTCACCAATCCTGTCACGCTTATGCCCCGCACCCCCGCCAATGGCACGCGCGTAGTGCCGCTGAATGCTGGCCTGCTGCTGCATACTGGCTTGCCCAACGCGGGCATTCGCCGCGTGATTGAAACCTATCGCGAAGCATGGGCGCGGATGCCGATCCCCGTGATTGTACATCTCGCCACTGCCTCATCTGACGATCTTGCGCGCTGCTTAGATGCGCTTGAAGCAGTAGACAGCGTGGCGGGTGTTGAAATCGGTGTTCAGGATGATACCCCCGCCAAAGATGCTGCCCGTTGGATTGGCACCGCTGCTCGCAGCGATAAACCTGTCTTATTCAGGCTGCCTTTTGGCGCTGACGAAACGTATGCCGCGACGATGGCCGACGCGGGCGCAGGCGGGCTAACCATAAGCGCGCCCCCACGCGGCACCTCGCGCGATGCGGCTGGCAAGCTGGTCGCTGGTCGCCTGTATGGTGCCTGGGTGCATCCCTTGAATCTGCATCTGGTGCTGCGGATTACCAGCAAAGTGGATGTGCCGGTGATTGCCTGCGGCGGGGTGCATACGGTTGATGATGCGCGCACCTATTTGAATGCTGGCGCGGCAGCCGTGCAGGTAGACTCGCTGGCATGGGCGCGCCCCGCGCAGGTCGAATTGATCGCCCGCGATCTGGGTGGGTTGGTTGTTACTCAGCCTGTAGGCGCGCTGCCTGACGAGTGGTACCCCGGCATGAGCGACACTGCGCAGCGCGAGCAATAAAAAGCCGCTGAACGGCATCTGGAACAAGATATCTGATGATCAGGGCGAAAAATTCCCCAATTCTCTACGCCACGCCATAAGGACGCACGCTATACTTGGATAATTAACGCATAGCGATCCTTTTTATACGATGCCTGAAGAACCCGCGATCCTCGCCCGCCTTTTGTGGACTGATCCCGTCAATAACGACCAGCGCGTGTTTTTTCTTGCGGAAGGCGCAACTGCCAGCATTGGGCGGCTGGAAACTAACGATATTTGTATTCACGAACAGCACGTTTCTCGCCAGCATGCCGTCATCAATTATCAGGATGGCATCTTCATGGTGCAGGATTTGGGCAGCGCCAACGGCGTTTTTGTTAACGATGAGCGCCTGACCGATCCGTTCCCTTTGATGGCTGGTGATGTGATCCGCCTGTTTGTGCCTACGCTGTTCTTCACAGCCATGAGCGAAGTTGACCAGCGGCACATCACTGAACACGGCACGGTGCTCAACCCGATTCCCAGCAGTGGGCGCGGCACCCTGACCATCACCAATGGTATTCAGGAAGGTACGGCTATCGAACTCAACAAGGCAGAGATGACCGTAGGCCGTGCCACCCACCGCGCTGACTGGGATATTTGCCTGCCTGACCCTTCAATTTCGCGTCCTCACGCGCGCATGGCGCTGCAAGACAACATCTGGATTGTTTACGATCTCGGCAGCGCTAACGGCACCTTTGTAAACGGCACGCCGGTAAATGAAAAAGGCCGCGCCCTGCGCGATGGTGACGTAATCGCCTTTGGCGCGCTGCTGCTGCTTTTTAGAGCAGGGTAGCCTGCTTTAGATAGTTGGGATGCGCTGTAGCGGGAAATAAAACAGGGGCGCGATCACCGCACCCCTGTTTTTCTGTTACCTGATTGCGTTCGTGCTTACCCGCCAACCGTGATCAACTGTTCGGCAGAAACCTCTACGCCTGCGGCATTACGCGCAACCAACCGGTAAGTTACGCTGGTGGTCGCGGCTTCAGGCAGCGGCACGCTTACCGACCCTGACAGCGGAAGCTGTACATAGGTCAGGCCGCTGGGGCTGTCTGGCAGCACTTCGCTAATCTGCACCGAAGTTGCATCCAGCACATTCCAGGTCATAGTCACGCTGCCACCGGGCGGCACGGATGCCGGGGCGACGGTGAAGGTCTGGATAGTGGGGCCGCCAACTGGCGCTGTAGTCGCTTCTACTACGGGCGGCATTTCAGTTGTGGCTTCAGGGACGGTCATTTCTTCGGTTGCTTCTACAGCCGGCGCGGGGGTTGGCGTCGGGATGGACGGAGAGGCGGTGGCGTCAGCAGGGACAACCTGAGTGCCTGTGAAGGGTACTACAATATCTGATGAAGCGTAAACCTCACCGCTGATCACGTTCACCAGCGTCAGGCGAAGCTGCACACCCGTTTGGCCTGCGCCAGGGTTGACCGGGGCGACAGCACCCACGCCGCTGGACGGCACATAATAGACTGTGCGCGGCAGTTCCACATTCACCTGCGAGCCGTCTGGTAGCACCTGTTCAAACACCAACTGGCTGTTGGCCGGGCGGCCGCTCACTGCCCAGTTTACAACCACTCGCGCGGTGCCGCGTTCAACCGTCGCCTGTTCAACGCTGTCCTGGCTGGCGCTGAAGGTGGTGATCGCCGGGGTGCTGGTTGATTCCGCCAGCGAAATGGTCAGGAAACGCTGATCGACAATATTCTGCCCGCTGTAAAGGGTGAGGCGGTAGGTGGGTGGAGCGAAACTCTGAGTATCTGCAACGGTAATAGTCTGTTCGCCGATGGCCGGAATATCGCCCTCGGTAGGCCACGCCGGTATCCAGCCGTTGGCGCGCCATGAATCTACTGCAACCCTCTGACCGGGCACGACGTTGATGATATACCAGGAAAGCGTGATGCTCGCATCACCGCGATCAATCGCATCCAGCGTTACGCTGTCAATATCTGCTGAAAAATCGACAATCGCCGGAATGTACTGGCTTTCCTGCGCACTAACAGCTCCGAATGCCGTCAGTAGGGCGACAATCGCAACGATCACTACCCATCCAGAACGGAAACGCATAGCCTTCTCCTTCATGTTTTGATATTCCTCTTTAAGATAATAGCTTAAGCCCAATTTACCATACAACTTAAATATCAAAATGGTCTTTTGTGACCCATTGTAGATATTTGTAAACCTCCCCGTTGTGATGTAATAACCTGTCTGATACACTTGCGCCGCACTAGAGTGAAAATGGCAAGATGAACGAAAAAACCTTTAATGTTCTTGAACTGAACAAAATCCTCGACCGTTTGTCGAGTTTTACCACCTTTTCCGCAGGCGCTGATCTGGCACGCGCTTTGATTCCGGCGACGCGATTGGAAGATGCGCGGCAGTGGCAGCGTGAAACTGGCGAAGCCCGCACGATGTTTGCCAATCAGATCAATGTGAGCACCGCTGGCGCGCGTGATGTACGTGAAGCGGCATTAACTGCCACACGCGGCATCATGCTGGAACCGCAGGTATTGTTGGATATTCGCAGCACTTTACGCCGCGCCACAACCTTGCGGCGCACAGTTGGCCGCATGAAGGCGCAGTATCCCTTGCTGAGCGATCTGGTCAACGGCGCGGAAGAATGTAACGCGTTACAGGAAGAGATCGCCCGCATACTGGACGAAAACACCGGCGCGGTAAAAGACAGCGCCAGCCCACAGTTAGCGATTATTCGCCGCGATCTGAAAGTAGCTTTTGATCGCCTGCAAACCAAACTTCAGCGCATGGTCACGTCCTCTACCAACCAACCGATGCTGCAAGAGCCGCTGTTCACCATGCGTAATGGGCGCTATGTCATCCCCTTGAAGGCCGATCATAAAGGCAAAATTCCCGGAATCGTCCATGATTCTTCGGCCAGTGGCGCTACCCTGTTCATTGAGCCGCTGGAAACCGTTGAGCTGAATAACAAGTGGCGTGAACTGCAATTAGACGAAGAAAAAGAAATTCGCCGCATCTTGCTGGCTGTTTCCGATATGGTTGGTCAGGATGCGGATGCCATCGTGCGCACAGTAGATGTGCTGGCACAGCTCGATCTGATCCTCGCTAAAGCCCGTTACGCTGAAGCCCTGCGCGCCGTTGAACCGGATCTGGTTGAGTTTTCATCCAGACCGAATCCCGATCATCCCGGCAGTTCAATTCGTCTGAAGGGCGCGCGCCACCCGCTTTTAACCGGCAATGTCGTGCCGATTGATGTTGATTTTGACGAGAATACGTGGGTGCTGGTGGTCACTGGCCCAAACACCGGGGGCAAGACGGTTTCGCTAAAAACCGTTGGCCTCTGCTGCCTGATGGCACAGTGCGGTTTGCATGTTCCTGCTGAAGAGGCGCAGTTGTCGGTATTTCGCGGCGTCTATGCGGATATTGGTGACGAGCAAAGCATCGAGCAAAGCCTGAGCACCTTTTCTTCGCACATGACCAACACTATCCAGATTTTGCGCGAGGCCGATGAACATTCGCTGGTGCTGCTGGATGAGTTGGGGGCGGGCACAGACCCGGCGGAAGGTTCAGCGCTGGCACGCGCTATTCTCACCTACCTTCTCGCGCATCACGTCACCACGATGGTCACTACCCATCACCCGGAACTGAAAATTTACAGCGTTGAAACCCCCGGCGTGCGTAATGCCAGCGTCGAATTTAACCTGCAAACCTTAGCGCCAACTTATCGCCTGATTGTTGGGCTGCCGGGGCGCTCCAATGCGCTGGCGATTGCCACCCGTTTGGGGCTGAATCAGGAAATCATCGAGGATGCGCGCAACATGGTCGCCACCGAAGATTTAGTGGCCGATGACCTGCTCGATGAGATTCACCGTACCCGTGAAGACATCCGCCGCCAGCAGCAGATCATCCGTAATTTGCGCGAAGAGGCGGAAGAAGAACGCGCCGAGTTAAGCGCCCGCCTCAGCAGCGCCGAAGATGAGCGCCGCAATGTGATCGCTGGCGCGCGCCGCGATATGCAAAAAGAACTGGACGATTTTCGCCGTGAGATCAAACGCTTGCGCAGCGAAATGCGTGAAGCCTCGCTGCCACTGGAAGCGCTGCGTGAAGTGCAGGCGGCGACTGATCGCGTAGAGCGTAATTTGAATGAGCCAATTGCTGATGAAGTTGAAATGCCAGCTGGCGCGGATTGGCGGCCACGTCTGAATGATGCCGTCTGGCTGGAGACGTTAAAGGCAGAAGGCACAGTGGTCGAGCTTGACCGCGAAGAAGCGATGGTGCAGATCGGCTCGCTGAAGGTGCGCGCTAAACTGCGCGAACTGCGCCAGCCGACCAAAGCCGAGAAGAAAGTGACCAAACGCAAGCACAGCAGCGCCTATGAAAAAGTGGATGAAGTCGCCGCGCCCCGCGTCGCTTCGCCCGGCCTTGATCTCGATTTGCGGGGGATGCGGGTGGAAGAGGCGATCAATAAGCTGGATGAATACCTTGACGCCGCTTATATGTCCGGCTTGCCTTTCGCCCGCATCATTCACGGCAAAGGCACAGGCGCGCTGCGTAAGGCGGTATTAGAGCGCGTGCGCCAGCATACGTTGATCGCTCGCGTGGTCAGCGCCCCGCCCAAAGAAGGCGGCGACGGCGTGACGATTATCTATTTAGCGCCGCAGACGTAGAAACCTCGCATATGTTGATGTGTAGGGGGCATAGCATCTCATGCTCCCTACAGGTGTATTTCAGGCACGCCGAAGCAGCACGCACTATATTGAGATATAGTGCCAAAAATGCAGTAAGGCCGCACCCGTTCAATCCTATTCACGTTACAATCTGGCAATCTCGGAAGCTAACAGGATATTGAGCCATGCGCCTGTATATGTTTCGACATGCCGAATCGCCACCTGCGGAAAGCGGGCAGCGCGATTTTGACCGCCCACTGACCAAACGGGGCATTGAGCGAACAAAATACGCCGCGCGTCTGCTCAAAGTGCTGGAAATTGAACTGGCGTACCTGTATAGCAGCCCGCTGCTGCGCGCACGCCTGACGGCAGAATTGCTGGGCGATGTGCTGAATATTCCAGTCGAAATCCGTGAGGAACTCGGTTTGGATTTCGATATTCAGGGGCTGACCCGCATCCTGAATGAAGTGAAAGATGGCGAAGATTTGATGTGTGTTGGTCACCAGCCCACTTTTAGCCACGTAGTCCGGCAAATTTGCGGGGCAGATGCCGAAATTAAGCGTGGCGGCCTTGCGCGGTTGGATCTGTATTCCATCAATCCGCCGCGCGGTCAGTTGGTCTGGTTAATTCAACCATCGGTATACGAGTTGTTTGAGTGATTTTGCCCGTTTTATGGGGGGAGAATTCAACATGGCGGCGCCGGAAGCATTCGTCGGCACCTGGCAGCTTGTATCACAAACCATGATCAGCGCGGATGGCGAAACGGTTGACGCGCGCGGCGCAGACCCGGTGGGTGTGTTGATGTATCAGCCTGATGGCTGGATGAGCGTTCAGTTGATGCGCCGTGAACGCCGCAGCGGCCTATCTTTGAACTCGCTTTCTACAGCTATGAGCGAGTATCTTGGCTACTTTGGCACCTTTGTCGTAGACGAGAATGCCCAAACCGTAACCCATTTTGTGATCGGCAGTTCATTCCCTGATTACGTCAACACCCAGCAGTTACGCCATTACCAGTTTGAAGATGATGGCGCTACGCTGATTCTGACTGCTGA
>LMZS01000125.1 GCA_001567085.1 Chloroflexi bacterium OLB15
CGCTCAGAGCCATTCATCGGCGCGCCGGTGGTCGGGCGGCTGCTGCGCGGGCAAACCTACGCGGTGATCGGACGTGATGCTGATGCCCGCTGGTTCCTGCTGCAACTGAGCGGCTTCCAGGGGTGGGCATGGGGTTACTACCTGTTCATCAACGGCAACGAATTTAACGCGCCAATTGTGGGGCCGTTCTCCACATCTGGCCAACCGGCGAGCAGCACGGGCATTGTGGTGCAGTCGCAAGACGGCATTCGGTTGCGCGCTGCCCCGACTGTTGCTTCAGAGCAAATCGGGCGTATTGGCTGGGGCGAGATTCTGCCAGTGATTGGCCGAACAGCAGATGGCGGCTGGTATCAAACCGAGTGGCTGGGGACGATTGGCTGGATTGCCGCGCCGCTGGTGCGGGTAATCGAAGGTGACCCGATGACCGCGCCGGTCACAGGCTAGCAGATTCAAACCGGGCAAATGAAAGGGCACGGTAAATGATTACTGTGCCCTTTTTGATTCACAATTCGCTTTACGGAATGGAGCGCCTTCGCTAGATCATGTCCTCATCTGCCAGCGGGATGATATAGATGACCGGCTCTTCATAAGGATGGGCAGCGCGAATGGCGCGGATGACCGCGCTGACCTGCGAACGCTCGCACCACGTTTGAATACACTGCTCTTGCACAAAACTGGCCTGCCCCGGCTTGCCGACTGCCGGACGCGCGTTCGGGCTGGCGGTGAAACGCCCGACGCCGTCGGTCACGAATGAGCAGTGAGAGTATTCGCCTACGCGCCCCGCGCCAGCATTGCCAACAGCCTCTAACACCTTACTGGTTGAGCCTTTGGGCACGGTCACTTCGATTTTGCAACGTTTCCAATCCACGATCTTCGTCCTCTGCGAGAATAGCGGCGCCTAATGCCAGCATGCGGTATTAAGCTGCGCGCTTTTTTAGATCGTTCTCAACAACGAGTCAGGTTCAAGCACACAGCCAACCGCTCACTGACCTTAATACTATGGGTCAATATTTCAATGGCAGCGGGATTACGTTACACTTTCCGCGTCATACCTTCAATTGTCAGTTCATTACACTTGCGCCATGAGCGCTAACCTGCAATAAGAGTATCTTCATGCGAAGTTCTCGCTCGCATTCCCGGCTAATTCGCCGGCGTCGGCGCGGCGCTGGTTGTGGATCATTCATCCTGCTTTTTGGCGTGATTGCCGGGGCTGCGGCTCTTACGTGGACGTGGCTAAACCGCAGCCATCCCGCCCCACTGGCGACATCTGATAACCGCCTCGGCGCGGCATTTGACGCATTTTTACGCGGCGACCTGACCAACGCGATCAGCCTGAGCCGGCAGGTGGCGAATGATGGCGATAAAGAATCGCTGGACAGCTACGCCGCCGCCATCAACCTGCTTACCCGCGCGCTGATCTACCGCAGCTACAGCGAATACAACCGCGCCACAGACCGGGAAACTGCGCTTGAGGTTTCGGCTGAGGCGCATCGCGTATCGCCCTCGAATTTTGAGATCACAGCCGCCTATGCGCTGGCATTGGCGGTGAACGGTTACCCGGCTGATGCGGCGGCACAGGCCAATAATGTGCTGGAGCGCCGCCCAGAACATACGCTGGCACGCACAGCGCTGGCGCTGGCTTACAGCACCGCCGGCAGCCATGACAACGCGCTGCGTGAGAGCAACCGCGCGGCGGAATCAGCACAGGGGGCAGGCGCCGTTGATGCGTTACGCGCGCTGGCAATCGCCTACAGCAACAATGGCAACTACGAAGCGGCCGTGCGCTCGATCAACGCCGCCATTCAAGCGCAGGCAGGCCTGATCCCGCTTTACTTTGAACGCGCGCTTTATGCCTTGCAAACAGGCGATGCCGACGAAGCCACCGTCGCTTATTTTCAGGTGCTGACGCTTGATCCGACCAACGTTAAGGCGCGGCTGCGGCTGTGCGAGCTTTCGGGTATGCTGCGCGAACACGAAAACGCGCTGCGCTATTGTGGCGAAGTCACCAATCTGGCGCCGGGTTGGTCTGAAGGATGGTATCAACTGGGGCGAGAATACTTTTTGCAAGGCGATTTTGCGGCCGCGCAGGACAACCTGCACCGCTGCGCCGCGCTTCAATCCATGCAAAACGTGCCGGTTGCTGAGCGACGCTTTGAATGCTGGTATTTACAGGGGCAGGCCGCGCAGATACGCGGGGATTGCGAAGCGCTGCTGGCAACCTATAACGAGTTTCGCGCTATGTCTGCCGATTCCTCGGTGCAGGAAACATGGGTTTACCCACCTGAAGGCCCGCCGGGATGCCCGTTTAGTGAAAATTTCGCCAACTGAGATTGAAATAGCGAGGTTATTGAAATTCGGGCGAGGTGTCATGTCGCCCGAATTTCGTCTTTTTTAGAGCTGCACGCGGTTAGATCGGTGGCAGCGGCGCACCCGCTACGCTTTATGATCAGCTTCGAGCGCGGCTTTAGCGGGGGCTTCGCTCACCGATTCGGGTTCAGGCTGCGGCACAGTGACCCCTTCAGCAGCCTCGCGATCATCAGCATCTTCCCACGAAATGATCCAGATGCAGGCTCCGGCAACCAGCACGCAGGCGACTACCAGCGCCAGCCATTGGCCGGGCAGCAAACCTACATCACGCGCTTCAACCAACAGCAGGATGATCATGCCTAGCGAAAGCACGATCCACGCGGCAAGGCGAGGATGGACGCGAGCCCAGCGAACCGGCGGTAAAGTTTCGATACGTTGCATATTTTGTATCCCTCGAATGCCCTCATTATAGCGAATAACCGCAGAACCGAAGGGTGAAATTCACTATTCGTTGAGGATTCATCGTCAACAGGGATGAAAAGGGCGCACCGGCGCGCCCTTTAATGAACGTATTACGCAAACTGGAAAGTGAAACGAAACAGGTTTTCAGGATCGTATTCACGCTTGATGGCTTGCAGGCGGGCGAGCGTTTCCGGCGGATACACCGACTGCACGCGCACTTTTGCTTCAGGCCCGCTCATAAAGTTCAGATAGCCGCCGCGCGCACTGTCACGCAGGTTTGCGTTAAGACGCTGCACCGCTGACTGAACCCGTTTATAGGCTTCAGGGCTGAAGGCCGCGCCGCCCATTTGCAGATATATTTTTGTATCGCGGTTGCTCAGCGCAGAAGGGTTTGCCTTCTTATGCTGTAATGCACCCTGCCCATGCCGCATGTCCATCATATAGAACGGCGAATCATCGGCGATAATCGCGCCCAAAATGGCTTCAATAGCCTGATCGCTGAGCATCGTCAGCGTTTCATTTGAGTTATAAGCAGAAACCGGGTCTTCAGGGTCGCTGCTAACGGTGCCGATTTGCGAGAAGGGGATTTCGGCAAACGTATTGGCGATGGGCGCGCGCCAGTTTACCCACGACTGAAGCAGCGCCGCGCCTTCAGCCACATCGCCGGTATACACCGCACGCACGAAGACCTGTACCAGCCCGCGCATCGGTTCAGGCACAAACGGCAGATCAGGAAATTTCATCACCACAACTGATGAAGTTAGTTCATCCGGCACTGTGTCAATCCATTCGCGGTAGCGGTGCAGCACATCGGACGCCAGTCCCGCCGGATAAATCAGATTGCCGCCGTACACCGTTGGCACCGGATACAGATCAAATTCCAGCGCGGTGACTGCACCAAAAGCGCCACCGCCACCGCGAACCGCCCAGAACAAATCTGTATTCTCAGTAGGGCTGACACGCCGCAATTCACCGTCCGCAGTCACCACTTCAATCCAGCGAACGCTATCAGCGGCGAAACCATACTTACGCGCCAGCCAACTGATACCGCCGCCAAGCGTATATCCAACCACGCCGACGCCGGGCGATGATCCTAGCAGCGGCGCGAGGCCGAGCGGGGTGGCCACCGCCAGAACGTCCTGCCAGATAGCGCCGCCTTCAACCCGGGCGGTGCGGGCGGCGGGATCAACCGTCACCGCGTTCATATCGGCCATCACAATCAGCAGCGCATCATTTGCTGCTATATGCAGCCCGTGACCTGTAGACTGCACCGAAACGCCCAACCCATGCTGACGGGCAAAACGGATACCAGCCACCACGTCTTGCGCGTTCTTCGCCTTGATAATCAAAGCCGGGTATTGATCTACTGCACGATTCCATGCCAAACGCGCTTCCTGATATGCCGCATCTTCCGCCGTAAAAACACTGCCTGCAATTTGTTCGCGAAGCTGGTTAATTTCCAGCGTCTGCGCCGCGCTGCTCACGTTGATCTCTCCTTCACCTGGAATCTATCGCCAACATATCGCTGCAAAAACAACATGATGTAGCTTAGACAGCGTAATGTGGTATAAAAATATGGTCAACCATCACGCCACATCTTTATGCTGCTTATACGGCAGAAAGAGAAGATTTGATGCAAAACCCGGTTGAAATCGAGGATTTACGGGTAAGGCGCACTCGCACTACCCTGCAAAGAGCGCTGATCGAGTTGACCGTCGAAAAAGGGTTTGCTGCCGTGACGGTACGCGATATTTGCGAACGGGCGATGGTGAATCGATCAACTTTTTACCGCCACTATATTGATAAATACGATTTGCTGGATCAATACGCTGCCGAAGTTGGCAAATTGACCACGCCAGCGCCTAGCGAAAACGATGGGCTACATACCGGCCCGCTGCAACTGCTGAAACACGTGCAGCAATTTGCCGATTTCTACCGGGTGATGCTCGGTCAAAACGGCGATCCGCTGTTCACCCAGCGCTTCCGCGAGAATATCGCCGAACGCTTCCGCTATCTGCTTTCATTGCAGGGTGCGCCCACAGACCCGAACACCCCGCCGCTGGAAATGCGGCTGAATTATATCGCCAGCGCGGTGGTTGGGGCGATCCTCTGGTGGCTGGAGAATGACCAACCCGGTATGCCAGAACAGATGGGTATCTGGCTGCGCCAGTTGAATAGTGCCGCGTTAGGCGCCAGACCGACCTGATTCACGGCGCGTGAATTTGTGATACGCGTGTCATCGGGGTGAGGCGAAAAAAAGGCGACATCTTACGCCGCCCTTACAAAACGTGACTGGTTGAATACGTCAGGTTATATGGGCTTCATCACGCGGTCTGCGCGAAGCTGTTTCATCAGCCCGATGTTCTCTGAAGTGATCAACTCGTGCGCAGCTTCGCGCCACGCAGGGAACTTGATTTCATCCAGTTTCATGGGCTGGTAGCCAGCGCCCAAAAATGCCTGACCAATATCGGCGGGCGTGGATTTGGGCAAGAACACAAAGCTCACTTCGCTTTGCAGCTCACGGCTGGCTTCTTCAACCGCATTCACTAACGCGCGCACGACAGGTTCACGGGGAACATCTGCCGCCACATAAAACTCATCCACGCGGGTGATCAGGTTTTCAACCTGCCAACCAGCCAGCGCCACAACCCTACCCTGCATTTCCTGCACCAGCAGATAGCTCTTTTGCCCGAATGCCCACATCACGTCCATGCGGCTGACTTCGCGTTTCGTAGACACGCTGATGAATGACGCGATCAGCTCTGCATTGGTCGGCATGCCGCGCCGCACCACGATCTCAAACCCTGGTGAAATCGAATAGTGCATCCCGGTAGATTTCCTGACTTCACCCCCGGCAGCGCCGGAAGCCGCGCCAGAAAGCGGCTTGACTCCCGCTGGCGGTGTTTCAGGAACGCCGCGCGCCTTTGCCGGCAGGTTGCTCCACGCGGCTTGCACCTGCTTCCAGGTATCTTCAACATTGCCATCATTCATGATGATGACATTGGCTTTGGCGATCTTGTCTGCTTGCGGGCGCTGGGCAAGGATGCGGCGGCGCGCTTCGTCTTCAGACATTTTGCGGCGTTCGGTCAGGCGTTTAATTTGCGCGTCGGCAGAGGCATCCACAACCCACACCGAGTCAACCATCGCGCGCAGATTTTCGCTTTCCAGCAGTTTGATGGCTTCGATCACGATCACCCGCTGTTTAGCGCGCGCCAACAGCGCGGCCATCGCCTGACCCACTACAGGATGCACAATCGCTTCCAATTTGGCGAGCGCGTCCGGGTAGCTAAACACGATGCTGCCAAGCAGCGAGCGATTTACCGTACCATCCCCGTTCAGGATGAATTTGCCAAACATTTCGACAGTAGGCAGATAAGCGGGCGCGCCGGGGGCAGTGGCTTGATGCGAAAGCTGGTCAGCATCAATGGTGTAGGCGCCAAGATGTTGCAGCATTTGCCGAACAACGCTCTTGCCAACCGCGATATTGCCAGTGAGGCCGATGACGTACTTGTCTTCGCTCACGGCATCCTCCAATGAAGACAGGTTAGAAATGAAAAACACAACTTTCATTTTAACCTGATTTGTCGCGCCTACGACACACTCAGGATTAAGGTATGAGCGCGCAGCGTGAATTGGGAGGTAAGTGCTACGCGAAAATAATCGCGAACACAAAAAGCGGCGGCAGCTTCAAGGGGTTAACTCGTGGCCGCTTCGATGGCTTCAACCGGGGCGGCGGGCGCCGTTTCAACAGAAGCTTTCGCCTGAAGCAGCACTTCCGCAGGCAGCTTAAGCGCCATCAGGCCGGTGATGATCGTGATCGCGCCGACCACCTGAAAAGCAGATGCAAGGCCGATCTTGTCGGCCATCGCGCCAATTAACAGCGTGCCCAATGCGCCCATCCCGAACATATAGCCCAGCGACAGGCCAGAAACGAAGCCTTTACGCGCAGGCATAATCTGCTGCGCCATGACCACTAGCAGGCTGTGACTGCCGCCGGTCAGCGCGCCGGTCAACAGCGCCAACAGCAGCGCCGCCGGAACGCTCTCCGCGGTTGGCAGCAGCATCAGCGTAGGGCCGCCCAGTATCAACGTTAGGCCGATCACGATGCGCGTACCAAAACGGGCTGCCCAACGGGCAAAAAGGACGCCAGCGATGCCCCCTGCAAACCAGTACATCCCGCTTAACGCGCCATATTCACTGGCAGGCCAACCTTTCAACTGGAAAATGCGCGGGATAAACGCGGCTGTTCCGGGATTGGCGAGCGCGCGCATGGCAATCGTCAGCGCCAGATAGACCAGCACGCCGCTAGCAACAGGCATCGCCCTTCCGCTTTCGGCGCTGGTCTTATGCGAGCGCGTCTGCACATATGCCAGGCGCGAGGGCATGGAAAACAACAGCAGCAGAATCCCCGGCAGCGCAATCAATGCCAGCGCGGCAACCGGCGAAAGCGTGCCATGCTCAATCAGTTGGTTTTGCACCGATGGGCCTAACGCCGCAGTGAACAGGTTATTCTGGGTTGCGTAACGATCCAGCAGGAAGCCGATCAGCGCAGGCCCCAAACCACCGCCAAGCTGCCCGCTGAGGAAAAAGATCGATGTGTAATGCGCCGCGCGGGTAGAATTCACCTCTGAAGCGTACATCGCGCCGATGGGGTGAAACGCGCCGCTGCCAAGCGCCGCCAGCACAAACGGCACTAACATCGCCCAGTATTGGCCGGTGGTCGCCCCGAACATCGCCAGCACCAGAAATGAGAGCGTCCACGCAACCCCACCCGCGCCCAACCAGCGCCCGCCGGTTTTATCTGCCTGAAAGCCGAAAAACGGCTGGCTGAACGCCCCCGCCAGTTGATAACCGCTGATGGCGATACCGATTTGCGTGTTGGTCAAGCCCATCACATGACCGCTGATGAACGCAAGCAGCACCGGCCCCATCGCGTTAAACAGATCAATGGTGAAATGCCCGATGCACATTGCGCGAAACAACCAGCGGCTTGAGACTGCCATGAAGACATCCTGATAGTAAAATGACGGGGTTTTTTAATCCGTTTCTATAATCAGCGGTAGCAGCGGCGCTTGTCAAATCAACATGGTCTGTTCTGGTATGCAGGGGGCTGGCACAAATATCATGATGTTTTACGCCGTTTGCCCGGCAGATCTGCGCGCTTCGCTTGACGCGCAGATAGTGCTAACGCTAAGATTCGGCACATGAAAATCTCAGCCCTTGCAGCAGCGGCGGCATACTGAATGAATTCATCTGTTTACCTGAGTCACCGGCGCGATGTAAGCCGGATCATGGCGCTGGCGGTGTATCGCGTCCTTTCATCGGCTGGCGTCAACATTTTTCTTGATCCGGATGATTTCATTTCGCCTGCCGCTGAAACGCAAATTGCCGCGCGCAGTCATTTTGTTTTGCTGCTCACGCCAGCGGCGCTGGCAAACACGCCGGCAGATGACCGGCTAACCCGCGAATTAAACATGGCGCAAAGAACAGGCCGCCGGATCACCCTGCTGCTGGCGCATGGCGCGGAACTGGATGATACGGTTCGGCTGCCCGGCGTGCGCCAGACCAGCAACGCCAGCGTGATCGCAATCCCCAGCGATGATATTCAATTCGGCGTGCGTAAACTGATTGAGCGACTACAGGAATCAGGCGCAGCGGAGAACAGCGAGGCCATGCGCGACCCCGCAGGGATGCGCAAGCTGAGCCGCGTGCAGCGATTGACGCCTGTGACCGCCGAACAAATTGAGGCTGAAGGGTTGTTCAACCTTGCCCTGCTGCAGGTTGGTGAAGGCGGCGCGGTTTCGCTGTTAAGCGAGGTAATACGCCTGTATCCCGATTATGCCGAAGCCTATTTTCAGCGTGGTCTGATTCATATGCGGCGGGGGAATGTGACCGCCGCGCTGGATGATTACAACGCCGCGCTGCGCCTGCGCCCACTGGATGCCGTCGCTTATAACAATCGCGGATTGGCGCACCGGGCGCTGGGCAATATCGTCGGGGCAATTGCTGATTTTGATGAAGCCATTCGCCTGAACCCGCGTTTTGCCAACGCCTACAACAATCGCGGCATGTCCCGTAAAACGCAGGGCGATCTGGATGGCGCGCTAGCCGACTATACCGAAGCGATCTCGCTTAAGCGGGATTTCGCCAGCGCCTACAATAATCGCGGGCAGGCGCACAAAGCCAAAGCGCTGGAAACACGCGATAACCCGCACTTTGCCCGCACCTTGCTGCAAGCCGCGCAGGATGATTTTGATGCGGCAATTTACTGCCAACCCAAACATGCCGCAGCGCACAATAATCGCGGATCGATTCGCTTTCTGCTGCGCGATTTAGACGGCGCGATTGCCGATTTCAGCGAAGCAATTCACATTAACCCTGAGTATGCCAACGCCTTCTTCAACCGGGGAATCGCCTACAAAGCCAAGAGCGATCCAGACTCGGCACTGCTCGCCGTCAAAGATTTCGAGCGTTCGGCAGAACTGCAACCGCAGGCGAACACCTACTATCACAGCGGGCAGGCGCGGCGGTTAAGCGGCGATCTGACTGGCGCGCTGCACGATTACGAAGAAGCCTTAAAATTGGATCCAACGGCAGCCAACGCGCTCACCCAGCGCGGCGCAGCCCGCAGGTTGACGGGCGATCTTCAGGGGGCGCTGGCCGATCATGAAGCGGCGTTGAACATCAGCGAATCTGCACAGGCATACTACAACCGCGCGGCAGCACGCGCCGAAGCTGGCGATGTAGATGGCGCCATGCAGGATTATGACTCGGCACTGGCGCTGAACCCGCGCTATGCTGAAGCCTATAACCGCCGGGGCGTGCTGCATTTTCACAGGGCGACGGCCAGCGCGCGCGCGCTGATTACGACATGGCGATCAAGTCTAACCCCCCGCCTTGCAGTTGCCTACAACAATCGCGGAACTGTGCTGTATACCGATAACGATACCTACGGGGCGCTGGCCGATTACGATATGGCGATTCATCTTGACCCGAATTACACGCTGGCCTATGTAAATCGCGGGGCGGTGCGCGCTGAACTCGGCAATTTCGCTGGCGCGATTGCCGATTACAACGAGGCCTTGCGCCTGAACCCGGCACATGCCAGCGCGTATTACAATCGCGGATTGGCTTACGCGCATCAGGATAATTTCGATCTGGCAATTGCCGATTACGATGCCGCTTTACGCCTGAACGCTGAACTCTATGAAGCCCTGCTGAATCGCGGGTTGGCACGCGCTGCCCGCAGCACAGCCGGTGATATTCACGCGGCTATAGACGATTTAAGCGCCTATTTGCCCTTTTCTGATGACGAACGCGCCCCGGAAATCAGGGAAATCATCGCCTCATTGGAAAGCCGTTAATATGGCTGGCTCTTGCCTACTACCACATACCACCATGCATTAAAATAAATTGTTTGCAAATTGGGTTTGCCGGTGAAATGAAGCAAGTCGTCAGGGATTGGCTGGTCAAAAAAATCGGGCAAATTGAGAGCGTTCGCGGCAGCGCGCTGAACCGTGAGGGCGATATTGTCGCGGTTACGTGGAGCGCGACGATCATCCATATCTACCTGCTGGACGAACTGGTAAAGCCGCGCAGCCTGAAAAAGATCATTCAAGATAACACCCGCGTGGGCGTGAGTTCGTTATTCATCATTGATGCCGCCCTTGCCCCGTCAGATGGCGTAAAAACATCGCCCGGCGACACGCTTCTGGCGCTGCATATGCTGTTTAAGGATCGGCTGTATACCTACCGCGTTGATGCCAACGGGCAGCCACTTATCGGACAGGTGCATTTCAAGGCTTTTGGGCGGAATGATGAATTTGAAATCTGGTACGGGCCAAACGTGGAAATCAACCACTTGCCCTCATACCGGGCATGGATACGCAACCCTAATTCGCTCAAAGGCGATTGGCTGGTGGCGAATTTTGGCTCAGACTCTTTCTGGAGGCAGCCTGATTATGCCGCCGGGCGTGACGCTTTTCGCCAGCGGATGCGCCACACGCAAACCTACAGTTGGAGCAAAACCACCAACGGCACAGGGCGGCTGGATTCTGAAGAAGATGATCAGCCCCGCAGCAAAGGCGCACCCCCGCCGCGTTGGGGCATAAGGAATCCGAAACTAGAGCGCAGCTATGCCGAGCTTGGTTTAACAGGCATGGCAACAAATGAGGAAGTGCGAAACGCCTTCCGCAATTTGGCGCGAACTTTACATCCAGATGTCAGCAAATTACCGAAAGAAGAGGCGGAACGAAAATTTAAGGCGGTCAGTGAGGCTTATACGTTTATCAAGCTAACCAAAGGTTGGTAAGCGAGAACGCCCCATTACGAAGCGTTCTCCGTTATCTCCTGATCGTCGCGCGCGCCTTGCAGCAGATCGTTGATCAGCCGCTTCCAACGCGATGGCTGCTGCTTGTCATCTGCTTCCAGATCGCGGGTAAGCTGGCGCAAACGCGCTTCACGCAGCAGCGCCTGTTTCCGTTGTTCATTGACCAGCACGTCAGTATTTGGATTAAACATTGTAAATCTCCCCTTTTTTGATGCTCTAGTGACTAATTCGTAGAAGTCTGTAAACTTGTTCAAAATTGGTCACCACAGCGTATTTCTTCCCTCAAAACGCCGCGTTTTCAAGCATCATCCTCACCAGATATATGTTTGTAAACCAGCAAAATGTGATGGGATCGCCCTGTTCCACAAAGCGCCGTCAGGGTCTTTTTGCGATCTTCCGGCGATACGGGGATATGTTATAGTTTCCGGGTTCTGAGGCTGCGTTGTTGCAATAACGGCCACCTATCGAAATGAAACGAGTCACCGCCACATGGCAATTACAGCTCATCTTGTTGCGCCCGATATTTATCAGGCGCGCATCCCTCTACCGTATCAGCTAAATCATGTTTTCTGTTATCTGCTGCGCGATGGTTCGGGCTGGACAATCGTTGATACCGGCTTAAATTGGCCTGAAGCGCAAGCGGCGTGGTTCGCATATTTCGAGCAGTTGGGCATCAATCCGAAAGAGGATATCCGTAAAATTATCCTCACCCACATGCACCCCGATCACTTCGGCATGGCAGGTTGGTTTCAATCCCAAAGTGGCGCGCCAATTTACATATCTGAACGTGAGCTGCACACCGTTCACTATATCTGGTATGCGTGGGCGGCGCGGGAAGTGAACATGCGCCATTATTTTCAAAAATGTGGGCTGCCTGAAAATCTGGTGGAAACGGCGATACAGGCAGGGAACAGCACCGCCGCCCTGACCGCGCCGCTGCCAAAACAGATTGAGCCGCTTCCCGCCGATGGGCAGATCGTGATTGGAGATCGCACCTTCAGCATCATTACCGCGCCCGGTCATTCTGATGGGCAGGCGCTTTTCTATCACGCGCCGGAAGAACTGCTGCTTTCAGGCGATCACGTGCTGCTGAAGATCACGCCGAATATCGGGTTGTGGCCGGAAAGCGATCCCGCGCCGCTGGCACGCTATTTAGCTTCGCTGGATGCGCTGTGCGATCTGCCGGTTAAGCTGGCGCTGCCCGGCCATAAATCGGTGATTCATAACTGGCAAGCGCGGATTAACGAATTACAGGCGCATCATGCGCAGCGTTTGGCGCTGCTGCACGAGAAATCGGCGCGCGGAATCACCGTGTTTCAGGCGGCGGGCGAGATTTTCGATCTTTCCCGGCTTACGCAGCATGAAATACGCTTCGCGCTGGCGGAAACGCTTGCCCATCTGGAATATTTGGGCGATACCGGCGCCCTTCAACGCGAAGATGGCGACGTATATTTCTTCAAGGGCTGATCGGCAGAAAAAGCGCACATTTGAGGGCAAATGCGCGGCAGCAGACCCCCGCCCAGCACGCAGGGTTTATGCTATACTTCGCCACGTTTATAGAAGCAAAGTTCTAATCACCGGGAACAACCCATGAATCTGACAGAATTAACGCTCACTTCAGCGCGCGCGCTGCTGCGCAGTGGTGAAATCAGCGCCGTTGAACTGACACAGGCCTATCTGGCACGTATCGCTAATATTGACCCGCAAATTCAAGCCTTCCTGACCGTGACCGAAGCGCGCGCATTAGCGGATGCCGAACGTGCGGATCAGATGCGCGCCAGCGGGGATGATCGCCCGCTGTTAGGCATTCCGCTGGCAATCAAAGATGTGCTGTCAACCGATGGCATTGAAACCACCTGCGGCTCAAAAATCCTGACGGGCTATAAGCCTGTTTTCACCGCCACCTGCGTGAAAAAGCTGGAAGAAGCGGGCATGGTGATGCTGGGCAAGCTGAACATGGACGAATTCGCGATGGGTTCGTCTACCGAAAACTCTGCATACAAAATCACCCGCAATCCGTGGAACACAGATCGCGTTCCCGGCGGCAGCAGCGGCGGGAGTTCAGCGGCGGTGGCAGCAGGCATGGCATTAGGCACGCTGGGAACTGACACCGGCGGCAGCATTCGCCAGCCCGGCGCATTTTGCGGCGTGGTCGGTCTGAAACCCAGCTATGGGCGGGTATCGCGTTACGGGCTGGTGGCCTTCGGTTCGTCGCTGGACTGTGCCGGGCCATTGGCACGCACCGTGACCGATGCCGCCGAACTGCTGCAAGTGATCGCCGGATACGATCCGCTGGATGCGACCAGCCTGCCTGCCGCTGTGCCGGATTACCGCGCCAGCCTGACAGGTGATATCAAGGGCCTGCGCGTAGGCGTGCCGAAAGAATATTTCATTGACGGCATGCAAAGCGACGTGGAAACATCGGTGCGCGCGGCGATTGAGCAGCTCAAAGCGCTGGGGGCGGAAATTGTCGAAGTGAGTTTGCCGCACACCAGCTACGCCCTGCCCGTGTACTACATCATCGCGCCAGCCGAAGCCAGCGCCAATCTTGCCCGTTATGACGGCATCCGCTTTGGCAAACGTGTTGAAACAGGCGAGATGTGGTCTACCTATAAAGCCACGCGCGGGGAAGGCTTTGGCGCAGAAGTGAAGCGCCGCATCATGCTGGGTACGTATGCCCTGTCTGCCGGTTATTATGATGCTTACTATGGCAAAGCCCAGCAGGTACGCACGCTGATCAAGCGCGATTTTGATGAAGCGTTCACTAAAGTGGATGTGATCGCCGCACCAACTACGCCCAAGACCGCGTTCCGCATTGGCGAGAACAGTTCTGATCCGCTGGCGATGTATCTGGAAGACGTGTTCACCCTACCGGCCAGCCTTGCCGGAGTGTGCGGCATGAGCCTGCCCTGCGGCTTTGATGGGGACGGACTGCCTATCGGAATGCAGTTGATCGGCCCGGCATTTGGCGAAGAAGCGATCCTGAAAACAGGCTATGCTTACGAGCAAGCTACCGAATGGCATCAACGCGTGCCAGCTCAACTCTAATTCAAATGGGACGAGACGCAGCAAGCCTTTTCGACATGCTGCGTCTCATTCATTTCAACTAATAACTTAGTGAGAATCACTGCCATGCCACTTTTCAGGATTGATAATCACTCAACTACACATCAAATATCCGCAGGGAGATTCCCCCTTGAGCGCGATCTTCACGGACTTATAGAAAAAAACCTGGCTAGTCTTTTCAATATTCGATTCGTCGCTTCAGAATATACTATCTTAGGGGAACAACCAGGGCGGATAGACACCCTTGGGCTAGATAGCAACGGCTCTCCGACCATCATTGAATACAAACGCGAAGAGAAAGAAAGCGTCATCAATCAAGGCCTTTACTATCTCAATTGGCTTGTAGATCATCGCGGCGATTTTGTTGTTGCTGCACAAAAAGCCCTTGGTACTGGAATTGAAATATTCTGGGATAACCCTAGACTTCTCATAATCGCTCAATCGTTTGCTAAGTGGGATACCTACGCGGTTAAGCGCATGGGCGATGGCATTGAACTATGGCGATACGTTTTATATGGTGATGATCTGTTTTTCCTAGAGCAAGTTTATGGTCAACCGCGGCAAAATCACACCATGTCATCCGCTGAGCCAAAAGTTAATGACAAACCTTCTGAAAAGCCTAACTATACGGTTAGTTCTTATCTTCAGGGCAAGAAAGAATCTGCAATAAATCTATTTTCGACGATTCGGGAAGGTATTTTTGAATTTGCAACTGAAGAAGGGGAGATCATAGAAACGGCAAACAAGCTTTATATTGCCTACCGGCATGGGAAAAATTTCTGTGAAATTGAATTACTCTCAAAAAGTTTAAAGATCACTATTGATATCCCCTTCAATGAGCTGGATGATCCCCAGGAATTAGCCCGTGATGTCTCTAGCGTTGGACATTGGGGTACTGGAGAAACTCAATTTAAGGTTGATGATGCCGAACAAATTCAGTACGCACTTAGTTTAATTGGGCAGTCTTTCCTGCGAACAATCTAATGAACCAACTCCCTTTCAACAAACCCGGCAAGTTCTGGCGCGGCAACTTACATACCCATTCCACCTGCTCAGACGGCACTAAAACGCCTGAGCAGGTATGCGCGTTCTATCGCTCGATGGGCTACGATTTTCTTTCGATCACCGACCATTTTATGCGCCAGTTTGAATACCCGATCACTGATACCACGCCGTTTCGCACCGCAGATTTCACCACCATTTTAGGCGCGGAACTGCACGCGGGTCATACCAGCATCGGGGAATTGTGGCATGTGCTGGCGGTTGGCCTGCCAGAAGATTTCGCGCCCAACCTGCCCGATGAAGATGGCCCGGC
>LMZS01000126.1 GCA_001567085.1 Chloroflexi bacterium OLB15
GCGAGGATGATCGGCGGGATCGGGCTTTTGGCCACCTCTTCAATAGAGAAAGCTGGTTTTGGCGCAACGCTCAATACCAGCGGCGCAACTGATTCGCCCAGCGGCGGATCGCCAGCAGTGGAAGATGGCGCGCTCGCTGTAATCAGCAGGTTCCAGCCTTCCTGCCCTTCGGCTGGCGGGAACAGGTTGTTAGCAATCGTCTGAATATCTGAGATTTCCAGCGCCGCGACTCCATTTGCAACCTGTACGGTGCCAATGGGGAAGGACACCTCAGGATTATTGGGCTGTGCTGCGCGGAACTGAATCTCGCTCATATTGTCTGTGACATTATTGGCCTGAATAGTGACCGGGCCAGATAACTGCGTCGTATTGCCTGAAGCGGTTGTCAGGTTGAGCACGCGCCGAGTGAACAGGTTAATGGTTGGCGTGGTGGCGAGCCGTTCACCGCTGCTGTTGCGAAGTTCAACGCGCACCGCGTGACGCCCCGGATTAAGTGCCTGCGGGTCAAAGGGGAAAATGGCTTCCGGGCTTTCTGAAGTGATTTCATCATCCAACCAGAACACAAATTGAGCATCTGGCGGAAGCTGATCGAATGGCTGCACCGCGACTTCCAGCGTGCCGGAATCGTTGATGCGCGAACCTTCAACCACATTGGTGAAGCAACCGCAAACTGCGGCAGGGGGTTCTCTGAACTGTTAGGATCAACTACGGCGGGTGGCTGCGGGCAGCTTACACGGTCAGTGAGCGTGCCGCCGCTGTTGGGTTCAGCAGTTACATCAAAGGGGATAAAGCCGGTTTCGTCTGGTGTTTGCCCGGTTAAGTCTACCGAGATGACAACTTCGCTGTTCAGCGTGTTTAGGACGCGGCCAAAGATATTGGTGAGTCCGGCTTCAATCGCTTCTGAACGCTTGTCACCGTCGTAAGCATAGCCGTAGCCGCGCGTGGCATTTGCCAACGCAAACAGCGCTTCATCATCTGGCGTATCGGATAAATTGTGCAGCGCAATCGGGATGATTTGAGTGTGCGAAGCCTGTGCACGAGTGATCAATTCTTCTTGTGTGGCCTGCTCAGCTTGCGGCGTAGAGTCGGTAATAACCAGCACAACCTGCCGAGTTGGGCTGTTCGGTTGAGTGGCTTCCAGCCCAGCGAGAATCGCATCATTCAGATGGTTAGGCGAATCTTGAAAGCTTAATGTGAAAAGCAGATCGTTATATAGCGCGTTCTTGTCGTTATAGAACTGGCTGATAGCGCTGGGGGTTTCGGCGAAGGTAATTAGCGCTACCGAATCTTCAAATGGCATCGGCGCAAGCAAACCATTGAGCAGCGCATTGCGAACCTGCTCAAGCGGCATGGTTGAGGTGACATCCATCACAATGATCATTTGTACCGGCGCGCGTGGGTTGGCAGCAGTGACGACGGCGGCATCTGGCGGCAGTGGCGCGCTAGCCCCCACGCGAGATACGGAGAAGGTGGCGCTTTCTGGCGGAATGGCGCTGCCGGTACCGTCAATCAAGGTAGCCCGGATTTCGGCGCGGCTGGTGGCGGTGTTAAAGGTACAGGTATACGCCGAAAATTGGGGTTCTGCGCTGGTAGTGATGCCTGGTTGCTGCGCATAAAGTGCAAGAACACCTGTGAGCAGGCTAAAAATAAGGCACGTTGTAACCAGTAGCAGTTTCTTCGTCATTCGTTTAACCCTCCACCTGTTTCTGCGGCGCATCTGCATTCAGGCGATTATGCCAGAATTGTCAGGGCGGGCACTTAAAAGCGCTAAATTTTCTAAGATCGTAACGTCGCGGTGGGCGGCACCGGCGTTTCAGTTGGTGTTGGCGTGTCCGTTGGCACCGGCGTTTCAGTTGGCGTTGGCGTATCTGTTGGCGCAGGGGTTGCGGTTGGAGTCACTTCCTGTGTTTGCATAACCTCACCCTTTGGCTCAACTGTCGCAGTTGCCGGGGCTGCCACTGCCCCGCCGCCGCCTGAAGCGACAACTACCACCGCCCCGACCACAATAACTGCGATGATCGCCAGCAGCAAAAGCAGCCAACCACGCTTGCTGCCAGCGCCACCGCTGCCGACGTTTACGCCCGCTGCCTGGAAATTAGTCGTCGCCCAGCGTGAATTATAGCCGTAAAAGGCGCGCTCCTGTTCTGGAACTTGATATTCTTTGGGCTTTGCCATGCTATCTATTTCGATAGTGATGACGCTGATGTTGTCTTTGCTCATGCGGGTATCGGCGGTGCGCGCCAGATATTCCGGAATTGATATGAGGGGCATTGTGTTGAAGGCGGTGGCAATTTCGTCAGCCGTGATTTTGTCGCTCATGCCATCGGAACACATCAGCAGCTTATCGCCCGGTTGCAAATTGAGCAGCAGCAAATCTGGTTCGATAGTGGCGCCTTTACCGATGCCGCGCATCAAGACATTTTTCTTGATTGAGCCGTCGGGATTAACGGCGGGGATCATCATCGTAGAAACGGTGGAGTGATCTTCAGTGGCCTGAACAATGCCACCCGCGCGCCAGTGGTATAAACGCGAGTCGCCAACATGGGCGACAAAAGCATTCCATCCGTGTATGACGATAGCCACCATCGTGCTGCCCATCATCACCGGTTTGCCGCTGCGCGCAGTAGCTTCATCAGCGACGCGCCGTACCTCACTGTTGACATCACGCAGAGCAGCTTCCATCACTGCTGACCAGTTGGTGCTGGGTAGTTTTGGCGCTTCGTGAAAGGCTTTTAACATTCGCTTGACGGCAAATTCGCTGACGAACTCGCCTGCTTCAGCGCCGCCTACGCCATCGCATAAAACAAAGAAGCTTGCTGGCGAAGATTCGTAAATTCCAATTGCATCTTCATTGTGATCGCGTACCGAACCCGTGATCGAAAGCCAATTGGCGCGTAGGGTAGGGGCGGTGGGCGGCACATTCTCCACGTAAGAGCCTCACTTGATAAAAAGATTAGTTTTCGTCTAACACTATAGCATTGAACCCTGTTTCTGGCATATACTGTTCTCATATTCCAATGTAAACGCAAGGATGAAAAGCAGATGGATCCATCTATGATCTGGATCAT
>LMZS01000127.1 GCA_001567085.1 Chloroflexi bacterium OLB15
TGTTGAATTTGCTTCAGTTCAAACTGCATTTCCTGCCGCAACTTCAGGTCAAGCGCGCCTAACGGCTCATCCAGCAGCAGCACGCCGGGCTGGTTGATCAACGCGCGCGCCAGCGCCACGCGCTGCCTTTGGCCGCCCGAAAGCTGCGATGGCTTGCGCTTCTGCATATTGGGCAGGCGGACGAGATCGAGCATCGCGGCCACCCGTTTTTCCCGTTCTGCTTTCGGCACTTTGCGGATCATCAGGCCATAGCCGACGTTATCGCCAACGGTCATGTGCGGAAACAGCGCGTAATCCTGAAATACGGTGTTTACATCGCGCTCGAAAGGCGGGACGCCGGCAATTTCCTTGTTATGCAAACGGATGCTGCCGGATGTGGGCTGCTCAAAGCCAGCGATCATTCGCAGGCAGGTGGTTTTGCCTGATCCCGAAGGCCCAAGCATCGAGAAGAATTCGCCGTCGTAAATTTCCATAGACACACCCTCAACGGCGCGCACCGTCCCGAAATGGCGCGATACGTTGGTGAAACGAACGGCGATAGAGCGATCCTGTGTTGAAGAGTCCATGTTCACTCGTGTATTAGCGATAGCACGCGGCTTGCGGGAAGCGCGCTGCGAAAACTGATGGCAACTGCGGAATATTCGCCCACCGCAAACGCCAACCTAAACCGGCGTTTGCGGCGCAAAAGAAAGGGGTGCTTAAGGTTAAAAGCCAGATGCGCGATGGCGATCATGAAGCAGATTTCAATTACGAATTCTTGATCATCACGTGCTTGGTGATGCGATAGTCATTCACCGACTCAGCAGATAAATCTTTGCCGAATCCAGACTGCTTAAAACCGCCGTGCGGTGTTTCTGAGGCCAGCGGAATGTGATCGTTGATCCATACTGTGCCAAACTCAAGATCGCGGCTCAGGCGCATGGCGCGGCCAATATCCTGTGTCCACAGGCTGGCGGCAAGGCCATAAAGCACATCATTGCCCAATTGCAGCGCTTCCGCCTCCGCCTTGAAGGTGTTGATGGTCAGCACCGGGCCAAAAATCTCGCTCTGAATCACTTCCGATTTCTGGTCGGCATCCACGATCACAGTGGGGGCATAGAAATAGCCGCCGCCCATATCAATCGCTTCGCCGCCGGTCAGCACCGTTGCGCCTGCGCTTCGGGCGCGGTCAACAAAGCCCTTCACACGCTCAAGCTGTGTGCCGGAAATCAGCGGCCCCATTGCGACGCCTTCATCATACTGGCGGCCCACCTTGATCGCGCGCATGGCTTCTACCACTGCTTCGATCACGTCGTTGGCGCGGCTGCTTTCCACGTACAGGCGGGTGGCAGCGGTGCAGTCCTGACCGGTGTTAAAGGTTGATGTCAGGCTGGCGACAGCGGCCACATTTTCCACATTCACATCGTCAAATACGATGAACGGCGCTTTGCCGCCCAGTTCCAGATGCACGCGCTTCAGCGTATCGGCAGCAGTTTTCATGATTTTCTTGCCGGTGCCGGTGGAACCGGTCAGGCTGACCATGCGGATATCAGGATGCTCAACCAGCGCTTGCCCGGTTTCGTTATCGCCAGTAACCACGTTGAACACGCCCGCTGGAATTCCGGCTTCGGCGCATAATTCGGCCAGCATTAGCGTGGTGATCGGCGTAGAAGGGGCGGGCTTGAGCACAATCGTGCAGCCCGCGGCAAGCGCCGGGCCAATTTTCCAGATCGCCATCATCAGCGGGTAATTCCAGGGCGTGATTTGCCCGACCACACCTACCGGTTCCTTACGGTAAATCGAGGTGAAGCCTTTCGCATATTCGCCCGCTGTATGCCCATGTGAATCACGGGCGGCAGCTGAAAAGAAGCGTAGATTGTCAATCGCAAAGGGCATATCCGCACCGAGGCTGACAAACTCATAGGGTTTGCCGGTGTTGTCGCTTTCGGCGCGC
Source organism: Chloroflexi bacterium OLB15 (assembly GCA_001567085.1). GTDB lineage: Bacteria > Chloroflexota > Anaerolineae > Aggregatilineales > Phototrophicaceae > Flexifilum. Next base: position 1,934 of record LMZS01000127.1, read on the forward strand.
GCGAATTCTTCTTTGTGCTGCTCCAGCAAATCCCCCAACCGCCAGATGGCGAGCGAGCGCTCAGAAGGCGTCAGCCGCGACCAGCGGCCATCATAAAAGGCTTCGCGTGCGGCTGAAACGGCTGCATTTACATCGGCGCGGCTGGCATTAACTACCTCAGCAATTGGCTGGCCGGTGGCAGGGTCTTCAACCTGCATGGTCGCCCCGTCAATGCTGTCTACCCAGGCGTTGTTGATCCATAACTTATACTGCTTCATCTTGCCCTCACCTTACCCTCTCCTTTGCGGAAAGGGGACGATCCCTGATTATGGTTATATTTTGATTTAGCGATTCGTATATTTTCAAAATGCGGGCGCTGCCATCCCGGCCAGCGCCCGCGAGGATTCACTGCGAAAACTTCGTGAGCGAGTTAGCGCCCGCCGATGACCGCAATAAAGTTCGTAACCCACTCGTAGTAGGGCACACATACATCGCCGCGATCATCGCCGCAGGCAGTGACCGGCGTGCGCCAGAATGCGATCTGGTCGAAGTTGCCGAAGCCGTTGATCTCGCAGCCGGATTCACCGAGCAGCGCATTGCCTTCGCAAGCGGCAGGAACCGAGGGGACTGAGCCAAACCATGCAGCCAGATCGCCCTGAACCTGTGGGCTGAGGGAGTGTTCCATCCACATATAAGCGCAGTTCGGGTGCGGGGCGTTGACGTGCATCATGGTGGTGTCTGCCCAGCCAGTTGCGCCTTCATCGGGGATCACGCTGGCAATTGGTTCGCCAGCAGCCTGAAGCAGGTTAACCTGGAACGGCCATGAACTGGAGGCGGCCACGCCTTCGTTGGTGAAATCGTCAATCTGAATGAAGGCGTCGTGCCAGTAGCGGCCAACCAGCTCACGCTGACCGCGCAGCAGGTCAAGCGCAGCCTGGAACTGGTCTTGATCCAGCGCATACGGGTTGGTGATGCCCAGTTCGGGGTTGGCGTGCATCAGGTACAGCGCAGCGTCGGCAATATAGATCGGGCCGTCATAGGCCTGCACGCGGCCAGCGTTGCTTTCGCCATCTGGCAGCGTTTGTTCTTCAAATACCACGTTCCAGCTTGAGGGTACGGTATCGCCAAAAACTTCAGTGTTGTACGCCAGCACGTTTGCGCCCCATTGATATGGCGTGCCATAGTGTTCAGCCACGCCGTCGCCATCGGTATCCACCGTGTGCCAGGGGGCTTCTTGCAGGCGCTCATCTACTGTATTCCAACTTGGGATCAGGTCAACGTTAACAGGTTGCACGCGCCCCCCTGCAATCAAACGCAGGCTGGCGTCACCAGAAGCCGTGACCAGATCGAAAACACCTTCGTTCATCAAGGCGACCATTTCGTCTGAAGTAGCTGCCGTCTTTACGTTCACCAGACAGCCGGTTTCTGCTTCAAACGAAGTAACCCAGTCAAATGCCGGATCGGTTTCGCCACGCTCGATATATCCCGCCCACGCGATGATATCGAGCGCGCCTTCGCCCTCTCCAAGTTCTGTGACCGGTGGTGCGGCCTGCGCGAAGGCCATGCTCAGGGGCAGCGCTGCCACCAAAGCGGCAAGGAAAGCAAACTTTCGCATGACATTCTCCTCAAAAAAATCAGATTAAATGTATGTTGTATATCTCGGCATCTATTATGCCCTTAGGATGGAAGTGTAACGATAGGTTAATACTTTCACAAAGTTGTGAAAAGCATAACAAACGAGGCTGAGAATTACATAGATCAGCCGAATATTACGAACTATACCCCTGTGGAGAGTCGATCTTTTGCTGGCGGCGAATGTAGCCTTTGTTCACCGCCCGCGCTTCTTCAACAAACGTAAAGGCTGAGGGGTTAATATCATTCACGACCTCTACAATTTGCGGCACATCGCGGCGGGTGGCGATGGCGTGCAGCATCTCGGTTGGCCCTTCATGCCCGGTACCCAACGCGGCGGTAACGCCAAAGCCCCGCTTGCGAAGCTCATCTGCGATTTCTTTGCCGTGCGTTTTGGCGAAAATGTTAATCCGTACATAGCTGACGATGAAGCGTGCTTCAAGCGCCATGCCCACCCAGTTGCCAGCGGCGAAACCAACGCAGTAAGCTGCAAGGTTGAGCAAATTTGAAAGGTCAGTGGCGACGGCAGCAATCGTGATGGCAAAGGTGAGCGCCTCAAAGAAGGCCAATATAACGGTGATGGTACGTTGCTGGCGCGCCATCACGATTAAACGGATCGTCCCAATCCCGTTGTTGACGATCCGGAGCAGAAAAATGATAAGCGCGGCGATAATGGCGTCAGTTGTCATCGTTATCTATCAGCCTTTATGTATCGGCAGAAACTAAGCATAACAAATGATTGAGGGTTGTAGTAGCAAAATGAGTTAGAGATAACGGCGATAAACACCTTCCAGTTGTGCGGCAATCCGATCCCAGTTAAAACGTTCTTCAGCCAGCGCGCGCGCTTTACGCCCCATATCATGGCGAAGCGTGGAGTCGGTTAGCAGTTGGCTGAGCGCGCGCGCAATTTGATCTACCTGCGGCTCTGCAATCAAGGCGGCTCCAGCTTCCTCTGCTTCTGGCAAGTTGCATCCCGGCGAGATCAACAGCGGCAGCCCGGACGCCATTGCCTCTAATGCCGCCATCGGCAGGCCTTCGCCAGTGGCGGGCAGGGCGAATACATCGGCAGCGGCCAGCGCCGCTAACCGATCAGCCCCTTCCAGATAACCTATATATAGTATGCGATCATTCAACAGCGGGCGAAGTGATGCCAGCGCGCCATCATCTGCGCCCGCGAACACCAGCTTAGCATCGCGAATATTTGCCCATTTGAAGGCTTGCGCCAGTTCCAGCACCCCTTTGCGCGGGTGCAGCCTGCCTAAAAACAGGCAAACGATGCTGTCGCCTAGCTCAAAACGCTGCCGAAATTCAAGATCGCCTTCCAGCACATCAAACGCGGCGGCATCTACCCCATTCGGGATCGTATACTGCCCCGGCTCTGGAACGCCCAATTGTTTCCATAAGGCGGCGGCATCAGCTTTTTCAGCCTCAGTCAGGCAAATCACGGCGCTCATTGCCCTGGCGATGCGGCGGCTAAACAGGCGATCCCAATTTTGCTTAAGCAGGCTTCGCCCGGTGCTTTGCGTCAGTGTGCCGTGCGGCGAAAGCACCAGCGGGCGGCGTGATGCGGCGGCCATTGGCGCAACCGTCAGGTTTTCAATGGTGCGAAACTCGTGCAAATGGGTGATGTCTGCCCAATCCAGCCACTGGCGGGCGGCATCTTTTAACCCGCGCGGCGTAGATAGATTAGCCTTGCCGCGTAATTGAACCGAGCGATTTGGAAGCCGGATGACATGGATGCCTTCCAGTATTTCATCGTCATGGTTTTGATAACGCGCGCTCTGGCTGAGGGCATCGGTGGTCAATACCGTAACATTATGCCCCCGCGCTAATACAGCCTTTGCCATGCCTTCTACAGCGCGGGCGACCCCGCCAAAGGCATAGGCTGGCGCGTA
>LMZS01000128.1 GCA_001567085.1 Chloroflexi bacterium OLB15
TTATGAGAGTACCAGGACGGTATCAATCGGATCGCGTTGTTCTTCCGGCACGAGTACCTGCCATTGCTCACCGCGCTGCACGATCTCGACTGGCGAACCATCGCTCAATAAACGCGCGCTGGTTATTGAATCCGGAACATCCTTGAGCGTTATGCAATCGCTCGTATTATTCAACACGTGTACGTAATGTGTGTCGCCTGCCCGCGTACTAACCGTCGCCTCAGTAGAGGGAATCGCTCCGGCGCGTGTGCCATACACCGAATCCCCGTTCACCTTCAGCCATTCCCCCACTCCACGTAAACGGGCGGCGTGTTCCGGCATGATCACGCCTTCTGCCGTCGGCCCGACATTGAGCAGATAGTTCGCGCCTACGCTCGCGCTGCGTACCAGCAGATGTACCAGATGTCGTGTGGTTTTGGGGTTGCGGTCAGTCGCGCTGTAACCCCAGTGATCATTGATGGTCATGCAAACTTCAAGGGGCAGATCATAGACCGTCGTCGCATTGAAACCAGCAGTATTCAGGCCGGGCAAATCCTGCTCGAAGCCCTGCACATCTTCGCCCGGTAGGGGTTCGCCATGACGGTTATTCACCACGACAGCATGAGGCTGAAGGGTGTGAATCATCTCATAGAGCTTTTCGTACTCGAACGAACCGCCCGGCAGAAAGTATGCATCGCTCTCACTAAAGCTGTGATGCGGCCAATCGCCATCGAACCATATACACGCGATATCGCCGTAGTTCACACAGAGTTCGCGCACCTGCCCGTGCAGAAATTCGACATAGTCCGACCAGGCAAGGCCACTTTCCTCGCGGAAACGGTAAGCCGGGTGATGCCAGTCCAGCAATGAGCTGTAGAATCCCAGCTTAACATCCCCGCGCCGCGCGCAAGCATCAGCGAGTTCACGGATCGGATCGCGCCCAAACGGGGTATTCGTCACTTTATAATCGCTGAGCGCCGTGTCATACATGCTGAAGCCCTCGTGATGCCGCGAGGTAATCACCATATACTTTTGTCCCGCGTCGGCAGCAATGCTAACCCATTCATCGGCATTGAATTTTGTGGGATTGAATTGTGACGCCAGCTTTTCGTATTCTGAGGCTGAAATCCGATCTGTATGCATCACCCATTCCTGCTTCGCCAGAATCGCGTACAGTCCCCAATGAATGAACATCCCGAAGCGAATATCCTGAAACCAGTTAAGTCCCTGACTGGAAACTTGTTGAGCCAACGTGTCAAACCTTTCTCTCGCTGTGAAGCCCGGTACAGGCGAAGTTTTCCCGTATCGGCGGCTAAATAGGCATGGTGTTTTTACTGAAGGCCGCGGCGTGGATGAGGCTGGTCAGGGGGCAATTATCGAAACTGCATAACCAGCCCTCATCCACGAAATATTTTGAGATGAACCCGTTTCAGTGCCTCACTCCTGCCCCTTCCCCTTTTGATGGATGCGGCAGGCTGTGTTCGCCTGAACGGGATTCAGCTTTAGTGAAACTCTGGCAGCCAACTGCCGTGCGCCGCGATCATGTCATCCACCAGCGACCAGATTTGGTCGAGGTCGAGTTCCGCCGCTGTGTGTGGATCGAGCATAGCAGCGTGGTAGATGTGTTCGCGTTTGCCGGTCAGCGCGGCTTCCACCGTCAGCGACTGGACATTGATATTGGTTTGCATGAGGGCGGCCAACTGCGGCGGCAGCATCCCGATCTTGGTGGGCTGGATGCCGCTTTTATCCACCAGGCACGGCACTTCGACACAGCAGCCCTGGGGCAGATTATCAATCAAGCCGTGATTGGGGACGTTGCCATAGATGACACGCGGCTGCCCGGTTTCCTGGCTGTGGATAATGTATGAACCATATTCATGGCTGCGCTTCACATCCATATCTTCTACGCCGCTTTCCAGAAGCTGCCGAACGGACTGCCATTCAGCAATCTGGCGTTCGCAGCGGGTGATGTATTCATCCAGCGGGATATTGAATGATTCGATCAGATCAGGGCGATCTCGTTTGATGAACCAGGGAACGTATTCGCTGAGGTGTTCGCTCGACTCGGTGACGAAATAGCCGACGCGCCTGAACAATTCGTAGCGTACCCGATTCCAATCTGGCTGCCGGTTGGTATCCAGCACCTCCTTGATCAGCGGGTAGAGGCTTTCCCCGTTGCGCTCGAACTTGAGGTAGAAAGCCATATGGTTGATGCCCGCGGAGATATAGTTGATCTCTTCAATCGGCACGCCAATATCGTTGGCCAACTGCACGGCAGTTCCCTGAACGCTGTGGCACAGGCCGACGGTCTTGATGGAGGTTGCGCGGCTAAGCGCCCAACAGTTCATCGCCATCGGGTTGACGTATTGCAGGAAGGTCACATCCGGGCAAACGTCTTCCATATCCCGGCACATATCTATCATGACCGGGATGGTGCGCAGCGCCCGCATGATGCCGCCGATGCCCAGCGTGTCGGCGATGGTCTGGCGTAAACCGTATTTCTTGGGGATTTCAAAGTCAATCACGCTAGCCGGTTTGTAGCCGCCGATCTGGAACATGGCAAGGGCATAATCGGCACCGTCGAGCGCTTTGCGGCGGTCGGTGGTGGCTTCGATAATCGGCTTCACGCCGAGGATCTCCGCCGCTTTATGCGCCACCATCTCTGAGGTTTTGAGCCGATCCTCATCAATATCGAACAGACTTATGGTAGACGAGGACAGTTCGGGGAAACTCAAAATATCGCCCAACAGATTTTTAGCGAATACGGTACTGCCAGCGCCGAGGAAGGTGATTTTAGGCATGAGCTAACCTTTCTGAATACGATTAGATAGTCAACTGCGGCAGCCAGTATCTCTGGGTCTGCCGTATTTCATAAACCAGCGCTCGATTCTGATCGAGCATACAGACAGCCGCAGTCAGCGGGTAGGGCATGACGGCGTAGGTAGACCGCTTTGGCTTCACCGGCGAGGCCACCTCGATAATTTACTTCTGCATGTGGATATTGGTACGGTTCAGAACCGCGAAATTTCAGCACTAGTAGGGCATGAATCATAGGAGCGTTTTTGCGGAAACAGGGCAAGTACTCGCTGGCGTGGCCGCTCGATGCGGTGATAAAGTAGCCGAAGTGCATCATGATGTCTATACAGACCGGTTCTTCGCCTAAATATCTGGGCGCTCAATCGCAGGCGATTGAGCGCCCCACGAGTCCAGCACGGGCTTCCACTAGGTCAGTGTCTTACTGTTAGGCGGATAAAGCTTCCTATCCACCGCGAATACTTCTGGGCGGCCATCGCTGCTGATGTCACCCACATTGAAACTTTTGGCATTACGCTTCACAGCCTGGACGGGATGAATTTCCGACCACGCTGTATTTAATTGGTTAGCTGCCTTAATAAGGCAGCTAACCAGGCCATCGCTTACTTGCAGCGGAGCTTATCCATGGGGTTACTGGAAGAGCGCGTTAATCTCTTCATTGGCAACGGGCAAAGCCGCCTCAGCCGTTTGCTGGCCGAGCATGATACTATCCATGGTTTCATTCATGATGGTCGAAATTTCGCCGCCGAAATCGGTGATCGGGAACAGGAAGGTTCCGCCTTCTTCATCGGCCTGTTCAACAAAGGCGCTGACATCCACGCCCATATCTTCGCGCACCTGCAGCGATGCTTCCGCGCCTTCACGGCTAGCCGGGAAGACCACGCCAGATTGACCGACAACTAATTGGCAGGCGGGAGAAGCCAGATATTTCACCCACTCCCAGGCTTCTTCCTGATGCGGGCTACCAACCCAAATCGAGTCCGCCAGACCGTTGAACATGCTCATGCGCCCTTCAGGGCCGGCGGGCAGGCGGCCAAAACCAACTTCGAATTCGCTGCCGAGGTACTCACCGATTTGCCATGAGCCGATGAAGGACATAGCCGCACTGCCGGACTGGAATAGAGCGGTTGTACCGAGTGAACCCTGCTCTTCCTGGGAAGGAGAAACGCCATGTACCAGGGACAGATCTGCCCACCATTGAACGGTATCAATGAAGCGGGGGTCGTCATAGTAATATTCATTGCCCCAGATGCCGTTGTTGAACGTCCAACCGGTGCTGGCCGCCAAACCACTCCACTGAGTCTGGCCGGCAAAGCCGCCTGAACCATTGCGGACGAAACCGTATTGCGTGACATTGGCCGCGTCAAAGTTGGGGTCGAGGGCGTTCACGCCGTTCGCATCAATGGTCAGCGCGGCGATGGTTTCGTAGAAGGTGCCACCATCTTCAGGATTCCACGTCCACTCATCCATAATCGCCGGGTCAATACCAGCAGCCGCCAGCTCTTCTACGTTGTAAGCCACCCCGATGGTGTCCCAGTCCTTTGGCAAGCCAAAGCGTCTGCCTTCACGCGTCCACAGATCAGCCAGACCGGGGTAGTAGATGGACAGATCCAGGCCGTCACGCTCGACCAGCGGCTGGATGTCTACCAGTTGTTCAAGGGCGACAAATTCAGGATATTTCGCCAGGTGATTGGTGAAAACATCCGGCGCGTCGCCACTGACAAAGCCGGTGGTGATCAACGCCCAATAGTCGTTCCAACCCAGCTGCTCCATCTCAATCGTGATGTTTGGATTGGCGGCCATAAAGTCATCCGCACACTGCTGGTAGGGGGGAAGCTGGTTGGTATCCCACAAAACGTACTCGATTGTCACGGGTTCCTGAGCCTGTGTCAAGCCGACTGCCGAGAACATCAGCAGACTCAGGCTGACCAGCAGGACGATACGAACGATCTTACTCTTGTTCATTAGCATTCTCCTAGATTAACCATCTAAAGTTCGGGGAGGATTCCCCATTTCAAGCTGCCGCAGCAAGCGTTATGCCCAAAATTTGGAGGGGCAAAGCAAGCTCTGCCCCGGAACGAAAGGGTTATTTGAAGCCGGAAAACTGCACCGAATCCACCACCCGGCGACCAAAGAAGATGAACAGCACAAACGTCGGAACGAGCGACACAACCGCAGCGGCCATCATGCCTGTCCAGTCGGGTGAGCCCTGAGGTGTTTGCTCACGGAAAATGCCGAGCGCTACGGTCAACACGCGCACACTGTCGTCGCGCCCGATCAGCAGCGGCCAGAGGTAATCATTCCAGCTATTGATGAAGGTCAGAACCCCCAGCGTAAGCAGCGGGCCGGCCATCAGCGGCAGCGCAATCCGCCAGAATACGCCGAATGCGGATGCTCCATCCAATAACGCCGCCTCTTCCAGTTCCCGGTTTAAACTGAGGAAGAACTGGCGCATAAAGAACACGGCGAAGGGGGACATCAGGATAGACGGGGCGACAATCCCCTGGAATGTTCCAATCCAACCCAACTGGCGGACAAAGACGTAGTTGGGCAGAAAAAGAACAATGCCCGGTACCATCAAACCTGTCAGGTAGATGAGGAAGATTTTGTCTCGACCCGGGAACTTGAAACGGGCGAAGGCATAAGCAGCCATCGCGCTGAACAGGGTTTGCCCGATGGCGACTGACCCGGCGACGATCAGGGAGTTCCGCACGTACAACCAGAAGTTGAGTGTTCCCGCCGAGATGTTGGGAGCGCCGGTTTCGATCAACCGGTTGGGGTCGAGAATGCCCAGTACCCGCGCGAAGTTGTCGGTAGTCGGGTCTACAGGCAGCAGCGATGAAGTATCCCTATAGAGCGCTCTTGGGCTGGTCAGCCCGGTTCGCACCACCCAGAAGAAGGGAAACAGGACTATAAAAACGAGCAAGCCGATGATCAGCCATAAGCCGATCTGTTTGTAATTCACCTTGGTCAGCGTGGCGGCACTGATTTTAGCCATCTTAAATAAATCCTCTCTTTTCTTAGCAGCGAGTTAGCTGTAATCTGCCAGATCGGATCTACCGGCCCGGAAATAACGGATTTGAATCAGTGTGACGGTGGCAAGGATGAGGAACAAAACCACGCTAGCCGCAGTCGCTACGCCCATGTTGATGCGGCGGGCGAAAACCTGCTCATAGATGTAATAGATAATCACGCGGGATGCCCCGGCAGGGCCGGCGCTGCGCGTCATGATAGAAACCGTGTCAAAGACCTGGAACGAGCCGATGATGGACGTGACCAGAACGAAAGCCAAGACCGGGCGCAGGAGTGGCAAGGTAATCCGGCGGAACTGAACCCAGCCATTTGCGCCATCAATCTGTGCCGCTTCGTACAGCCCCTTCGGAATGGTTTTTAACCCCGCGAAAAGCAGGATGGCGGTGTAACCGGTATGCCGCCAGATGTTCACTCCGGCGATCGTCGGAATAGCCTGATCGGGCGAGCCGACGAAGGGCTGCCGCTCGATGCCAATGGCTTGCAGAAAATTGTTGAAAATGCCGAGTGTCGGGTCGAGAATCCATAAAAAGAGCAGACCGACCACCACATTCGGCAGCAACCAGGGGATGATGAAGATGCTGCGCAGAAAGCTCGAATTGTGGACGCGCTCCATAAGTAGGGCAATCCCAAGCGCCAGCAGGGTTTGCAGCGGGATATTCCACAGCACATAGGTCAATGTGATTCTCAGCGAGTCCCAGAAGCGCGCGTCAGAAATCAAGGTCTGGTAATTCTCCAGGCCGACAAATTGGGCATCACTGAGCAGGTTCCATTGATGGAAGCTGATGATGACGCTGCGGATGGCCGGGACGGCAAAGAACAGGCTGAAGCCGATAAAACTGGGCAGGATGAAAAGATAGCCGAGAATCACCTGATTGTTGGTGATTTTGCTCAGCAAACCACCGGATGATTTCGCCCCTGAACCCGATGCATTTAACGTTGTTGCCATAAAAACTCCTCTAAAAATGTATTTAACCGGCGTTAGGGATGCTGCTTGATTCCCGAACAACCAACTCTGTCGGTATAATTTGGTGGAACTCCGCAGGCGGGACGGAATCGATTAAATCCATCAGGGTATCGCCAGCCAGCCGTCCATGCTCGACAGCCGGTTCACGAACGGTGGTGAGGGGGGGATTGCTGTAACGCGCCAGGCGGATGTCATCGTAGCCAACTACACTGATGTCGCCGGGAACGGACAAGCCTCTTTCCTGGATGGCGCGTATCGCTCCGAACGCCATGACATCATTCATGGCATAGACAGCGGTGATATCTGCCCCGTCATCCAGCAGCGATTTCATGGCGGTGTAGCCTGTTTGGGGATCATAGGCGCCATAACGAACCAGGGAGTCATCGTAGGCGATTCCTGCCTTCTCCAATGTTTCCCGGTAGGTTTGCAAACGCCTTTGGTTATGGCGATTGAGCGGCTGTGGGGCGTAGGTAATGCAGGCGATCCGGCGGTGACCGAGATCAATAAGATGCTGTACAACTTGCCGGATACCTTGCATGCGATCCAGCCGTATCGAACAAATTTTGGAGTGGAGCCGTCCGATTGACAGGATAGGAAAGCCTTCTTCGACCAAGCCAACGACTGCCTCAATATCTTCCTGAGTCGGGCTATAAAGGCTCAGAATGGTGCCCGCCACTTCCCCGCTTTGTACCAGCTCCAGGAAGCTATCCGGTTGATTCCCGTGTTCAATAAACTCCACCAACAGGCGGAACCCCCGTTCACGAATGACCTGACTTAAGCCGGTTAACACGGCGGGCATATATTCATCAATCAAGAATTGTTCGTGCGCCTGACCGATGACCAGCGCAATGTTGGAGCTTCTGCCCCGCGCTAATGACTGAGCCGACGCATTGGGAACATAACCCAACGCCCGCGCCACCTCATTCACCCGCTGCCGGGTTTCTTCGCTGATGTTGGCGCTCTTAACGTTGTTCAAGACAAAGGAAACAGTGGTCTGGGAAACCCCTGCCTTTTCAGCAACCTGCCGGCTTGTCACGCGTCTTCGGGTACTCATTTTTGAATAATTCTAAATTTCGCTAATCCGCATTACTAATCCGTATTAGTCAGAATATCGAAGTCCGATAGATTTGTCAAATAACTGGTGAAAATGAGTCTCAAAGAAGCTAAATCACGCTAGAATCAGGGGGTAAAAACCAGCCCAAAGCGCCAAAGCACGCGCCAACAAGCCGCATCGCGGGTTATCCAGGCGGCAGCCATCAAATGGCGATCAACTGGTCAATGCCCATACCCGCGCAACTACCGCCGACCGCCGATGCCGGGGTGGTAGAATTGGACAAGCTGTTTAGTTTCATCGGGGAGAAAAACGAGTCTATCTAATGACCTTAGCCGGCCACCATAGCAGATGGGTTCTGGCGTGGCGAGTGAACCGGGACGCTGTTGCAAGCGATGATTAGCGAAGCGCCACAGGCGAGGTTTTACTATGCTGTTTGTTTACCAGTTGGAACCGCCTTTCGTCTTCCAGTTCCCTGCCTCATAAAATCTTTGACACGCCCGGCAAAATATCACTGGCGCTACATTTGCCGTTCGCCTACCTGAAGGACTTGTCAGACAGGGCGAAACGAAGCAGCAAACTCCCCGCTAAAATGCAAACATCCGATGCCAGCGATGACATCGGATGTTCGGATTGTGTCCAACTAGGCTCCACAGCCTGGATTCGAACCAGGAACCTACCGGTTAACAGCCGGTTGCTCTGCCGTTGAGCTACTGTGGAATATTGTGTGCTGAACTGTATCATTGCCACTTTGCACTGTCAAGGTGTTTTTTCCCTTGCAATGGCGTTAACATAACATCTGTTGTGAAAGGGATCGTAATGTCTGTTGAAGTGCGCAAGGTCGTTTCACAGAGCGATTTCAAACCGTTTTTTGAATTCCCATGGGCGCTCTATAAGGGCGATCCCAACTGGGTGCCGCCGCTGCTTTCCATGCGCCGCGAATTATTCGATAAGAAAAAAGGCGCGGCATGGGAATACATGGATGGCGATTTTTTCACGGCATGGCGTGGCGATCACCTGCTGGGCACGATTGGCGTAGTGGTCAACCGCCGGCACAACGAATTTCACGACGAGAATATCGCATGGTTCGGCGCGTTTGAGGTCGAAAATGATCCCGAAGCGGCCAGCGCCCTGCTGGAAACAGCCCGCCAGTGGGCGAAAGATCGCGGCTGTACGGCGCTGCGCGGGCCGCAAACGTTCACCACACATGAAGAAACCGGCCTGCTGGTAGAAGGGTTCACCCGTCCGGTAATCTTATATCCTTATAACAAGCCCTACTATCAGGCGCTGGTTGAAGGCGCAGGCTTCACAGGCGTGATGGACACCTACGGTTATTATCTAAGCGCTGCCAAAGCGATTGAAATCGGAACGTTGGATCGCCTGAACCGCCTGAGCGCGGCTATCGAAAAGCGCAACAAAATTACAGTGCGCATGACTGATCCCAAAAACTTGAAGGCCGAGTTTCAGTTATTCAAAGACCTGTATAACGCTGCATGGGAGAAAAACTGGGGGTTCGTACCCATGACCCCCCGCGAGCTGGATAACATGGTCAAATCGCTTGGGCAGTTTTTCGATTACCGCCTGTCTTTTTTCAGCTATGTTGATGGGGTTCCGGCGGGAATGATCATGGGTTTTCCCGATTTCAATCAGGTGCTGATGAAGGCCAACCCCAAACCGGGCACACCAGAAATTTTCACGCTGCTTAAGGCGTTGTATTACTGGAAAGTCGCCAAAGTTATTGACTGGGGGCGCGTTCCCCTGCTGGGTGTAAAAGAAGAGTATCGCGGCAAAGGTGTAGATGTCGTTCTCTATGGCGCGCTGCTGCGCTCAATGATTGAATCGGGCTACAAGCACTCCGATTCAGGCTGGATACTCTCTACCAACCAGCCCATGACCGGTATTGCCAAAAATGTTGGTGGTGAAATCTACAAAGTCTATCGCTACTACGAGAAAGCATGTTGATATATGGCAAAAGTCCTTATCGTTGATGATGAGCCAATGACCGCCGAAATGCTGGGCGCGTTTTTACGTATCCTTGGCCACGAATCCGCTGATGCATTTAACTGCCGCCATGCGTGGGATAAGCTGACCTATTTCACGCCGGATGTGATTCTGCTGGATATTATGCTTCCGGATCAAAACGGGATTGAGATGTGCCGCGAACTGCGCGC
>LMZS01000129.1 GCA_001567085.1 Chloroflexi bacterium OLB15
ATCATCGTCAACTGGCGGCTGCTGGGCGTAGCCCCTACTCCGCTGGCGGGGCTGGCGACTGCTGTTGTGGTCGGCTTTGGCGTGGCGCTGCAAGTGAGCATAGGCCGCTATTTCATTCGCCGTTTCAGCCCCTCAGCCAATATCTTTGGCTCTACGCGCGGCGTGATGGCTTTCGTGTTTTTAGGCGCGCTGCTGCCCTGTATCATCAATGCCAGCATCGGCGCGACCGCGCTAACGCTGGCGGGACTTTCGGATATTTCTGGCTACCCGCTGCTGTGGCTGACATGGTATTTAGGCGATGCCTCCGGAATGTTGATCTTCGCCCCATTCATCATCATCTGGCTTACACAGCCTTTGCACCCTTCGCGCCGCGAAACGGTTGAAACCCTGCTGGTGATACTTGGGCTGCTTGGCTCTACATGGCTCACCTTTCGCTTCGACCTTCCCATCGCCTTCGTGCTGATCGCCATGCTTGGGTTGATCGCCTTCCGTTATGGGCGGCACGCCGCTTCACTGGGCATCGTGATCACTGCGCTGCTTGCGGTGTACATGACCGGGCAAGGGCTGGGATCGTTTGCCCGCGCCGATCTGAACGAGTCGGTGCTGCTGCTGGAAGCCTTCATCGCCACCACTACCATTCCGGTGCTGCTGCTGGCTGCGGCCATGTACGAGCGTGAAACATTTGCCGCCGATCTTGAAGAAGCCAATCACACGCTGGAAGCCAAAGTTTTGGAACGCACCAGCCAGTTAAGTGAGGCGTTAGAAGAAGCCGAAAGCGCCAACCGCACAAAATCCTTATACATTGCCTATATGGCGCATGAATTTCGCACCCCGCTGACCGCGATTGCTGGTTACAGCGATCTGCTGGCTGAAGGCGCGTATGGCGATCTGCTGGATTCGCAAACGGCAGCCGCCCAGCGCATCACTGAAAGCGCCCGCCGTATGCACCGCCTGATCTCCAGCACAATTGATCTGGCGCGCACCGAAGTTGGCGCGGTGGAACTGCGCTATGCTGCCTTAAAGCCGCGCAGCTTTATTCAGGAAATTGTCACTGAATTGGAGAGCATCGCCCGCCTGAAAGGGCTGCAATTCCGCGCGCAGTTCACCGCCGGGCTGCCGGAAGTGGTGATGGCTGATACCCTACGCTTGCAGCAGGTGGCTATCAATTTAGTGGGCAACGCGCTCAAGTTCACCGAGACGGGCGAAGTGGTGATCGAAGCGGGCGGCGATGGCGCGGGGCAGTGGTATTTTCAGGTTTCAGACACCGGGCCGGGCATTGCTGAAGACCTGATTCCGAACCTGTTTGAAAATTTCCGGCAGGCGCACACCCCGGCCATGAAAATTGAAGGCAGCGGTCTGGGGCTGGCGATCAGCCGCCAATTGGTCATACTCATGGGCGGCACTATATCCGTGAAATCTACGTTTGGCGTGGGGTCAACTTTTATCGTTACCCTGCCCGTTGGCGAAGTTGAGGAGACGGCATGAAAAGCGAACTCGATGCCCTGATGGCGAAGCGCGGCTTAGATGCGCTCATCATCTGGATTGATGAAATTTACAGCCCGCCGCTGGATTACCTGACCAACGGCGCGCATATCACGCAGGGCTTGCTGGTGAAGAAGCAGGGGGCAGCCCCGATTTTATACGTTAGCCCGATGGAAACTGAAGAAGCGGCTAAAAGCGGGCTGGAAGTGAACGCGTATCACAACGCCGAACTGTACGAGTTCTATAAGACCCTGCCGATCAGCAAAGCCCACGCCGCCCGCTGGGTGCAAATTCTGGCCGCTTGCGGCATTGAAAGCGGCACGGTTGGCGTTTACGGCACCGGCGATTTTGCCTATATCATCGGGCGCATAAGCGAACTGCGGGAAGCACAGCCCAACATCAATTTTATGGGCGAGCCAGATATGAGCCGGGGGCTGTTCAAGGAAGCCTACGAAACCAAAGATGCTGATGAACTGATGCGCATGAAATCGGTTGCCGCGCGCACCGATCAGGCGCTGGAAGCCACGTGGAATTACATCGCCGCGCATCACGTTGAAGATGGCCGGGTGGTGGATGACGCGGGCAGCCCGCTGACGATAGGCGATGTGAAGCGCTTCGTTCGCCGGACGCTGCTTGACTACGATCTTGAGGATACCGGCATGATCTTCGCGCAGGGGCGGGATGCAGGCTTTCCCCACAGCCGGGGCGAAGCTGATACCGAACTAAAGCCGGGTCAGAGCATCGTTTTTGACCTGTTCCCACAGGAAATCGGCGGCGGCTATTTCCATGACGTAACCCGCACATGGTCGCTGGGCTATGCCACGCCGGAAGTCGAAGAAGCCTACCGGCAGGTGATGGAAGCCTACGATCTTTCGGTTGAGATGGTGCGCGCGGGGATGCCCGCTAAAGACGTGCAGATCGCGGTGATGGACTATTTTGAGGCGAACGGGCATGCTACGCTGCGCAGCCATCCCGGCACGCAGGAAGGTTACGTGCATAGTCTCGGTCATGGGCTTGGGTTGAATATTCACGAAGCGCCGGGCATGAGCCATGTTTCGCCAGATACGCTGCGCACAGGCAACGTGATTTCAATCGAACCGGGGCTGTATTACCCGGATAAGGGCTTTGGCGTGCGTGTGGAAGATACCTGTTATATCGGCGAAGATGGGCAGGCCGCCCCGCTGACTGGCTTCCGCAAAGACCTTGTGCTGCCGCTGAAGGGGTGAGATCAACGCCTGTGATCAGGGGGTTCGGCAGCCTGCATCAATCGGGATGCGCGGCTAGTTTTGCGCTGAACACACGCCGCGATGTTGACGGTTACTTTTGGGTCGGGACGTTTCCTTCATGAAACATGATCGCTCCGCGCGGGTGTGCATCATCGGCGCGGGTCCTTCGGGCATCACCGCCGCCAAAAACTGTTTGCAAGCTGGCCTGACCAACCTTGTGGTGTACGAGCGCCAGAGCGAGATCGGCGGCAACTGGCTGTTTTCGCCGCGCCTCAGCCATTCCAGCGTGTACGAAACCACGCATATCATCAGCAGCAAGCGCCTGTCTGAATACGACGACTTTCCGATGCCGGAAAGCTATCCCGATTACCCTTCGCACCAACAGCTTTTAGCTTATTTTCAAGCCTATGCGCGGCATTTCGGCGTGATCCCTTATGTCCGTTTCAATACTGGCGTGAGCAAAGCCGAAAAGAATGCCGGTGAAACATGGACGGTTACGCTGGATGATGGGACGGTTGAGCAGTTCGACTATCTGATGATCGCCAACGGCCATCACTGGGATCCGCGTTATCCCGAATATCCCGGCACCTTCACGGGCGAATTTCTGCATGGCCGCCAGTATAAATCTGCTGCGCCATTTCGCGATAAGCGGGTGCTGGTCATCGGCGGCGGCAATTCGGCCTGCGATATCGCCGTTGAAACGGCGCGCGTTTCTGCGTTCACCGCCATCAGCATGAGGCGTGGTTATTACATCGCGCCTAAATTCGCCTTCGGGCAACCTGCCGACGTGATGGCCGCGCGCTTCAACTGGCTGCCACACTGGCTATATCAGCATGTTTTGCGCCTTTCGCTGCGCCTGAATGTGGGTGATTACGCCGATTATGGACTGGAGCGCCCCAAACACAACATCTTGCAGGCGCATCTGACCATGAACAGCGAGCTTCTTTACTATCTGCGGCATGGCAAGGTGCATCCGCGCCGTGATATTGATCGTTTTGAAGGGCAAACAGTCGTTTTCAAAGATGGCTTAAGCGAAGCGTATGACGTAGTGGTAGCGGCAACGGGCTTCAAGATCAGCTTTCCGTTTCTTGATCCGGCGCTGATCAATTACGGGGATGGCGAGCCTTTGCCCCTGTACCGCCTGATGATGCATCCCGATCATCCCTCATTGTTCATCATCGGGTTGGTTCAGCCGTTGGGCTGCATCTGGCCGCTTAGCGATCTTCAGGCGAAGATCGCCGCCAACGCCATCATTGGCACATACACCCCGCCCGCTAATATGCGTGAAATTATCGCGCGGGATAATGCCCACCGCAGCGCCCAGTTTATCCGCGCCAAACGGCATAACGTCGAAGTTGAATATTTCCCGTATCGCAAGCTGCTGCTGCGCGAAATTCCTGCCAACGCGCCGGAATGGGTGAGGCATTGAGCCAGCCAACCGGTTAAATATTTCACAGGTTGACCATCGTTCAACTATTTTTTAACATTCTACAATTCATCAAAATTAAGCTGCCGCGCATTATTTTCAGAATAAGTTTTCACAGGTCACGCACGTTCGTCATGTCTTGATAAGACGCAGAAAGGAAAAGCATCTTGTTGAATGAACTGCCCTCCGATATCTACGAATTCATGGAATGGCCCTGGGAGAAAATTGAGCCGTATTACAAAGCGCTGGAAGCCCGCGATCTGACCGCTGAAAACGTGGTCGAATGGCTCAAGGACTGGGCATCTATAAGCGACCATCTCTACGAAACCTACTCTCGCCGCAGCGTGGCTACCACGCTGGATACGACCGATGAGGTTGCGGAAGCCAAATACAATACCTTCATCGAAAATGTGATGCCCCCGGCGATGATCGCTGAGCAGAAGCTGAAGGAAAAACTGCTGGCAACCGGTTTGCGCCCGGAAGGCTACGAAATCAAGCTGCGTAATTTAGCGGCTGATGCCGAAATCTTCCGCGAAGAAAACGTGCCGCTCATGACTGAAGAACAAAAACTCGGTCAGGAATACGACAAAGTTGCCGGCGCGCAAACGGTGGAATGGCGCGGCGAAGAAAAGACTCTCTCGCAGTTACTGCCCTTCCGTCTGGATCAGGATCGTTCGGTGCGCGAAGCAGCGTGGCGCGCGGCGATGGGGCGCACCTTGCAAGATCGCGCGGCTTTAAATGACCTGTGGACGCGCTTCCTGAAGCTGCGCCTGCAAATGGCGAAGAATGCCGGCATGGATTACCGCGCCATGAATTGGAAGAGCAAGTATCGCTTTGACTATACGCCGGAGGACTGCTACAGCTTCCACAAGGCCATCGAAGAAGCGGTTGTGCCTGCCGCCGCGCGCATTTACGAGAAACGCCGCCAGATGCTGGGCGTGGACAGCCTGCGCCCGTGGGATAGCGAGCATCAGATACATGTTGATCCCACTGGCAAGCCTGCCCTGAAGCCGTATGAAGATGTCAGCCAGTTGATGAGCGCCGCCAGCGTGATTTTCCATAAGGTGGATGATCGGCTTGGTGAGGATTTCGACATCATGATGGAAGAGCGCCTGCTCGATCTGGATAACCGCAAGGGAAAAGCCCCCGGCGGCTACTGCACGACCTTTGAGGTAAGCGAGCGCCCGTTCATCTTCCAGAACGCCGTTGGCATTCATGATGATGTGCAAACCCTGCTGCATGAAGGCGGGCATGCCTTCCACGCCTTTGAAATGTTCCAGAATCTGCCCGCCTATCGTCGGGGGATGCCGCCGATTGAATTCTGCGAAGTGGCTTCGATGAGCATGGAACTGCTGGCCGCGCCGTATCTGGCGAAAAGCGAAGGCGGCTTCTATTCGGCATCTGATACCGCCCGCGCCCGTATTGAACATCTTGAAGGGGTGATCACCTTCTGGCCGTATATGGCGGTGGTGGATGCCTTCCAGCAGTGGGTATACACCAATCCCGAAGCGGCGATGAACCCCGATAACTGCGACGAAGAATGGTCGCGCCAGTGGGATCGCTTCATGGTGGGCATAGATTATTCAGGGCTGGAAGATGTGAAGGCCACTGGCTGGCATCGCAAGCTGCACATCTTCCAGATCCCGTTCTATTACGTGGAATACGGCATCGCGCAGTTGGGCGCGGTACAGGTTTACGGCAACGCGCTGAAGGATCAGGCTGGCGCTGTCGCCAATTACCGTAAAGCGCTGGCGCTTGGCGGAACGGCTGGCCTGCCCGATCTGTTCGCTACCGCCGGGGCTAAATTCGCTTTAGACACGCCAACCCTCGCTAGCGCCGTCTCGCTGGTTGAAGGGGTGATCGCGGAACTAGAGCCAGCAATAGGGTAAGCGCTGGCTACCCGCATACTCCGAAGGGGCGCAGCACGCGCCCCTTTTTAATGCCCGCCCTGATTCACAGGCATCCAGCGGCCTTTCTCAAGCGCGCGGCTTTACGGCGCTTTTCAGGTAAAATAGCGGCTATGAACATCCTCTTTCTGACCCAATATTACCCGCCCGAATTTGGCGCGGCGGCCATTCGCCTGAGCCGTCTTGCGCGTTCGCTGGCGGCAGACGGGCATCGCGTTACTGTGCTGACGAGCATGCCCAATTACCCTGAGGGCGTGATCCGGCCTGAATACCGCCGCGCGTTGTGGACGCATGAACGCATGGACGGGGTGAATGTACATCGGGTGTGGGTCTATGCTTCTCCCGCTAAAGGCGCGCGCTCGCGGCTGATGAACCAGTTTTCGTTTTTGCTGATGGCGGCTTTACGCGGGTCTTTTTTGCCACAGCCAGACGTGCTTTTCGTGGAATCGCATCCCTTATTTGTCACGCTGGCTGGCGGCTGGCTGAAACGTCGTTTGCGCGCCCCCATCGTGCTTAATGTGAGCGATTTATGGCCGGAATCAGCTATCGCTACAGGGATGCTCAGCCGTGACAGCCTGATCGTCAAAGTGGCTGAACAGGTTGAGCGATGGGCATACGCCGACGCCGCGCATATCATCGCCATGTCTGAAGGCTGGCGCGATGGCATCCTGAAAGTGCATCCGCATCCTAAACGTGTGACGGTCATTCGTAACGGCGTAAATCTGGCTGATTTTCGCCCGCCACGCCCGAAGAACGCGCCGCCGCGCGGGCGAAATTTGGCCTCAGTGATACATTCACCGTGATCCACGCCGGAAACATGAGCCTGACCTACGATTTCGATGTGATTCTGGAAGCGGCGGCGCGGCTGCCCAAAGTACGCTTTCTATTCGCGGGTGGCGGCTCGCAGTTGAGCAAGGTGGAATCGGGGATCGCCGCACGCGGGCTGAAAAATGTGCATTTATTAGGCGTGCTGCCCCATGAGCAAATGCCGTCGGTGTGGGCGGCAGCCGATGTTAGCCTCGTTACGCTGGCAAATCACTCGGTTGCCGGGGGAACGCTGCCCGCCAAAATGTACGAATCGCTCGCTACCGGAACGCCGTTGGTAGCCGCGATTCAGGGGGAAGGCGCGGCCATGATCGAAGCTGCGAGCGCGGGGATCGTAGTGCCGCAGGGGGACGCGCTGGCATTTGCTGAAGCAATTCAGGCGCTTGCTGGCGATCCCGCCCGCCTGGCGACACATCGCGCGGCCGCTGCTGCTTATGCCCGCCAGCATCTTTCGGCGGAATCAGTCACAATGCGCCATCTGGCTGTTTTTGAACACGCCGCGCCCGGCCTATAATCGTACTGCTCACACGTCGTCATTACGTTGGTTAAGCACAGGGGCGGCGTTCCCCACCTGACCAGCGCCCTATCGCCATTGCTGCTATGCTGGAAGCATATTCTAAGGACTTTTAGAATCCGTTTTCCTCATCATGCAAAGGAAAATTCCAATGCTGAAACGTATCGCTTTGATATTTTTCCTGCTGGCGATCAGCGTCCCTGCTGCCCTTGCCGCGCAGGACATTGAACCGCATGTGCAGGCGGCCATCAATGACCTGTCCACGCGGGTGGGTATTCCTCTCACCAGCAACGATATCAGCTTCTGGACGTATGCCGAAAATCGCTATCCAGACTCGTCTTATGGCTGCGCAACCGCGCCTAACGCGCCGTATACCGCTGGCAGCGTTGTAGCCTATCAGGTCACACTGACGTATCGGGATGTTCTCTACGACTATCGCGTCGCTTCTGATCTGTCGTGGATATTTTTGTGCGGGGAAGCGGCGCCAGTTCAGCCGACAATGGATGCTGCTGCTACATCCATTCTGCCTACGTTCACGCCAGTTGTGCAGCCAACTACGGATCCGGCTATCGCCTGCCCGCCCGGTTATCCCGGCTATCTGACGCCGCGCCTGCAAATTGGCGGTCAGGGGCAGGTTCCGGCAGGCAACGCGCCCAACCGCCTGCGCGAAACGCCGTCGCTAACCGGTGTGCAGATCGGCACTGTTGGCTCTGGCGCGATCTTCGCCATCGTCGGCGGGCCAGCCTGCGCGGATGGCATCGTGTGGTGGCAAGTTGCAGCCAATAATCAAACAGGCTGGACGGCTGAAGGCCAGCTTCCAGACACTTACTATGTTGAACCTGTAGGCACAGTTCCGGCCACTGCCGCGCCAAGCCTGCCAACTTTTACGCCTGCTGCCCCGACATCCGCGCCTGCGCAGCCTACGCCTGAACCAGAGCCGCTGCTGCTGGAAGCACTTCCGGCGCTGGCGGGGCAGGCAGACGCAAAAATCCAGTTCTTTGCGTATCAGGAAGGCGTGGCTGCGCCGAACTACAGCTTCCCGATTCCGAACACCGCCGATGAGGAAGCCTTCGTGACCTACGTTGAATTTGCGCCGGATGGTCAGTCAATGGCTTTCGCAGTCATCACCTATACCGATGATGCCGGGCCAGTCGTCAACATTTACCGCGCGTCGCTGGAAACTTCGCTGGTTGAGCTGATCGCAGCAGATACCTATCTCGCGATGCCGTTTGACTATGATGCCGATGGCCTGAATATCATCTATGCCACGCGCGATGACGCTAACCCGTATACTCTCGGCTCAGAAACAACCGGCCCCGGCGGCGAGAATATCATCTTCTATTCGCTGCCTGTCTCCGCTGGCGCGCAGCCGCAGGAAATTGGGCGGGCAGTATTTGGCGTGGGCTGCGGTGGCGGGGGATCGTATCCTGCCCTTAATGCCTTCTGGAGGGAAGCTGGCTATGGTGGACGCCCGCTCACGCTGGAAATTACGCCTTACGGCCTCGTCTACAGCACCAACTGTACCGGAAGCGGCACCGCCCTGCTCGATCTGGAGACGGGCGAAAGCGCCGAACTGGGCAGCGCCTTAGCCAATGTCAGCGTTTCTGAAGATGGTCAGCAGCTTTTGGGCGCGCAGGAAGAGGGCGGCGATCCGACTACCGGCGTACTCACGCTGATCGATCTGGAGACGCAGGCGGTGACCGAATTTGAAACGGAAGCGATACCTGACGTGACCGCCTTTGCCGCTGATGGCAGCGGGGCGCTGTATTACGGCGCGCGTTCGATAACCCGCACGATTGACGCCACCGATGTACCTTCTCTGGTGGAGATGCAGCTTGGCGAAATTGATGCCTACACCGTCACCATTCATCGTATTGATGGCGAAAGCGAAACCCAGATATACGAAGGCGACGCTTACGGTCTTGGCCGCCTGCTGCCTACCGCCGCTGGCGAGCTGTTCTTCAGCCTGATTCCCAACGGCGATGCGTGGGTAGAAGCGGCGCGTGAAGGGATGCAGACTAACCAGTCGTTTACGGCGATGGCGCGGGAATACTTCCCGATTGAACTGCTGGCGCTGAATACGGACGGCAGCGCCACCGCGCTGGTCACTGGCCTTGAGCAAACCGCCATCAATCCGGTGGCGTTGGGCGGCGCGGCGGGGTAACGCGCTGTTCGTCAATGAAGGGCGCAGGGGTGGCCTGACGGGTCGCCCCTGTGAAGCGCGGCAAGGGGTGGGGGATTTCGCTAACAAAATTTGCAATCTCCCCCTCTATTCTTCTACTATAACGCTCCACAACTATTTACCTGTCAGTTGTATCTTATAAGTGGAGAGAGGCCCGTAAAGCTCATGTGCTCGCCAGAAATTGCCAAAGTCGTTTCTGCCCGCATTGCCAGTGAAGGACTGCCCAAATTTACCCGCCGCAATCTGCTCAAAATGGGAGGCTCAGCCGCCGCAGGGTTGGCGTTCGCCTCGTTTGCATCACCTGCACGCCGCGCCGCCGCGCACGGCGATACCGGCTTTGAAGTCGTTGATCTCTCGCACGTTTTTGGCCCCAACATGCCGGTATATACGCTTGGCGAAGAGCCAACCCGTGAAACCTATCTCTCGGTGGAGGAAAACGGCTACTTCATCCAGTATTGGACGCTGTACGAGCATGTTGGCACCCACTGCGATTTTCCCGCGCATTTCGTGGCTGATGGCGAAACGGTAGATAACTACGATGCCGCGCATCTGGCTTCCCGCGCAGTGGTGATCAATATCGCCGAAAAAGCTGCTGCCGACCCGAACGCCATGCTGGAAGTGGCCGATATTGAGGCGTGGGAAGCGGCTAATGGAGAAATTCCCGAAGGCGCAGTAGTGTTCATGAACAGCGGTTGGGCTTCACGCTGGCCGACAGATGATTACCGTAATGCCGATGCCGATGGCGTGCAAAATTATCCCGGCTTCAGCGGGGAAGCAGTCGCGTGGCTGATCGAAAATCGGGCTATCAACGGCATCGGCGTGGATACGCTCAGCCTGGATCCCGGCAATTCCACCACTTTTGACGCGCATTACGCGGTATGCGGCGGCGGCATTTATGGCGTCGAAAATGCCGCTAACCTGGATGCGCTGGAAGGCGCGGCCAATGCCATTGTGGTTATCGGCATCCCGCGCTGGGAAGGCAGCGGCGGCGGCCCAACCCGCGTGCTGGCGCTGATTGGCAGCTAGAAATCAGGTTCATTCCACAATGCTTTTTCGGGGGGCGGTTAAAAAAACTGCCCCCCCTTTTTTACGCGCATGTGCTGGCATTAGGGCAGGCCTGATGGTGCTGGTCACGCCTTATCCCGCGTGGCATAATTGGCGGCATTGACGTATATGAAATAAGGAACGGGCAATGGAAAATGCTCACGGCACGCTAGTTTTGATCCGGCATGGGCAATCACAGTGGAATCTGGAAAACCGCTTCACGGGTTGGGTAGATGTGCCGCTGTCTCCGCTGGGCATCGAAGAAGCCACCCGCGCTGGCGAAATTCTGAAAAGCTATGGCTTCAAGTTTGATCACGGCTTCGCTTCAGCGCTCACCCGCGCACAGGAAACCCTGCGGATCATCCTTGAAGTGACCGGCCAAACTGACCTGCCAGTAGATTACGATCAGGCGCTAAATGAGCGCATGTATGGCGATTTGCAAGGCTTGAACAAGGCTGAAACGGCGCAGAAATTTGGCGATGAGCAGGTACACATCTGGCGGCGTTCGTATGATGTACCGCCGCCGAATGGCGAAAGCCTGAAGATGACTGGCGAGCGCGTGCTGCCCTACTATCAGGCTAACATCCTGCCGCGCTTGCTGGCGGGCGAAAAAATCATCATCGCCGCGCACGGCAACAGCCTGCGTTCGCTGGTGAAAGAGTTGGATCACATTTCAGACGCCGAAATTCCCGAAGTGAATATTCCTACCGGCGTACCGGCGCTGTACCTTCTTGATGCTGCCGGAAACGTGCTGGAGCATCACTATCTGGAGACGGTCAAGGGGCCGTGATCAGGATAATAAGCGGGGCTTTATAGCGAAAGCGGTACGTCCAGCCGCAGCCATGTGCGCCCGATGCGGAACAGGCTGCCGGGACGAATGTTGATCCGCCCTTTAATGCCCCGCTTCTCGCGCTCAATATACGTCCCGTTGCGGCTGTTCAAATCTTCCAACCAGAACGACAGCAAAAATGGTTCGCTGACCGATTCGCTGGCGGTGATCATTTCTACGGTGCAGCCCAGCTTGGCATGCAGCCGCGATACCTGATTGTCAAAGGGAAGAAAAATATCGCAGCCATCGCGGCGGCCTATCGAAAGCACCAGTTCATCGCCCGGCTCTGGCTGTTCAAAACGCTGGGTCTTGCCGTCGTAGGGGCCGCTCATATATGTGACCGAGAGTTCTTTATTCATAGCCATCTCGCGCAGGCTGATCACCGCTTGTTACCTGCTCAAAATCGTACCATGATATTTTGTCTGGGGCGAACGAATCACACCGCTTCTGGCACCACTGATGGCGCATCCTGCTCAATCTCGATCACGTTGTCGCCGCGCTTGCCGCCTGCCGTCGCCCGCGAGATGACTATTACCGCCCCGATGATGATGCTGCCAGCGATGATGATGCGCGGCGTCAGCGGCTCATCCAGAATCAGCGCCCCTAGCAGCACCGCGATCACCGGGTTTACATAGGCGTAAGTGGCAACCAGCGCCGGGTTCACGTTGCGCATCAGCCACGTAAACGCGGTGAAGGCGATAACTGAGGCGAAGATCATCAGATAAAACATGGCGATGAGCGAGCGCGTAGAGACAGCCGCCACACCCAGCCGCGCAAAATCGCCGGTCACCGCCGCCAGCCCGAATTGCAGCAGGCCGCCGCACAAAAGCTGCATACTCGTTGAAAGCATGGTGTTTTTCGGCAAATCGGCGCTGCGCGCATACAGCGATCCCAGCACCCAGAACAGCGCGCCAGTCACCGCCCCCGCCATGCCGATCAACAGCGTGCCGCCGCCGTTGAAAGCTCCGTTCAAATCCACCAGCAGGGTGATGCCTAAGGTGCCGAGCATCAGGCCGATAATCGTCATGCGGTTCGGGCGCGCGGTGCCGTTCACTGCGCTCACGATGACAACCCACATAGGCGTAGTGGCAATTAACAGCGCGATCATGCCAGTAGGCACGCCCGCCAGTTCAGCGACCACAATCAACGCATTATTGCACAGGAACAGCAGGCCGCCCGCGATGAAGGCTGAGCGCCACTGCCGCCAGCCTGGCATGGATTCCCCGCGTAAGAGCGCCCAGCCCATCAGCAGTAAGCCAGCCAGCACAAAGCGAAATCCGGTCATCAGAAATGGCGGAATGGTTTCAATGGCGACGCTGATGCCCAGATAGCTGGAACCCCAGATGATGTAGACGCAGGCAAAAGCAAGCACAACTAACCAGCGGCGCGGCGCGGGTGATGCAGCGGGCATTTAGGGGAAACTCCAGAACAAACGGACGCGGGATACAGAAGAAGGGCGCATGTTTTATGCACCCTTCATGAAACATTGTAGTGGGCTATTCAGGCGTTCGTTATGTCCATTTAGACCACGTTATTTATGGCTGACTTCACGCCCCTGCTTCGGCCTCTGCTTCTTCGGTGGCTTCAGCCTGCGGCAATACCACTGGCGCGCCGCAGTCTGCCAGATATTCCTGGAACAGCGCTTCGCGATCAGGGTTGTAGACTGGCGCCGCCAATTCCAGTTCGTAGCCTGTTTGCAGCGTTGGGACTGCTGAGGCGCAGTCGCCGCTGTTCATATAGGCGCGGCCAGCGTCCAGAAAATGGCGCGGATTCTGGGTGTCGGTTTGCATCAGGGCGCGGAAGCTCGCCAGCGCCCCTGCCTGATCGCCCATCACGTTCTGGATCGTGCCGCGATACCACAAACAGGAAATATTATCATTGTCGGCGGCAAGGCAGCGTTCCAGATAATCCAATGCCTGATCACGGTCACCGTAGGCTTGATAATACAGGTAGCCCATCGCATACAGCGCGTCCAGGTTGGTGGGGTTCAGTTCCAGCACGCTTGCCAGCAGTTCTTCCGCCACGTCGTAATTGCCCAGCGACCATTCAAACCACGCGCGATCTACCGCGATATACGGCAGATTTGGCGCTTCCGCGCTGGCGATCTCGAATGCGTCTGCCGCTGTATCCAGCGCATAATTCACGTTCCACTCGATCAGCGCGTTCACGTAATTGGCTTCATAGCTGTTGGGGTCGGCGGTCAGCGCGCGGTCAATCGTCTCTTGCGCCAGGTCTGGGCGGCTCAGATCGAGATAGGCTTCAGCCATATAAGCCAGCGCATTGGCGCGGTTCGGGCTAAGCCACAGCGCTTGCAGCGCGCTGGCAATCGCCTCTTCCGGACGATCTGCGCGATCCAGCGCCAGCGCCCGCAGCGCCCACGAATCGGGGTTGTAGGGATCAGCAGTAACCGCTTTTTCAGCGGCGGCGACGGCATCCTCACCGCGCCCCTGCATCACCAGCCCCAGCGTGATGCGCTGGTGCAGCATGGCGTTATTGGGCGCAGAATTGGAAGCCGCCTGATATTCGGTCAAGGCTTCTTCAATCGCCCCGCGATCCCAGGCCTGATTCGCGCGCGTCACCCGTTCGGCGGGGTCGGAGGTGGGCAGCGGCGTAGGCGCAGCGGCGGTGGCAAGCGTGTTTTGCGCCTGGTTCAGCACATTGTTGATGGCGGCTTGTATAGGTGGGCCAAGCTGTTCGCGGCGCTCATAGACCTGCCAGCCAATGACCACGACGCCCACCGTGATCAACGGCAGCCACAGGCGGCGCATCGAAAACAGATGCCGCCGCTGCTTTTTGTACCGCTTGGGAACTTTCAAATACATGGACGACGCCCTGCTACCCGCCGATTGGCGTTGGCGGAATGGCTGTAGGTGGAATGGCCGTTGGCAGCGCGCGGTTCACATATGCCGGGCAGGATACGGTAACCAGGCGCAGCCCTTCCTGAATAGACAGCAGCACCGGGTTATCGGGCGCAGCGTTTGCCGCCTGCATCTTATTCAGCGCATCAATCAGGATATTCCACGCGTCGTCGCATTCAGCCAGATAATAATGCGCCAACCCGCGCAGGTAGAAGCAGCGAATATCGGCATCATCTCCGGCGATGCGAACACATTCCTCAAAGGATTCAATCGCGCTTTCGTAGTTACGGCGGCTGTACTGCGTCTGGCCGAGACTGGCCCATGCCTGCGCGTATTCCGGGTTGATGGTCACCGCTTCCTGACAGTAATCGGTTGCGCGGATATTCTCTCTAGCTTCAAAGTAGGCATCGCACAGACGCAAATACGCGCGCGCGTTTTCCGGCTGCATCGCCAGCACCTGCTCGTACAGCGCAATCGAGTCGGCATACAGTTGAATCGCCATCGCCGTATCCTGCGCCTGCACCGCCTGCGAGCGATACAAGCCGGCCAGTTCAAAATACGGCCCGGCGAGATTTGGGTTTAGCTGGATAGCCTGCTGAAGCTGATCAATCGCCTCATCGTAACGCCCTACCCAGATCAGGGCATACGAATAGATACGCCGCGCTGAAGGATCAAGCGGATCAATCTCAATGGCGCGTTCGGCGTTGTCAATGGCAACGTCATAGCGGTCAATGGCGCGATATGCGCTGCTGAGGGCAGAGTAGAGCGGGGCAAACCCGCGATCCACCATTAACCCCGCCTGCCCGACGGGAATCGCCGCCGCCGGATCGCCGGCTAAATCCAGCGCCCGCGCTTTCAAGGCATAGCCGCGCGGATCGTTCGGGTTTGAAGAAATAGCACGATCCCCGATCTCAATCGCCTGCGTGTAGTAGGATGCCGTATCGTCGCCAAGCTCCAGCAGCATACGCCCATACTCGTATAGATAGTCTACGTTGGTTGGCTGCTGGTTGACCGCGCGCGCCATCAATTCGACGGCATCCGGCAGGTTGCCCGCCAGATAACGATTCATGGATTCCGTCGCCAGATCGCTGGCGAAGGGCGTGGGCGGGGGCGCTTGCCCTAATGCCGAAAGCGCGATCATCTGCAAGCGGTTGAAATTGCTGTCTACGATGAACAGGAAACCGCCGATGAACAGCACGTACAGGCTGATCCACAGCCACCAGCGCCGGCGACGGCGGCGGTTGCTGAAAAAAGGCTGCGAATAATCACGATGTATCTGCATAGCTTAGCGATTGAGTATAGCCTCACGGGCTTCACGCGCTGGCGTAAAATTCGGGTTGAAAGCAATCGTGCCGTCCAGATTCAGGATCGCGCGGTCACGTTCGCCCATGCCATCACGCGCTAGCGCCGCATAATAGAAGGTTTCCTCAACATACTGGCCGCCGCCATCGTTCAGCGCCGCCGTTGCCAGCGCGATCACATCGCCGTAACGCCCGATGTTCAAATAGGCTTCATACGGGCCAAACTGGTACCACAGCATACGGAACGGCAGACCGCCGCCCACGCTGCGCGCCTGATCGAAAGCCACTGACGCGCTAGCAAAGTCTTGAAGCGCCACAAAGTTGGTGCCTAGATTGAACCAGTTGAAGGGGTCATTCGGGTTGGCGGTGGCTTCGGCGCGGGCTGTCGCCAGCGCGTGATTCCAGTTGGCGATCTCGTCGGCATCTTCGCCCAGAATCGCCATTAGTTCGGCTTCGCGATCCGGCGTGTACAGCGGAATATACAGACGGTTGAAATGCCGCCAGTAGTCATCGAAATAGGCGTAGTCGTAGGTGTAATTTGGGCCTTCAAAGCTGTCTTGGGTGGTAAATAGCTGCTGCGCGTCGTCATAACCGCTGACCAGCAGGTAATGCCCCATCCAGCCTTGATCATCGTTCGGCGGGTCAAAGCCAGCCTCAACCAGCACCGGAAAATCGTTGGCGATCAACGTCTTGAGCAGCTCCACCGAGCCGCCCTGCCGCAGCAGCGCCCGAACCCCGGAATTGAGCTGATTGTTCACGTACTCAATGATCTGCCAGGGGCTGACGTTCTTGTCTTCGGGATTGGGCTTCAGCCATGCCGCCGCCGGATTCTGGCTCAGTTCTTCATCAGTGAAGAAAGACAGCCCCATCGTCAGCGTTGCCGGGCCGCAGTTATTCCAACCCTGATAAATGTGCTGGATTCCGCTCAATTGATAGGCTGCCGGAATGCTTGCCTGCGCTGAGATGGTTGAAGCCACCAGCAGCGAAGCCGCGCCGAGCATAGATAATAGCAAACGTCGCATTCAGAAAGTCCCTACTGTAATTTTTAGACGCCCTCATTATACAAAGGTCTGTGCCAGAGTTTAGCGCGTCTTGCCTACGGTCATAGGACGATTGGAGGGTGAACCTGCAACTATAGCGCGCGCCATATGAGCGAGAAATGCTGCTCGTAAGGCCGCCATTCCGCCCTGACGACTGCGCCCCTTCAGCATGTCAGGGGATGCGGACGGCTGAACGGACGCGCTTCTACGCGCCCGCTCAGCGCAGCAGGTGAGGTTTTGGGGCGATCTTTAACCCCGATTCAGGAAATTAACCGCCCGCTTCTTCCGTCGCCATTGGCTCGGCCATCGCTTCGCCAGACATCATCGCCGAATACGCCTCAGCATCGCTTAGGTTAATCACTACGCCAGCGCCGGCGCCAACATAGGCCGAGTTCAGCGTGACCATCAGCGGGGCAACGGCGCTGCCCGTCAGGCCGTAGGGGAAATTCAGATTTTGGGCGTAAACTTCGCCGCTGAATACATCAACTACGCTGCCGGTGTTCGGCTGCCAGCCCTGATCAAAATGGCCGAATTGCACCGCGTACAGCGTGTCATTGGCAAACAGCAGGTCAACGATGGCGGTGAAGCCGTCATAACTTTCGATCAGCGCGCCATCCATGCCGTAGTGATCCACCCGCGATCCCCCTTCAGGGAACGGGAAACCGGTCAGGAAGCCGACATACACGCTGCCATCAGGCGTCGCAGTCACTGAGGTAGGCACCGGATTTTCGCTTTCCGGCCACGTGACAAAGGCCTCAAGGCCTGCCGCTTCTGTCCACTTCCACACTGTATTAGCGCCAGAATCAGCAATATACAGAATGCTGTTATTGGAATCCCAACTCAGATCAACCGGATTGCTGTCAACCTGCCCGCCATCCGGGTTTAACAGGGTTTCAGTCGCCAGCGTATCAATCTGTGAAACGATCTCGCCGCTTGCCGGATCAAGCGCGTATACATAGCTGGCAACCGCCCCATCCCGCCCGGATACCCATACCTGATCATTGATCACCTCAATACCTGAAAGGCCGCTGACTTCGCCGCCTTCATCGTTGCTGGGGAAGCCGCTCACTTCCACCGCGTCGCCGGATGAGGTGATCACCGTGAAGCCGCTGGTTAGCCCGCGCATGGCAGTTCCAAAAGCGCCGCTTACCTGCTCATCACCGCCAGCGCCAGCCTGAACGATGTAGATGACCGGCGTTTCGCCAAATACAACGATGTGCCGGGGGTTATCCAGCCCGCTTGCCACCACGCCTTCAGCCGCATCCTGGGCGAAAGCTGGCACGGCGCTCACCAGCGCGGTTGCCAAAACGGCAAATCCAAACTTCTTCAGTCTAAGCATGAGAAATACTCCCTGTGCCAATCTGACCTGCAAGGCAGATCATAGCATTGAAACTGTTTTTAACCCGCGCTCGCACATATACCACTCATGATTTATTTAGATTGAGGTGAAAATGTGCAGGCGAAAACATCATTTAAGAGGTAGCCGCAGCACCAACGATAATCATCGCGCGACAGACTGAGATCAGGTTTGCGATGCGCCACCGCCGCGCACGGCAAAAGCGCGCTTCCAGTTGCGTAAAATAGTGTTATAGGACTAGTATAAATTGATAGTGCTTCCTGATTTATGTACTGGCTAGATGGAAGGTCTGATGTCTCCTAAATTTGCTCCTAAACGGCGTCGTTCAGAGTCTGAAATACATCGCTCTCCTGAAGCTGCCCATAACAAAGCCAATACATCTGCTTTTGAAGTGCCTACGGGCATTCTGAATATTCAGCGGCATATCGGCAATTCTGGCTTAAAACGGATGCTGTCCAACGCGCCGGCCGTTGAGCGTTCGATGATCCAGCGCAGTAAAGACGAGATTATTGAAGGCGGGCTGGTTGATCCGTTCGGAAATCAATCACAATCCAGCGCCAAATCCATCGAGCAGGGCGGGCTGGTTGATCCGTTTTTCGATAAAGGGAAATAGCGCCATTTCAACGCGCTGTACTTGCGCTTCGCCATCGCGGTAGATGCGCGTTTCAAAAATCGGTGTATAGTGTCCTTATGCAGTACAAATAATTTTCAGGACGCGCCAGAATGGCAGCCAACTTTTCGCACAAGCAGTTTCAGAACCCGACGCTGGGGCTGCGCCGTAAAGATCAGGAACTTCTGCCGGCTCAAAAGAAACCAGCGCAGCCTTCGGTCATCGCGCTTCAGCGGCATATTGGCAATTCGGGCGTTCAGCGGTTGATCAATTCCCCCTCAATTCACTTAAACGCGCAAAATACGATGCTGCATCGCAAAGGCTGCGGATGCTCTAGCTGCTGCGGCAAGGCTGAAGAAGAGCCGCAGGTTTCCCGCAAAATGGACGGCAGTATTCAGCGTTGGGGCGAAGAAGAACAGAGTGAGGGCGAGTCAGAAGGCGGAAGCTGGTTTGATCAGGCAGTAGATACGTTAGGCGATCTCACCGGCATGAACGGCGTTGGCGAAAAAGTAGGCGAAGTCGTCGGCGGCGTACAGGGCGTTGTAAATCAGGGTATTGATGCCGTGACCGGCGCGGTTTCCGATGCCGCGAACTGGGTTGGCGAACAATGGGATAACGCCACTGGTGGCAATACCGGCGGTATGAATAACCAGGAGAGCGTGTCTGGCGGCGGCGAAGGCGAACAAAGCAACTGGTGGGATGAAGCGGTCAACACCGTCAGCAACTGGCTGGACGGCGAAGATGCCGCTCAGGAAATTGGCGGCGGCACTAGCTGGCTGGATAGCCTGACTGAAGGGGTTGAAGCCTTCTTCAACGAAGATGAGCAGGGTGAAAACGAAAATGATGAGGCTGGAATTGGAAACGCCAGCTGCGCCGGAACTGCGGCTGTCGGGAATGGCGAAGCCTCATCTGGCGGCGTCAGCGTAAAAGGCATCACCACCGCCAATTTTGCAGCAGCCACCGCCGCGTCCAGTTTCACCCCCAGCCAGATCACGCCAACTGGCAAGAACACCTATGATGTGACCGGCACCGAAACAATTGATTACTCAATTCCCACGCCAACGGTGAGTTACAAAATCTCGCCGCAGCCGCTTAGTGACTGTAAACAGAAGAAGGTAGATGCCTTCATCGCTGGCGATCTTGGCGCGCATGAAAAGCAGCATCAGGATACCTTCAAAAATACCTTTGATGGCCAGGAATCCTTTAGCCATACATTCAAAGGCATTGTTGCCAAAGACAGCGCGGAACTGACCGCCAAAATTCAGGAAGAAGAAAAGAAGCTGAACGCGCTCCATGTGGCCGCGCGCCAGACCAAAGCGAAGAACGCCAGCGATCTACTGGATCAGCCGCCGTGGAACAAACCCATCCCCGGCATTGATGAGTGCAAGGACTAACTGCATAAATGCTTTAGCAGGGCGGCTCACGAGCCGCCCTGTTTGTTTTCCCTTTCACACCCCCAAAATTGTGCTGTAAAGACAGGCTGGCAGCCACCCGCTTTGAAAAGCGCCATCCTACCCCCTTGACAATACTGTGCCGTACACAGTATATTGATACTGTACGGCGCACAGTACCGTAGGACACACAGTAAATGCCTGAATCTGAAAATCATCTGGATAACCTTCGATTAGAGCTTCGGCGCGGCATCGTCGTGCTGGCGGTGCTTAGCCAGATGGACACCGCGCGTTATGGCTACAGCCTGATTCAGCAGCTGGCCGCGCAGGGGTTGGAAGTTGAAGAAGGCACGCTTTACCCGCTGCTGCGGCGGCTGGAAAAGCAGGGGCTGCTAGAAAGCGAATGGGAAGTTGGCGAGGCGAGGCCGCGCAAGTATTACAAAATCAGCCCGCAGGGGCGCGCGGTGCTGGCTACCCTGACCGCCGATTGGCTTGAAACTGTTGAAGTGATGCGTAAGCTTTTGCAAGGGGAAAATCATGGCTGATCTGGTAGAACGCTACGTTCATCAGGTGGGGCGCTACCTGCCGCCCAAAGAACGCGCGGAGATTGAAGCCGAACTGCGCTCGCAGATTCAAGATCAACTGGAAGATCGCTTTGGCGGCGCGGCATCGCAGGAAGAAATCGCTTCGGCGCTCGCCGAATTTGGGCATCCGTATACGATGGCAGCTTCTTACAGCCGCGAAAAATATCTGGTCGGCCCGATTCTGTATCCCTACATGATGCTGGTGATGCGCTACGTTTGGGTGCTTACCCCTTCGCTGGTCGTGTTTTTGAATCTTTTCGGGGCGCTGATTTCGCCGCCTGTTGATTGGCTGAACGTGTTGATTCAAACTGTGCTCACAGGCGCGCAGGGAACGCTCATCGTTTCTGCGCTGGTGGTGCTGTTCTTTGCCCTGATCCAACATTCCTACCTAAAGATCAATCCTGATGACGAATTCAAGCCGATGGATTTGCCTGAAGTGGATGATCCTACCCATGTTGACCGGTATGAAGCGGCGTTCGGCAGCGTCTTTGGCGCGTTCGTTATCCTGTTCTGGCTTTACTTCCTGTATATGGGCGGGCTGGCGCTGCCATTCATTTTCAACAATCCAGAGAATGTTATCCCGGTTCCCGCCAACTGGCTGATCCTGATCACGCTGTCCAGCGCCGCCATGATCGCCATGAACCTTTATGCGCTGCGTCGCGGCCGTTGGGGCAGTTTGCCTTACCTGATTGAAACGCTGCTTGAGCTTTTCGGCGCGATCTGCCTGTATTTCGTGATTTTTGAACCCATCTTCCAGCGGGTGCTGCTCTCGATGCCCAATTTAGCAGGCCTACCGCTGCCGGAGCTGCTGGTCATCCTCACTGCCACCCCGATCATGGTTGGCAGGGTGCCGAAGCTGATCAAACTGCCGGGCTACAGGCGCGCCGATTCGCCGCCTGCCAGCAAAACTGCCGGATAAAAAGCCCTGACATTTCGCCCAGGAATCTTCAAGTAAAAGGTCAATTTATGCCTTGATCGTACTAATACGTTGGCGCAATGCCGCCTTACGCCTACCCGCAGTATGCCATTCGTATCGCCTCTTTTGACTGGCTTCTTAGAGAAGCGCGGGGGCGAACGCCTGGTGATTACAACACGGAGAAAAACTTATGCAAGCAGTAGTTCGCAGCAAGTATGGGCTGCCGGAAGTTTTACAGCTTCAAGAGATCGAAAAGCCCACGCCGAAAGCCGGTGAAGTGCTGGTCAAGATTCACGCGGCATCCGTCAATACGGCAGATTGGTATGCGCTGCTCGGCAAGCCTTTTATCGCGCGGTTGATGGGCGGCATATTCAGCCCAAAGCACAAAATTCTTGGCGTTGATATTGCCGGGATCGTGGTATCTGCGGGCAGCGGCGTCACCCGATTGAAGCCCGGCGACGCCGTTTTTGGCGATATTTCCGCGTGTGGCGGGGGCGGTTTCGCTGAATATGCGGCTGTTCCCGAAACCGCGCTGGTTTCGATGCCCGCCAATCTCAGCTTTGAGCAGGCCGCCGCAGTTCCGATGGCGGCAGTCACCGCGCTGCAAGGGCTTCGCGGCAAGGGGGATATTCGCGCCGGGCAAAAAGTGCTGATCAACGGCGCTTCAGGGGGAGTAGGAACCTTCGCGATACAGATCGCCAAGGCTTTCGGGGCAGAAGTTACGGCAATTTGCAGCGCCCGGAATATGGATCAGGCGCGTTCGCTAGGCGCCGATCATGTAATTGACTATTCACGAGAGAACTTCACCCAAAACGGGCAGCATTATGACCTGATTATTGGCGCGAACGGGTATCATCCGCTGGCGGATTATAAACGCGCCCTCACCCCTGAGGGGATTTACGTTTGCACCGGCGGAACGATGAAGCAAATTTTCCAACCCATTTTGCTGGGGCCGGTGCTATCGCTGAACAGCAAAAAGAAGCTCGGCAGCCTGACGGCGGCGCCTAATGCCAACGATTTGACCTACGTAAAAACGCTGCTTGAGCAGGGAAAAGTTATGCCGGTCATTGACCGCTGCTACCCGCTGCGGCAAACGGCTGACGCGCTCGGCTACGTGGGGCAAAAACACGCGCGCGGCAAAGTCATTATTGCCATATGCCAGGACGGTGAATAGCGCATGATCGCAAAAAATTCTCACTCACTAAACAGGAGTCGTACTGCCATGATTGAAGATGTTCGCATTTATCTTGCAGGGCTGTGGGTAGCGGTCATGCTCACTTACCTGCTGGGCGACGTGCTGCGTATTTATGCCGGCGATGTAACCCCCGGCGAAATAAACGGCATGCGCGTTACACAGGGCATGATGCTGGGCATCGCCGTATTGATGCTCATCCCGATTATCATGGTTTTCCTCTCGCTGGCGCTGCCTTATCCTATCATCCGCTGGCTCAGTATCATCGTCGCAGGCTTCTGGTTCATCTTCAACCTGATCGGCCTGCCCGGCTACACGGGCGCTTATGATAGATTTCTGCTTGCTGTCAGCATGATCTTCAACATTCTGACCATCATCTACGCGGTTCGCTGGGAATCTGCCGCCGCATAAGCGCCGATCAAACCGCCCTCATTCGTACCCGCTTCATCCCCCTTGCCTGAAAAGGGCGGTTCGCCAGCCGCCCTTCATATTTTATCCCCCTGCTCACCCGCCCGAACACGCCGCCTGTTTGCCTTAACGACCGCTTGCCGGGGAATAATGCAGGGGAGATAAAGGCTGAAATGTAAAATATACTTGACATGAAGATTGTTTTATATTACATTGTGTATGCTGTAATTTACTTAGAGTAAAATTCAGGCGACAATACAGGTGAACCATGTCCTATCAGGAAAGACGCAGCATCGCTTCGCTCATCAGCACGCTGCTCATCGGGGGCGCTTATCTGCTTTATGTGCTTCAGCGCTATCAGGCAGACGCGCCAGCGAATGAACTGCATTTCTGGGCATCTGCCATCCTGATCATGATCCCTGTGTACATCCTGCTGAAGATCGTCGCTATCATCGTGTTCACGATCCTCAACACGATTGCGACCCGCGTGCAAGAGCCTGACATTGCCGATGAACGCGACAGATTGATCGAATTGAAATCGGTGCGCAGTTCCTACTACACCTTCATGTTTGGCTTTGTGCTGGCGATGTTCACCGCAGTGCTTAGTATGCCAGCGTCTACCCTGTTTCTTGTGCTCATCATTTCGCTGCTAGCGGCGATGATTTTGTATGATGTTGCCCAGTTTTACTTCTACCGTCGGGGCGTGTGAAATGGCGAAGTTTTCAATCGGCAACAACATTCGCAAACTGCGTTTCAACGCCAACGAAATGACCCAACAGGAATTGGCCGAGAAAGTCGGCGTCACCCGTCAGACCATCGTCGCCATCGAAAAGGGCAAATATTCCCCTTCACTCGAACTGGCATTCGGGATCGCTCTGGCTTTCAATGTGCCGCTGGAAGAGGTGTTCTACGTCGAAAATAACCCGCCGTAGCGAACCTGACTAACCCATAATTTCGCGTTTTGACAATCAGAAATGACCGTTCCGCCATCCATCAAGGCTAAAGATGCTGGCAATCCTGCCGCACACCTTGATCCAGCCCGTCATCTATTGCACGCATCCATTGGGAGAAAAATCATGAAAGCTATCGTTTACACCGAATACGGCACGCCCGACGTGCTGAAACTCAAAGAGATCGCCAAGCCCACGCCGAAGGAAAAAGAACTGCTGGTCAAAATACACGCTGCGCCGGTCAATTTTGGCGATGTGCTGGTTCGCAATTTCAAAGCGGTGTCGCCGCGTGAATTCACGATGCCTACCCCGCTCTGGTTTCTGGCGCGCATGTCCTTCGGCTTCAGCAAGCCTAACATACAAACCCCCGGCAGCGAATTTTCTGGCGTGGTCGAGGCCGTTGGGGGCGGCGTGACTCAATTCAGGGTGGGTGATGCGGTGTTTGGCTATCGCGGGCAGGCGATGGGCGCGAATGCCGAATATCTGTGTGTGCCTGAAGCCTCAGCGGTGACGCTTAAACCTGCGAATATCAGTTTTGAAGAGGCGGCAGGGATACCCTATGGCGCGCTCACCGCGCTGGCGCTGCTCAGAAAAGCGAATATTCAGCCCGGCCAGAAGGTGTTGATCAACGGCGCATCCGGCGGTATCGGCTCGTTTGCGGTGCAAATCGCCCGATACTTTGGCGCGGAAGTGACCGGCGTTTGCAGCACGCCGCGCCTTGAAACTGTAAAAGCGTTGGGGGCGGATCATGTGATTGATTACACGCGCGAAGATTTCACGCAGAATGGCAAAGTCTATGACCTGATCTTTGATGTGAAGAACAAGTCATCGTTCGCAAAGTGCAAGAACTCGCTAACGCCGAATGGCTGCTATATGCTGGCCAGCTTCAAAACCGGGCAGGTGATACAGATGATGTGGACATCCCTCACCAGCAGCAAGAAAGTGAAATGCGTGTTTTCTGACGACAAACCCGCCGATCTGGTGTTCATTCGTGAACTGGTTGAGGCAGGTAAGCTAAAATCTATTGTAGATCGCTGCTACCCGCTGGCGCAGGCCGCCGATGCCCATCGCTATTACGAGTCTGGCGCTAAAACGGGCAGCGTGGTCATCGTTATCGCATGAGGTTTACAGACCGGTCATACGCGAACAACGTAACTTTAGGTGTGTAACTGCGTATTACAGGTATTCATCATGCTTTCCGTGAGGGCATATCATGGCTGAGAAAGAACGCGTCAATCTAATGTTTGCGTTGTGGTTTTTATCAGCCATTGTGCTGGCAGCATTATTCATCAGCGCGGCTGCTCAGGGCGAAATGACGGCCGCGCATGTCGCCCTTGCCCTGGTGATTCTGGGGATGGCGGTTGCTGGAACGACCTATCTTCTGCGGCAGAAAGCGCCTGAAATTCAGCGCCCTGATGAAAAGACTAAACGGCACAGCGTGCTTGATGACTTAAGCGATGAAGAAGTGGCCGAACTAAAGCAGCGGCTAGCAGAAAGCGGCTACAGCGTAGACGCACTGGTTAAATCGCTGGGCGATGATGGCGAGACGACGCTGCGAAGGTAGCCCCCGACTGCCTTCGTAAAGATTGCCAGTATCGCTAAACCAACCGTCATTAGGGGTGAGGGCTTTTCGCCGCTCACCCGCCTGCGGCGACCCCTATATAACCACTTATCCCCCTAACAGGAGGAAGTTGTGCAAGCTATCGTATGGACGCGCTACGGCTCGCCGGATGCGCTTCAGCTTCAAGAAATACCCCAACCCGTACCCAATGATGATCAGGTGCTGATTCGCGTTCATGCGGCAGGCGTCACTAAGGGCGATTGTGAGGCGCGAAGTTTACAATTCTCGCTGTTTTTATCGCTGCCAATGCGCCTGTATATGGGTGTTTTGAAGCCAACGCGGCACAAAATTCTGGGACAGGAACTGGCCGGGGAGGTGGTTGCGGCAGGTAAAAACGTGACCCAGTTCAAGGCAGGCGATGCCGTCTTTGGCACAACCGGCCTCTCGTTTGGCGCTTACGCTGAATATATCTGCCTGCCTACAGGCGCGCACGAGGTGGCGCTGGCGCATATGCCAGCCAATATGACCTACGAAGAAGCCGCCGCCGTCCCCACAGGGGGGCTTGAAGCCTTTCAGTTTCTACGAAAAGCTGATCTACAGCCGGGGAAATCTATTTTGATTTATGGCGCGGGCGGCAGCATCGGCACGGCTGCGGTGCAGCTTGCCAAACACTTTGGCGCGGAAGTGACCGCCGTAGACAGCGCCGCCAAATTGGAGATGCTGCGCGCATTGGGCGCAGATCACGTTATAGACTATATGCGCGAAGATTTCACGCAAAACGGCAAAACTTACGACGTGATTTTTGACGTGGTGGGCAAAAGCTCATTTCCGAAAGGCATGAAATCGCTATCTGAGAACGGGCGCTATCTGCTGGCAAACCCCAGTTTCACACAGCGATTTCGAGGCAGCGGAACCCCAAAGCGAACCGGCAAAAGCGTGATCACAGACAGTTCAGCGCGCACGTCAGAATATTTACGTGCCCTCAAAGTGCTGATCGAGGCGGGAAAGCTGAAAAGTGTGATTGACAGGCGTTATCCGCTGGCACAGGCCGCCGATGCCCATCGCTACGTTGAAACCGGGCAAAAACAGGGGAATGTTGTCCTGATGATCGGGTAACTGGCGGGCTAAAGCGCAGCCGCCCCTGTATTTCGCGAATTTACCGCCGTCTTTCCTGCGCCTTCTTCAGCAGGTAATGGGCTTCGCTCAGGATGAAATCTATCGCCCCGGCAATGGTTGGATCAGGCGGCGTATCGGGGGAGAGATCGTAAATATGGGCGGCTGTTAGCGCCATCGTGCCTGCGCCAAAGGCGATTTGCGCGGCGCCCACCTGCCCGCCTTCCACCGCTGCCAGCGAGAGGACGCGATCATTCAGCGCCGTTTCAGCCGCCGGAACGAGCAGGATATTCAACCGCGCCGGGTTCGCGCCAGAACTATCCGGCGGCACCAGCAGGCGGCAGCCTTTCAGCCGCACCGATTCGCCAGCGCCAATGAGCGCTAAGCGCATGCCGGGCTGCGTTTTGGCGCGGTTTTGCGGGTGCAGATGATCGGCGTTAGCGGCATCGTAGCCCATCGCATCCAGCGCGAATAACGCCGATCTGCCGCCAGTGACCGCGCAGTGCCACACCCGTAAATCCGACGAATCGCCTAAATCAACCAGCAGCGCCGCGCCCTCAATCTGCGTTTTAAGCGAGCGAATCAGGGAAAAGAGGCGCGGCGCAAGGTCAAGATCGCCCCGCAGCCGCGCCGTGTAGAAAATCGTTAGCGGTGCTTCCACTGCGGGGGACGTTTCTCTACAAAGGCGGTCATGCCTTCGGATTTATCTTCGGTGCTGAACGACAGCAAAAAGCTGCGTTTTTCGTAATTCAAGCCCGCCGAAAGCGCCAGTTCTTCCGCCTGATTCACGGCATCCTTGATCAGCCGTACCGCCACACGCGGCATCCCGGCGATGCGTTCCGCCAGTTTCAGCGCCTCATCGAAATACTGTTCCAACGGGTATACGCGGTTCACCAGCCCGGCGGTCAGCGCTTCCTGCGCGGTAAGCTGGCGGTTGCCGAGCATCACTTCCATCGCCAGCGCCTTGCCCACCGCGCGGGTTAGCCGCTGCGTGCCGCCCGCGCCGGGAATGATGCCGATGGTGATTTCGGGCTGCCCGAATTTAGCGGTTTCGCTGGCGACGATCATGTCGCACATCATCGCCATTTCGCAGCCGCCGCCCAGCGCCCACCCGCTGACCGCAGCGATCACCGGCTTGGAAATGCGGGTCATGCGCGCCCAATCTGTCCAGTCATTCTTCATCATTGAAACGGCG
>LMZS01000130.1 GCA_001567085.1 Chloroflexi bacterium OLB15
TTCGCCGCGCCTTCGGTATCTACGGGCTGATCAACATTGTCCTGCGGCGATTCAGGCATTGAGTTGGCGTGAGTATCGTCGCTCATGCTTCTGCTTTCGGTTTCCGACCTTTAATCGCAAGGTTGACTGTTGATTTATCAGGTGTTTCGTTGATTTTATTCGGACGGTCAAAGTAGTTAAAGACCTTCAGCCCCAGATTGATCGGGTTGAGCATGCTTCCGTCATTCTTGTCAAAGGTAGTGCGGTCTGCTGCTGTCGCCATTTCTTCAGGTAGCAAGCCGCTTTCGAGCAGCGGTTTGCCAATGCCATAGACGATGTTATGAATGAACGGAAAACAGGCGTGGGTGAAAGAACGTTCTTCTTCAACCTCAAAGCCAGCGTTAAGCACGGCAGCGCGCAAATCATCACGCCAGTACAAACGAACATGGTTTGCCCAGATGCCGGCAAACATGCCGTGTTGTATATGCGTATGGAACAGCATTTCCAGCGTTTTATTTATCGGATCCCATAGGAAGGGGTAATCGGCGTTAGGGACAGTTACGGCAATCACGCCGCCGGGCTTGAGTACGCGATAGGCTTCCTTAAGCGCTGCGACATCATCATCCACATGCTCCAGAATTTCCGACATGATCACCGCATCAAAGGCGTTATCGGGGTAGGGCAGCGCGTACACATTGGCGTTATGGAGGGCGACATCGGGCAGGTTGCCAACATTACGTTTCGCTTTTAACAGCACTTCCCAATCAAGCTCCGCGCCTACCAGATGGCAGTTACTGGCATAACGCAGCATATTGAGATAGAAGCCGCGCCCGCAGGGAATATCCAGAATAACTTTGCTGTCATCTGGTTGAACCCAGTCAAAGATGGTTTCAACGCGCTTCTTGAAAGCCATGTCGGCTTCGTTGCGCGTCATATGGGCGATGGTTTCTTTTGAAATTTTGCCGCTGTAATGCTCAGTCCCCGCGTGCGTATGCGTAGAAGAACTGCTCATATTTATCAACCGTTTCCTTGAATGAGAAGATTTGTTCAATAACCTCACGCGGCTTGCGGAAAGCCCCGGGATTTTCCAAAACATCCAGAATGGCCTGACCGATGGATTGCCAACTACCTTTTTCAGCCAGTTTGCCCATGCCCGTAACCTGTATCGGCACGCGGCCACCGGGAATATTGGTGGCGATCACGGGCGTATTGCTCAACATGGACTCGACCTGTGTTAGAGCAAAGCACTCACTGTCGCTAGTGAGTA
Source organism: Chloroflexi bacterium OLB15 (assembly GCA_001567085.1). GTDB lineage: Bacteria > Chloroflexota > Anaerolineae > Aggregatilineales > Phototrophicaceae > Flexifilum. The sequence goes on from LMZS01000130.1 coordinate 1,247, forward strand.
TCTGCACATCGCAGGCGGCGTAGAAATTTGCCACATCCTGCGGGTCTTGCAGCAAGCCAAGAAATATCAACTGGTCGCGATATTTGTTCACCAGTTCCTGCTGGTTTTCCCACGTGTTTTCATAGGCGATTTGATATTCGCCAGCGAAAACCAAGCGCGCGTTGGGGTATTTTTGATTCACAACTTCTAGCGCCCGGATTGCCAGATCGGGGCGTTTTTCTTCAACAAAGCGGTGCGCAAAGCCGATGACCGGGCCGCCGTCTTTAGACCACTCCGCGTGCAGTTCTTCAACACGCTGCGGATTCGGCAGCGGCATGTGTACGGGCGGGTAATTCGGTGTCACTTTGTCCATGAACGGCTGAAGATAGTACGAGTTATCGGCATAATCCTGACTGTAAGCGATAATACGCGAGGCTTGCCGTGCCGCCAACTTATACATCTGGAACATGGCGCTGCGAATGAAACGGTTGGTCAGGCCATCAGGCAATATTAAATCGCCATGATGGGTGATCACCAGCTTGCGCCCGGTGATTTTTGAAAGGCCTGCGGTGAGTGCTGTTTCTAGCATCGGGGTATGAATGCTGACTACGTCATGCTCTTTCATCAGCTTGTAGGCTGCCCATGGATAGGCGGGCATGATCATGCCCCGGCTCATACGCAGCGGCGCCCACAGGCGAACGATACGCACGCCTTCGTGCATAGAAACATCATCGCGGGGTAAATCGTTGCGGTAGCGAGCAGTCAGCACAGTGACTTCATGCCCACGCCTGACCAGCTCTTCGGCCACGCGCTGCACATGGATCGTTAGCCCGGTTCTATGTGGGAAATAGTACAGTAGGCAGATCAATATTTTGAGCTTGCGCCCGTTTTTCGGGACTGAATTGAGCAAATCCATCTGAGCTACCCTGCGGCGCTTTCTTGCTGGCGCATGCCGCGTATGCCTTCTGATAGTTGTTCGAGGCTGATGCCTTCCTGAATAAATCCGAATACGCCTAACACAGTCGACATCCCCAGATTGAGCGCGTGAACTGCGATGGCAAATGCCACCATGGTTTCATAACTGCCGCCCGGATTCATCGCTTGCAGCGACAACACGATGGAGGCTTCATAGGGGCCAACGTTACCGGGAACAGCCGGAACAGCCACCGCAAATGAGGCCGCCGCTGTGAACAAGCAGGTTGCTGCCCAATTGCCCTGACCAAAGAAGGCGATCATCAGCACATAGCCAGAGGCGATAGATAGCGCCCATGCAACTGTCGTCCAAAATAAAATCGGCAGCAGAGTGCCAATATGGGTTAACGGCTTCAAACCATCCAGAAACTGCCTGAGCCATTCGACAATGTTCCAGCGATCAGTGATAGCCGCAGGCACAATTCGCGCGGCCAGATTGGCTGATCGCTTCGGGTTGAGCGCCATGATGATCAGAATTGCAAACCCGATGATCACCAACGGCGCGAAGGCGGCAGCAGCGGTCTGTAGCTCAGGGGGAATGGGCGCGGCTGTGAGCGCCAACCCTAGAATAACCAGCACAGCCAGCGTATCCAACAGGCGTTCAACGATGATCGTGCTGAAAGAAGTAAACATGGGTACAGGCGGCTTTGCGCGGCTGGCAAGAAAAGCGCGCGCCAATTCGCCCAACCGGAAAGGCACAAGGCCGTTAATCAAATAGGTGACGTTGATGATATTGAAAGAGCGCCACAGGGGCAGTACGTGATTGAGCAGGACGCGCCAGCGAACGGCGCGGGCGGCAAGACCGAGCAGCACCAGGATTGCCGATGGCACAACATAACCATACTGCGCCTGGCTGAGCGCGCGCCCTAATTCCTGTAGGTTGATCTGTTTGCCGATCATATAAATGGCTGCCAGGCTGAGGATGCCACCCAGCAGGAATATCCGCCAATATTTCCGGATGAAGTTCAAAACAGGCTGCTCCCTTGCTCGCTGTCGGATTATATCATGGAACAAAAACGTGTTTGGTAAGCATCCGCCAGCGCGCGCTTGCCTTGACAGACTAGGCTGACGCTACGTATAATTTTCAATGTTACGCGGGTGTAACTCAGTTGGTAGAGTGTTTGCTTCCCAAGCAAAATGTCGTGGGTTCGAATCCCATCACCCGCTCTTTCAAAACGACCTGAATGGTCGTTTTTGATTCCAATCGGAACTGGAACCGTCAGCCTCCGCAAATAGATATGTCGTTAATTCCCGAAAAAGAGGTTCATATCAAAAATTATATGCAGGTTTCGAGCTGTGATTTCTATTTGTTATAAGTTTTCCATTGACCGGGTTACTCGTGTGGCTTAAAATGAGCAGTCTTCCAAGGTAATATGAACGCTGCGCGGCGAACCTGCCGCTCGTTTTTTGTTGTGGAGATAGAACTGTGGCAGAACAATTCTCGCTGGATGCCCAGCCGCGCGACCTGACCGGCAAAAAGGTGGGACGACTGCGCCGCGACGGGCTGGTTCCCGTTGTGGTATATGGCGCGAAGATTGAACCGGTCAACCTGCAAATTCCATATCGCGCGCTGCAACTTGCTCTGGCACATGCCGGCGGCACCAATTTGATCAATTTGAACGTTGAAGGCGGCAATAACCAGCAGGTGCTAGCCCGTTCCGTACAGCGTGATGTGATCAAGGGCAGCATACTGCACGTAGATTTCCTTGCGGTAGATGCTTCAACCAAGATTTCAACCGTTGTACAAATTCATCTGAACGGTGAAGCCCCGGCAGTGAAGGCTGGCCTTGGTGTGCTGTTAAATGGTATTCAGTCCATTGAAATTGAAGCCCTGCCTGCTGACCTGATCGGGCGCGTTGATGTGGATCTGTCTGCGCTCAAGGAAGTGAACGACTCGATCCATGTTCGCGATTTGAATCTGGGCGATAAAGTGACTATCCTCACCGATCCAGATGATATGGTGGTTCGCGTGACGATGGTTCACGAAGTTGAGGAAGAAGCCACTGATGAAGTGACCTCTGCTGAACCTGAAGTCGTTAAGAAGGGTAAGGCTGACGAAGAAGAGGACGAGGATTAACCTCTCCATTCCCTGCGAATATGAAAACGGGTCTCCATGCGAGACCCGTTTTTTGTTCCTGAAATATGCTGAAGATGGAGATTTTGAAAGGGTGCGGCAAATGCCACACCCCTGAAAATTTAGCTTGCTGGTTGCAGCACCAGCCGCGATCCCAGCGATGCTTCAACCGCTTCGCGGGTGTAGAGCATCGGGTGATATTGAATGTTTGCCCACTGTCCGATCTGATCGTCATAGTGTGGGCTGAACGGATGCCCGCTTTGCCCGGTGGTGATGATGGATTGGCTGGCATCGAAATCAGAGAAATCAACGATCATGCGCATGGAGGGCAGCGAGCCTAGATTGAAATTGCCTTCCAGACCAGCTTCAGTGCTCCAGCCAGTTGCGTTCACGATCTCAGAACCGCCGCCCACAGGCTGCGGCCCGCGATTCACAATGTTCTCAATCGGATCAATGCCGCTTAAACCCAACGGGTTGCTTACAAATACCGCCCCGTGAATGTTGCCCCATTCCCATGCGTCACGATCTGCGCCCAGTAAACTTTGCGCCTGTGAAATGGCCTCGCCCAGCGCCATTTTCAGAATATCATCGCGGGTTTCGGTCACATCACCTGTTGCAGCATGATCCCACCAGTCATTTTCAGGATCGTTCATCAACACGCCTGCCGAATAGAGATTGTGGCCGCTGGGACGCACATCATCCGGCAGTTGATCGGTAAACAGGTCATTCAGCAAATGCGCGCTGAAAATGCTGAAAAAGGCTGCCTGCGGGCTGTCGCTATCGCTGCTGAAATCCCAGGTTCCAAGCCAGTCACGGTAATCGTTGAGCGTTTCATCCTCGTAATCAACAGCGGTCAGGAAAGGCATAATATCCTGCGCATCTACCGAGATGTTGTCTCCGTGAATAGTCTGGTAATCGGCAATGCTGAGCGGCGCAAGCTCGTTGAGAAGATCGTTGATTCGCTGCCCGCGCTGCCCGTAAGACCAATCGTAGCTGAGCAGGTAGTTGGCATCTTCGCCCAGCACTTCGGCAAGCTGGTCATAGTATTCCAGCGGCACAACGGCTTGATTTGCGGTTGCGATATATTCGCGTTCCGGATTGTAGATGCGGGGCAGGTTATCAAAGGGGATATAGCCCTGCCACTCATTAGCATCGCTTGAGCCATCGGTTGGCAGCAGGCCGGTGTGATCAACAGCGCGGATCGGGATACTGCCAGGCGTCTGATAGCCAATGTTGCCGGCGGTATCTGCAAAGACGAAATTCTGCGATGGCACGTCCCAGTAAGACAGCGCTTCACGGAATTCTTCCCAGTTGGTAGCCTGATTCAGTTTCAATACTGAAGTGAAGAGTGTGCCGGTGTCCAGCCCCGTCCAGCGCAGCGCCAGCGGGTCTTCGTTGTTGAACCCGCTGAGCTGACCATCATCGCCAATCTGGTTGTCGTTGATAATCGGGCCAAGATGGGTTTCTCGTACCTGAAAAGTGACCGCAGGAACTCCATCGCCAAAGGTGATGGTTTCTTCGCGAACGGTCATATCCCGCCATTCACCATTCCACTGATATTGCAGCGGGTTGTCTGGATTTACCGTAATCTGATACAAGTCTTGCACGTCTGCGCCAACGTTGGTGACGCCCCACGCAATGTGATCGTTATGACCGATGATCACGCCGGGCGTGGCGGGCAGGGCAAATCCTCGCAGGTTATACGGGCATTCGTCGGTTATAGGCTGGCAGTGCAAGCCGATCTCGTACCAGATGGCGGGCATTTGAATGCCAAGATGCGGGTCGTTTGCCAGCAGCGGTTGGCCGCTTTCGGTCATGCCGCCCGTACTCACCCAGTTATTGCTGCCGATGTTTGGCTCTGTGCTTGTGCCGGTCAGGAAGGCCAGCTCACCGGTGATATTGCCCGCCATTTGCATACCGTTGATGGCGGCGGTATTGGTCAGCGCGGCGCTCTGACCGAGACTGGCTTCGCTGATCGGTAAATCAGCCTCGTCAACAATGGTTGGACGTTCGCCATACGGCCACATGGGCGTGAAATCTTCAGTCATTTCCGCGCCAACAGTTTCCGTCAAACTCTGGCGGGTAAGCTCACTGCTATAAGTATCGGTCAGGTTCCAGGCCATCACTTTGCCCCAAACCACTGTATCTACCGGCGTCCAGGGGGCAATCGTAATGTCTACGCCAGTTAACCCCAGCAGGCGATACTCCAGCGCAAGCTGTGCCGGGGAACGGCTGGAAATGTATGCGTTGACGCCATCGGCAAAAGCCTGAATAGCGGCAAGGCTTTCAGGATCGGCGGCGGCTACATCACGCTCAGCGGCTTCGCGCCAGCCTGCTGTACGGATGAAAACGTCAGTGCCGAAAACACTGTCGTTTTGCCCGGTCAATTCTTCAATTGAGCCGCTGCCAATGTGGCGGGCAAACTCCATTTGCCACCAGCGATCTTGTGCCTGCACCACGCCTTGTGCGAAGAACAGGTCATGTGGCGTGCTGGCGTAAATATGCGGGATCCCATAGGTGTCCCGCAGAATTTCGACTTCACCATCCAATCCTTGCAAGCGCAGCGTGCCTTCTTCCTGTGGAAGCGGGCCACGTGTGGTGTCGTTATAAAACAGAAAACCGCCGACAACGGCGACGATCACCACCAACAGCAAGACCAGCAAAATGATCTTTAAAACTTTCATGCTATTCTCCTAAGAACGATCATCTTTTAGGCGATAACCAAGACGGCGCATTAAGTCTTCGTCACTACGCCAATTTTTCGCTACTTTCACATTGAGTTCCAGATATACGCTTGTGCCAAGTATATTGCTGAGTTCCGCCCGCGCCAGCGAGCCAATTTGCTTTATTTTTTCTCCGTTCTTGCCAATGACGATGCCCTTTTGCGAATCGCGTTCTACATAAATGACCGCGCTGATATAGGTTAAATTTTCGCTGCGCTCGCGGAAGCTGTCTATTTCCACAGCGACCGCGTAGGGGATTTCATCTTCAGTGCTGATCATCACTTTTTCGCGCACAACTTCGGCAGCGATGAAACGCATATTCACTTCACTGACCTGATCTGCCGGGTAGTAGCGTGGCCCCATAGGCATCTTGGACTTTAAATCATCCAGCAGCACATCTACGTTATCGCCATTTTGCGCGCTGATGAGCAGCAGGCGTTCATGGGGCAGCAGCGCCGCATATTCTTCGACGCGCGCACGTTTTACCGCCTCATTCAGCGCAATATCACCCTTGTTGACGGCCAGGACTACAGGCGTTGCGCCGCGCAATCGCTGCACGGTTTCGGCCAGATAGCGATCCCCATCGTCCGGCGTCTCGGAAAGATCCATCAGCAGCAGAATCACATCGGCATCGCGAAAGGCGGTTTCTGCCGCTTTCACCATATATTCGCCCAGCTTGTGCTGAGGCGCGTGTAAACCGGGAGTATCTATAAACAGGATTTGCGTCTTGTCGTCTGTATAGATACCTAACTGTTGGCGGCGTGTGGTTTGGGGTTTGGGGCTAACGATAGCGATTTTTTGCCCGATCAGCCGGTTGATCAGGGTGGATTTGCCAACATTTGGCCGTCCGACGACGGCAACAACGCCGGATTGATGATCTGGTGGTAGCTGGTCGTCAAAAACACTGTCAAGCTCATTCATAAGGTTGCTAGCCATGCCGCTTCTGTTTCAAAAAGTGGAAGGTGACTCCGTAAGCGCTCAGGCATTGAATCCGGCTGAGCGCAGATCAGGGCGTTGATGCTGCCTAAGGGGGCGGCAGGCCGCTGATCGGTGAAGGCCAGCACCATGACGGGCATGGCAAGATCAAGATTTTTGACGTAAGTCATGTCATCTTTGCCATCACTGCGAAGACCAAATACCTCTGCGCGGGGATATATATTGCTGCGCTTGATTAAAAAATCCCATGCAGGTTCGCCATTAAGCATTTGCCCGTAATCAATAGCGACCAGTTCTGGAATGATAGCAAGGTGCGGCTTCCCCAGATACCGGATGCCGTAGCGAAGCGCAAACTTGCCATTTGCGCTAATAGGCGAATTTTCGGGCGCGGCTGCTGCCAGTGCTTTTTGCCCGCCAATTTCGATCAAAAAACCAGTAAACTGATCTTCAACAGATTGGCGCGGCGGGATAGCAGACGGCATCTTTCAGCGCTTAATGGTGGGCTGCGTGTGAATCCGCTGCTGCGACGGCATGATCTTCACTTGGAGCGATGGCATGTTCGGTGCTGTGCCCGTGACCATCGTCCAGCGGTTGATTGATGTCATCAAAATGCTTGAATGGTTGTACAACGGCAACCCAACCCACGATACCGAGGATGAGGAAACCCAACCCGCCTAAAAACAGAAATAGCAGCAGGTTTCCCTGAGGTTCGGTCACGAACGCGCCGACAAACAAAACGCTGATCATCAGGATTAACCCGATGCCGGCCAGCATTGAGAGGCCAAATAACAGAGGCTGGCTTGTCTTTTTGAAATTGTAGTTCACCGGATGCTGCTCCTGAGTAGTCGCATTCGTTTTTGTTAATGGTTATCCTTTGATTTTGCCGTTAGTGTCATCACCCGTCAACCCTACTTCGTATATTCGCGTTAGGAAAAGGAGAGGTCTTTGAAACGAATCCATTTGATTCGGCATGGTCAAACAGCATGGAACGCTGATGGTCGCTGGCAGGGGATGATTGATATCCCCCTGAGTGAAACCGGCCTCAATCAGGCGGCGGCGCTTGCCAGTTACATGAGTTCGCGCCCGTTAAGCTCGGTATATTCCAGTGACTTGCAGCGCGCTGTACAAACGGCAGAGCCGTTAGCCAAAATACACGATCTACCGCTTAACCAGGACGCTCGCCTGCGCGAACAAAATCTGGGGATTTTTCAGGGACTAACGCATGAGCAGCATCGTGAAAAATATCCAGAATTGGTTGAGGCGATGTATCGTGATTATTGGGGGTTTACCTTTCCGGAGGGTGAAAATCGAGGGCAGGTACGTGATCGCGCGCTTGCTTTCTGGAAGGAGATGATAGAGCAGGATAGCCAGGGTGAAACTGCTGTTGTTTTGCATGGTGGCACGATCCGGGTGCTGCTAATGCAATTGTTGGGACCATCACGCGAACTCGATCACCTCAAGCTGTTGAACACATCAATTACCACGTTAGGATGGGAAAAGGAGAAAATCCAGTTGATTGAACTTGCCCAAATTCCGCATCTACAGCAGACGCCTCAGTCCACTGACGCATTGTGAGTTCCTACGAATTCAATAATTTGATTGTGAAAATTTTGGCAATCAGAAATGATTGTGCTATAATTCACAAAGTTAGAAAGACACGTACCTGTCATCAGACAGATAAAAGGAGCTGAAAGCATCATGAACTACGAGGATACGCAACCCAGATCATATTCCAGTACACAGGCTAGCAACGGCGCTGCGCCTACATTCGTTCGCAACGCGAACGTCATTGCGTGGGTGAAGGCGATGGCTGATCAGCTTCAGCCAGATTCTGTGTACTGGTGTACAGGGAGTGATGAAGAATACGAGCAGCTTTGCGACTTGCTGGTAGAGAAGGGCACTTTTACGCGCCTGAATCCTGAACTACGCCCCAACAGCTTTTTGGCACGTTCGGATGTCAGTGACGTGGCACGCGTCGAAGATCGCACTTTCATTTGCTCGCTCAGCAAGGGCGATGCTGGCCCGACCAATAACTGGGTTGATCCGCGTGAGATGCACAAAACGCTGGATCGTGTGTTTGCTGGCGCGATGCGCGGGCGCACCATGTACGTTATTCCATTCAGCATGGGGCCAGTAGGATCGCCACTTTCTATCGTTGGCATCGAAATTTCTGACTCCCCCTACGTAGTGGTCAATATGCGGATTATGACCCGTATGGGACTGGCCGTCTGGGATGTATTGGGTACCGATGGTGATTTTGTTCCCTGCGTACATTCTGTGGGCGCGCCACTTGAACCCGGCCAGCAGGATGTAACATGGCCGTGCAATCCCGAAAAATATATCGTTCACTTCCCCGAAGAGCGCGCGATCTGGTCATATGGCAGCGGCTACGGCGGCAACGCGCTGCTAGGCAAGAAATGCCTTGCGCTGCGAATCGCATCGGTCAAAGCCCGCGATGAGGGATGGTTAGCCGAGCACATGCTGATTCTCGGCGTTAAAGACCCATCAGGCGAGAAGTCCTATGTCGCCGCCGCATTCCCAAGTGCCTGCGGCAAGACCAATTTCGCGATGCTAATCCCGCCAGACGCTTTCCGCGAAGAAGGTTGGGAAGTAACCACCGTTGGCGACGATATTGCCTGGATTCGCGCTAATGAAGAGGGGCAGCTCTTTGCCATCAACCCTGAAAGTGGTTATTTTGGGGTTGCGCCCGGCACATCGTATAAGTCTAATGCCAATGCGATGGAATCTTGCCGCGCCAATACTATCTTCACCAACGTCGCGTTAACCGATGAGGGTGACGTATGGTGGGAAGGCATGACCGATGCTCCTCCCGCACACCTGATTGACTGGACAGGTCTGGATTGGACGCCAGACAGCGGACGCAAAGCCGCGCATCCAAATTCGCGCTTTACGGCGCCAGCCACGCAAAACCCGGTGCTGGATTCTGAGTGGGAAAATCCCAACGGCGTGCATGTTGAAGCCTTCATCTTTGGCGGCCGTCGCAGCGGGGTTGTGCCGCTGGTGTATCAGGCCTACAACTGGTCATTTGGCGTCTATCTTGCCGCGACCATCGGCTCTGAAACGACGGCTGCTGCCGCTGGCGCAGTCGGTCAGGTTCGCCGCGATCCCTTCGCAATGCTGCCGTTTGCTGGCTATCACATGGCCGATTACGTCAATCACTGGCTGCAATTCGGGCGTGAACTGCCCAACCCGCCGCGTATTTTTGGCGTCAACTGGTTCCGAAAAGATGAGAATGGCAAGTTCCTGTGGCCGGGTTTTGGCGAGAATATGCGCGTGCTGAAGTGGATTTTCCGGCGTATTCACGGCGAGGTCGGCTCAATTGAAAGCCCGTTGGGCTGCGTGCCGCGCTACGAGGATATTGACTGGCGCGGTCTGCCTGGCTTCACGCTTGAGAAATACAACCAGGTGTTTAGCGTTGATCGTGATGAGTGGCTTCAGGAAGTGCTTTCGCACGAAGAACTGTTCATCCGCCTGTATGACCGGCTGCCCAAAGAAATGATACACGTTCGCGGGCTGCTGCTTTCCAGTTTGTGGCGCTCGCCCGAACGCTGGGAAATTCACGAATAAGGCTTACCCTCTCTTGTGCCCTTGCCCAACGGATTTCAGTTGCAAGGGTTCTCAAGCCCATCTGGATCGGGCGTGTGGCCTGATCTTAAACGGCTGCCTTGATAGGCGCGTGATGAATTCATCCGTGAATTTTCGCACATAAGGCATTATCCTTACGCAGAATTTGACGCGAATACTATTAGACGGAGTTAAATCATGGCTCGTAGCAAAGTAACTGTAATCGGCGCTGGCAACGTCGGCGCGACTTGTGCCCACTGGATTGCCGCTGCGGAACTGGCTGACGTGGTGCTGGTTGATATTCTTGAAGGCCCGGCCAAAGGCAAGGCGCTTGACCTGCTGGAATCGACTCCTGTGGTGGGCAAAGACGTGAATATAGTTGGCGGCGGCGATTATGCCGTAACCGCTAACTCGGATGTGATTGTGGTGACGGCGGGTGTGCCGCGTAAGAAAGACCCGGTTACCGGTCAATTCCCCAGCCGCGATGAACTGGTGAAAACCAACCAGAAGATTGTAGGCGAGGTGACGAAGCTAGCGGCGCAGTATTCGCCTAACGCGATCATCGTTGTGGTCGCCAATCCGCTAGATGCAATGTGCCATGTTGCCTTGCACGAATCTGGCTTTCCCAGCCATCGCGTCATAGGCATGGCGGGCGCTCTGGATACCGCCCGTTACAAGGCGTTCATCTCGCAAGAACTGGGCGTGAGCGTTAAGGACATTCACGGCATGGTGCTCGGCGGTCACGGTGATGATATGGTGCCGCTGCCGCGCCATACTTCGGTTGCTGGTATTCCGGTTCGCGAACTAATGGCAGAAGATCGCTTGCAGGCGATTATCGAGCGCACGCGTAAGGGTGGCGGCGAGATCGTCGGGCTGATTGGCGTGAGTGCGTGGTATGCCCCTGCGGCCAGCGCTGTTGAAATGGTCGAGGCAATCGTCAAAGATCAGAAGCGCGTTATTCCTAGCGCTGTTTACCTGAATGGCGAATACGGCTACACCGGTCTGTATATCGGCGTTCCGGCGCTGCTCGGCGCCAATGGCGTTGAAAAAGTGATCGAGATGGACTTGAACGAAGAAGAAAAGGGTATGCTAAGCAAGAGCGCCGCCGCTGTTAAGTCAGTTGTGGATGTGCTTGGCTACTAATTACCTGCCAATGTGGTAAGTATCTGAGGACGCTCAATAAAAGGGCGTCCTTTTTTATCCGGCCTGTATATGTCCTTCGGCGGCGCGCAGCAGGCGATCCCAGATGGCTGCGCCAATCCCTTCGCGCGAATAACCGTGCGCCAAAATCACATCTACATTCAGGGCATCTAGCGCGCGCAGACCTGCAAACAGATTTCTCGCTGCCCCTTCCAACGTCTCTCCAAGATCAAAGAATGCGATAGGTAGAGCCTGAAACAAAGTCCGTTCCACGCTTAACCCGATCACGCCAACAGACTGGCGGCTTTCAGTTCGCTCACGAGCCGTCTTGATCAGGGCAGGTATTGCGGTTTCATCAGCGAACAGCAGCACTTTAGCGCGTGGCGAATAATGCTTGATCAACTGCCCCGGTGACTGTGCCAGCGCGTCCATTTCGACGAGTTTGGCTCGCATAGTCACAGCCGGCAGCACAGTTTGCAGGGCTTCTAAGGCTATGCCGCCGGGACGGAGGATGGTTGGGCGTTCGCCGGTTAAATCCAGCACCGTCGATTCCACGCCGATGGTGGTTTGCCCGCCATCTAAAATTGCATCAATTCTCCCGTCAAGGTCTTGCAGAACATGCGCCGCCATAGTGGCGCTGGGGCGGCTGAAAGCATTGGCGCTGGGCGCGGCAACCGGCAGATCAGCCGCTTGAATCAATGCTCGCGCTACCGGATGGCTGGGCATTCGCACCGCAACCGTAGCCTGATTAGCCGAAACGATGGGCGGAATGTTGTCGTTTCGTTCCAGAATCAATGTCAGCGCGCCAGGCCAAAAGTGCTTTGCCAGAGGCGCTACACTTGGCGGAATAGTTTTTGCCACTGTGCTGAGCGCCGCAAAATCAGCAATATGCACGATGATCGGGTCGGTTAATGGCCTCTGCTTGGCTTCAAATATTCTTGCAACTGCGTTTGCGCTGCTGGCGTTTGCGCCCAACCCGTATACCGTTTCGGTAGGAAAGGCGACCAGCCCGCCCGATTGCAAAATTTCGGCGGCTTCAGCAATCGCTTCCGGCTCAGGATGCTGAGGATTGACGGTTAAAACGCGGGTTTGCATGGAAAATTATTGGAGTTGCGCATCTGTAAAATCGGGATGTCCGCGCAGAAAATCATCAATACTCATGGCAGAGCGACCCTCAATTTGTAACCGATCAGGGGCAAACAGGCCTTCTCCCGTGCCAACTGCCGGACGGTGATCGCTCATGGCGACAGCCCCTATTCCGGCAGAGCCAGCAATGATTTTGCCGCTCAAAATTTTAAGCAATTTGCCGTTCCAGTAAGTAAAAGTTCCCGGCCAGGGCGTGAACGCGCGCACCGTGCGTTCAATTTCAACTGCGGGCTTAGACCAATCGATCCGGCCTGCTTCTTTAGCGATGCGCGGCGCCAGGGTTGCCAGGTCGCCATCCTGTGGCTGTGGCACAAGGCTGCCATTCAGAATTTCGGGCAGCGTTTCAATGAGCAGGTCAGCGCCTAGCTGCGAAAGTTTGTCGTGCAGGCTTTGCCCAGTTTCATCAGCGGCGATAGGGATAGCCCTTTGGCGATACATCGGGCCGGTGTCCAGCCCCGCGTCCATTTTCATGATCGTGATGCCTGTTTCGGCGTCTCCAGCGCGAACAGCCGCTTGAATTGGCGCGGCGCCACGCCATCGTGGCAGTAGTGAGGCATGGATATTGATTGCGCCAGATGATGGCAAATCCAGCACCGCTTGCGGCAAAATTTGCCCGAAAGCCGCTACGATGAACACATCGGCATTTCGCTGGCGTAGTTCCTCAATGGCTTCTGGTTTGCGAATCTTTTCAGGTTGCAGCACTGGCACGCCCGCTGCTAGCGCCACCTGTTTCACTGGCGATTGTTGTACAGCGCGGTTGCGCCCGGCGGGGCGATCTGGCTGCGTCACCACGCCCACCACGTTGTAATGCCGTAAAAGCTGCTGTAATGGGGGAACCGCAAAATCAGGCGTTCCCATGAAAATAATACGCGCTTTATTGCTCAATATTCACCGCACAAAGGGTTGTCACGATTTCAGGATGCGGCAATAATAGCCGTAATTACCGCCAAAGACTATGCTGTTTATGTCACCTAAACGCTGGTTGGTAGCTTCGCAAGCGCCCACCGATTTGTTAAATCAATACGAAGGAATGCTGCCGCTGCTGGCGCAGGTGCTCTACAGCCGGGGCTTCAAAACGCCTGCTGCCGCACGCGAGTTTTTGAGATCGCATGAAAACGACAGCGGGCAGTTCTTAAGCATAAAAGGCAAACGCCAGTCTATAGATACTGCAATCAGCCGGATTCGCAACGCCATCAAGGCTAAAGAATTGATCGTGGTCTACGGCGACTTCGATGCTGATGGCGTGACCTCTACCGCCTTGATGGTGCAGACCCTGAAGGCAATAGGCGCAAATGTAGAACCATATATCCCGCATCGCGTGGATGAGGGCTACGGCCTGAACAGCGCCGCGCTCGCTGATTTGCGGAAGCGGGGCGTGAAATTGGTAATCACCGTAGACTGCGGAATCCGTTCGGTGGCAGAAGTGCAGGATGGCCGCGCCTACGGATTGGATATTATTGTCACTGATCACCATTCCATCGGCAGCCAGATTCCCGCAGCCAACGCCGTGATCAACCCTAAACTGCCTGATTGTGCCTACAGCGAAGATATGCTGGCTGGCGTTGGCGTCGCTTACCGGTTGGCCGAAGCGCTGCTGACCATTGCCGCCAATGGCAAAGGGAAAGCCGCGCTTGACGCAAGCATGCTGTTAGAGCTGGTTGCCATTGGCACGATTGCTGACCTTGCGCCAATGGATCGCTCTGAAAATCGCGGGTTGGTGCTGCGTGGGTTAAAAGCCTTGAACAACACGCAGCGCCCCGGTTTGCAGGCGTTGATTGAGCAGGCGCGGCTGAAACCGGGCAGCATAACGGCTCGCGATATTGGTTTCATGATTGGGCCGCGTATAAATGCAGCGGGGCGGCTAGACAGCGCGATGATCGCTTATGATCTGTTGATGACCGGGGACGCCGGTGAAGCGCGCCGGTTGGCTTCGCGGCTGGAAGCCCTGAACGTAGAGCGCCAGCGTATGACTGCCGATGCACAGAACACCATCCGCCAGCAGCTAGAATCGAATGGCGGCCTGGATGACGCGCTCATTTTTGCTGGAAGTGACACCTTCTCGCCGGGTATCGTTGGCCTGGTGGCGGGTCGCCTGACCGAAGAATTTTACCGCCCGGCGGTGATCATGGAGTATGGCAAAGACGAAAGCCGCGCGTCCTGCCGCAGCATCCCTGAATTTGACATTACCGCTGCGCTTGATGAATGTGCGGATTTGCTGGTACGGCATGGCGGCCACGCGCAGGCTGCCGGTTTCACGGTGGTAAACGAAAATTTGCCTGCTTTACGCGAACGTTTGCAATCCCTCGCCGCATCGTCGTTGGACGGGCAAACTTTAATGCCTACGCTGGAAATTGATGCTGAACTAAACCCTGAGCATATTGATCTGGTTACAACTGCTGATCTGGATCAACTGGAGCCAACCGGGCATCATAATTCTGCGCCGGTATTTGCCAGTTTTCAGGTGTCAGTGAAGGATGCGAAAGCCTTCGGCAAAGACAGCGCGCATCTGCGGCTGATGCTAGCGCGTGATGGCATAGCCCCGATTGAAGCGATCTTATGGCGCGGAGGGCATCTGGCGCGGCAGGTGGGAAACTGCGTTGATATTGCCTATACGCTGGAAATCAACGAATGGAATGAGCGTTACAGCGGCGAAACGGTGCGAAGCGCGCGCATGATGATTCAGGATTTCGCGCCTGCTGGTGAAAGTGTTGTGGTGCGCGGGTGATGAAACTGCGTTGCCTGCTTGCCCTGCTTTTCACCCTTTTCAGCGTGGGTGTGGCAGCCGCACAGGATGAGCCTGTTTTCGGCGCAGTGGAAGCGTTTTGGCTGCCCGATGATGCTTGTGATATGGGGCTGGGCTGGGAACGCATCATCTTCGATTGGGGACAGCATCAGCCTGAAGGCGTGGATGATTGGAATCCATTTAACGTGCGTGACGAATGGCTGCAGGCGGCGGCAGAGTGTAACCGTGAAGTAGTTGGGGTGATCAAGCACACGCCAGCATGGGCAACGGACGGCACTCCCGGCATTGGCGTTCCGCGTGGGCTGTATCTGGACGTTGATGATCCTGAAAATCTTTGGGCATCGTTCATGCGTGAAGCTGCCGAATATTATGCGCCGCGCGGGGTGAGCCGCTTTATCATCTGGAATGAGCCGGATATTCCTGCCGGAACTTACGGCTATGAATTTGAAGGCAGCCTTGAAGATTATGCTCGTTTGCTGCAAGTTGCTTATCTGGCCGCTAAAGAGGGTAATCCTGAAGCGGAGATCATTCTAGCAGGGACGACCTACTGGCATGATGTCAATATCGGCCAGCGCCTGTATGTAGATCGCCTGCTTGAGTATCTTGTTCAGCAGCCTGACGCCGCCGAAAATGGCTATTTCTTTGATGCGCTAGCGCTGCATGTCTATTTTCGCACCGATACCGTCTACACCATCGTACATGAATATGCTGATGTGCTGGAACGCTATGGCGTGCCGGACAAAGATATCTGGATTGTGGAAACGAACGCCTCTCCCAATCTCGATCCCTTATGGCCAGTCACCCGCCCCCAATATCAGATCACGCTGGATCAGCAGGGAGCGTTTTTGCTACAAGCAGCGGCTTTAGGGTTGGCTGCTGGCGCAGACCGTATCGGCGTTTATAAGTTCTTCGATTGGTCGCTTGCTCCCGGCGCAGAAGCTTTTGGGTTGATCCGCGCTGATGAAACCCACCGCCCGGCATTTGAAACATGGCGTACCGTCATTCAACAATTTGCCGGGGTAAGCGCGGTACGTATGGCTCAAACCGATCTTCTACAAGCGGTAATGCTGTCACGTGAGGATGACTCAGGCCTTCTGATCGCATGGGCGCGCACTGAATCGCCAGTTGAAATCAGTTTTTTTGCCGCCGCTGAGACGACGATGCTGGATCAGTATGGTAATATCATGCCAGTTCCGATATCTGGCAACCAGCAAACAATGATGCTGCCGGGTGCGATATGTAACCGCCGTGATGGGTGCGCGGTTGGCGGAAGCCCCCTTCTAATCGGCTTTGCAGATGAACTTTCGGACATCCGTATTGAACAATCTAACGGGCGGGAATCGCTTGTTTTTGGTGAGGAGATTCTATTGCATGGCGGCGAATAGCAGCACACCGAAGCAGTTTTCATATGGGGGGCAGGCGGTTATTGAAGGGGTGATGATGCGCGGGGCGCACAAGGCAGCAATTGCCGTGCGCGCGCCTGACGGCAAGATTGTCATCCATGAACAGCCGTTGAATGCCGCACTGTATCGCGGCAGGATCACCCGTACCCCGTTCATTCGCGGCATGGTTGGCCTATGGGATGCGCTGGGGCTAGGCACTCGTGCCCTGATGTGGTCGGCAAACATCGCTGTTGGTGAAGAAGAAGACTCGAAGATATTCGATGGGCCGTTAGGTTGGGCAACGCTTGGGTTTTCGCTGGTGCTGGGCATCGGGCTTTTCTTCCTGCTGCCTACCGCTGCGGCCAGTGGTCTGGAATCGCTGCTTGGCTTACAAGAGCAGTCCTTTCTGGTTAACTTGCTTGAAGGCGTTGTGCGTCTGGCTATCCTCATTGGCTACATTTCGCTTATTGCCCTGATGCCAGACGTGAAGCGTTTGTTTGGCTATCATGGTGCAGAGCACAAAACTATCAATGCTTATGAAGCGGGCGCTGAGCTGACGCCTGAAGTCGTCGCCAGATATCCGATTGAACACCCTCGCTGCGGCACTGCCTTTCTACTGACGGTGGTGCTGGTCAGCATTCTGGTCTTTTCATTTCTAGGGCGTCCGCCGTTCTTGATTTTGCTGGCCTCGCGTATCCTGCTGGTGCCGGTGATCGCCGGTATTGCTTATGAGATCATCCGCTTTACCGCTAAGCATATGGATAATCCGCTCATTCGCCTGATGATTATTCCTAACCTGGCGCTTCAGCATCTGACCACGCGCCAGCCAGATTTGACTATGATTGAGGTGGCGATCTCGGCCTTTAAGCGGGTGCTGGTCAGCGAAAATGTGATTCCAGAATCAGAAGCGCCGCCGCTTGTGGATGAACAGCTTGCGCCAGTTGGTGGCGATTAGCCAGCGTTCTGTTTTTGAGATGCCCTGATATAGAGAAGCGTCACGCTTGCCAGAATAAGCGTGCTCAGCGTAACAATGACTCCGATAGTGAACGCGGAAGGGCTAAAATTCACCTGAACATGGTGCGTCCCTTCCGCAAGTTCAATACCCAATAGCGTATCGCTAACACGTTCAATGCTTGCTGCCTGACCATCTATGGTTGCCTGCCACCCCGGCGCCCATGTTTCACTAATCACTAATGTCATAGATTCGGGCGCGTCTACAGTTAAATCAAACGAGCCGTAGCCAACTTGATTGATTGCTGCCGGAATGACATCCGGTGATTGCAAAATTGCAAATCTACCCGCATTGAGATCGCCAGTATTCGCTAAAAATGCGCGTGGTAACTCGGCGTCATTTAGATAAAGGCGATATTCTCCATCTTGCGCGATTTGATGCAGGGATGACGGCAAATCTTCCAGCTCAAAAGAAGATAGTACATAGCGCACGTTAAGCAGCCCCAATAGTTCGGGAACGGGCTGCATGAGAAGATAAGCATCTGCGCGTACTTCTGGTGATGCGCAGGCAGGTATAGCGGCGGTCACTTCTTCCAGAGGGCAGCCGCTGGCCTCACGCATCAAATCAGCGTAATGCGTGAACTGAAATGAATTAAGCCCATCCACCGACTGTAAGCGATTTAAGGTGAGAAGGTGGTCTGGAAGCTCGCGCCTCAGGCTAAAAATTCTGAAAATGTCCCCGTTCAGGTCGTCTTCAATTATTTGATTGGCAATTGGCGGCGTGGCAAAGATTTCTTCAAATGACGCCGTTCGCATATAAGAGGCGGCAAGTGGCAGCAGCTCAACAACGACACAAATGGCGAGGATCGGTTTGATTTGACGGGGATTCAATACGAGCGCAATTGAAGCGGCGATAATGCTGAAACCTGCGAACAGCCCCAATAACCAATCAAGTTCTTCAGGGCGACGCATAACGTAGCGTCCTGTAACTGACGCAAGCGTAAGCATGACTGCAAGCACAACCCAATTTTTAGAAATGGCGCGCCTGTTTTTCAGCAGAACATCAATGCCCAGAGCGCTGAGTGCGGCGATTGCCATCACTGCGAACATCAGCATGCGTGAAGGAACGCGCATCAGGCTGAAACCGGGCACGATCTGAACGACTAAACCATAGAGAGGGGTTGCGGTTCCCAATGCAAAGATCACGGAAAAAAGCAGAACGCCAACCCACCACCAAAATTCCCGCCGCGCCGGGCTGCGGAAAGAAAACATCATGAAGGTAATAGGGAGTAAACCAGCATAAAATGTCCACTCAGGGAATTTGAACGGCCCCGGAAATAAGACCTCTGTCAAAAAGGGTAGGGGTAGGGCTAAGTAATTGGCATCTGCTAAATTGAATGCCTGCCGTGATTGATAGGGCAAAAAGGTTAAAAGTGGGAACAGCATAAATGCGGCAGCGCCGGCCATCACAACGAGCATAAACGCCCCTACGCCAGTGAGTTTCAAAAGCTTGCGTGGCGTATGCCGGAGGGTATAAACCTGAAGAAGCCCGTAGGCTGCAACAAATAACCCAAGATACAAAAAATTGACGAAGTTAAGGGTGAATAAGAAGCCGCAGCATAACCCCCCAAGGATTGCCCATTGCAGCGAACGTTTATCTATAGCGGCGCGAATGCAGGCGAATGTTAGCGGCGTCCAGCAAAGGCCGGCGGTATAGCCCATGTCGCCAACAATGTTGGCACTGATACGCGGCGTAAGCATGAAAATAAGCGCCGCGATAAAGGCGGCACAGCGACCGACCGGCATTGTTCTGCGCGCCAGAACATACATGCCAATGCCCGCTATCCAAAAACTCAGCGTGTTAACCCAGGCGAAGCCCCAGAAAAGTGATATGGGCAATAGAATAGAGAGCAAAATTGGAGGGTAAAATACGCGTACTGCGGGGTTGCCTGCCAAAGGCATTCCGCTCATGGTGGTATCCCACCATAATGGGAAGCTGCCTGAATTGGTTAACGACTGCCGTATGTACTGCGCTGATGTCCAGTTATAAGTGATAAGATCGCTGCCTAGTCCTGATCGCGGCCACATTATGGCATCTGGAGCGAGCAAAAACGGAGACATCAGCGCGCAAGCCAGCACCGCAAATATGAGCGCCACGCTTAAATCAGGGTGACGGCGAAACCAGTTGATCACCGAATGGAACATGGCTGGATAAAAATTCCCTGTAAAAGGCTAAACGCATTCATTAGTGGCATAAAATTCCAAACGCATATCCGGCATATCTACAGGGACGGAACAGAGGGTGTAACCCTCCTCCAACAGCGCTTCCAGCGCCGCCGTCTGGTCATCTGGTTGGATGCTCGGTACTATGGCAACCCATATACCGGCCGCCTCACCAACATAGCTGCGAAGCCGCTGATCAAAAGGCGCTTCCGCGTCTTTATCAACCATTGAAAGCAGCGAAACGTGTAACGGCGTGCCGAACAAATAGTAGTGCAAAGGCGCGTTCAGCCAGTCTTCGACATCTGCATCAGCCAATCGAAACAGAATGGCATCGCTCGCGGATGCCTGTTCATTGATCACCTCTAGCGCTGCTTCAAAACCTGCGCGGGAGATAGTGGGTAATGATCCAGGTAAATTTTGCATAAAATCGGCGTTGAACGATAAGTAGACGCCCATCGCCAGCCACAGCCCGCATAAAATGCCTTGCGCCCAACGCCAGCGGCGTAACTGTGTAAGACCTGCTGCTGGTAACAGCATCACAGCTGGCAGAACCGCCATCATCAGGCGAATATGGAAAAGAAATGGCACAAAGTGGTTGATGATCACCGTGATGGCGATTCCTCCAAGCAGCCACCACCATAAAAACTGAACCTGTTTTTCCCTCCAAAGCCGTAAAGTCAACATGCTAAGCAGGGCAACCCCAGAAGGCAGCCAATTGGTATAGGCAGTGCTTGCCGCTGAGAGGATTAGCCCGGCACCCAGCCCGCGCGGCGCGGTAAGCTCTATCGAAACGTATTTGAAGATCACGAAAACCCAGGGCAGATACAGCAGCCCGGCAATGACAAACGGGAATAGCATCTGCTTCCAACGGGGGTGACGCCATTGGAACACAACATGGAAGCTTGCCAGCACCGCGAACCAGATTTGCCCGAACGGGTGGCTATATAAAAGTAAAACAAGCATGAGAATGAGGCCGTAATAGCGCGCGCGGCCTGGCCGTCTGAGCGCGTGCCAGTATAAAGCAGCGGCAGTACAACCGATCAGAATGTGCAGCGTGTAGCCACGCAGTTCATGTAAGTAATTCAGATAGAAGGCTGACCCGCTGATGAACACCGCCGCGAAAAGCGCAAACTGCCTGTCTTTAGGCATCATTGCGCGGGCTAAGCGGTAAAGCATAGCTATCGAGAGCAGCCCGAATAGCCATGAAAGCGCCCGTCCTGCAACGGGCGACCACCCTGTAACAGCGCCCCAGGCGGCTAGCGTAAAGTTATAAACTGGCGGCCATGTGCTGCTTGCAGATACGCGGACGGCAATATCGAAGGGGGAAAGTGGGCCAAAATAGGAACCGCCGCTTTCATAGATAGAGTAGATTTCGTCAATCCAAAGCGCATGGGTGTTTAGGCTGCGCGCCCCCAGCCAGGCAGCAAAAAGCAAGAGCGGGATGATAAGCACCCAGAAATAGCTGCGCGGGCGGGACATCTATAAACTCCGTTGTTGGGGCACAGGCATATTGTAGGGGTGAAATACGCCGTAGAAGGATTGAGCTAATAAAGCATGATGCTGATAAAGCTGGCTAATCCGCGCATGAATTTCCGCGCGAATAGACTTCTAGCGCCATATCTGGCATCTCTATGACTGCCGGGCACAAGCTATAACTTTCGGCAAGCAGGTGATTCAATGCTTCCGTCTGTGCATCCGGCGGCAAATTCTTCACCCACGCAACCCACACGCGCGACGAATCGCCTATAAATGCCGCTAGCCGCTCCGCAAATGGCGTATTGACGAATGAAGCATCATCAATGAGCACATCATCACGCGCATTGACCATCGAAAGCAGCGAATAGCGCAGCGAGCTGCCATACAGATAGTAATCCAACGGCGGCGCATATAAATATTCAACATCTGCGCCTGTAAGCCTGAAAATCACAGCGTCGGCAGGATCAGCATTTTGCTCGATGGCTTGCAGGGCAGCCTCAAAGCCAGGGCGCGAAATCATGCGTAACGCCCCCGGTAAGTCGCTGGCAAATGTGGGGTGAAATGACAGATAGACGCCCATCACGAGCCATAACCCGCAAATTATGCTTTGTGCCCACCGCCAACGCTGCAACTGGATAAGCCCGGCCGCTGCCAGCAGCAGCATAGCCGGAAGGGATGCCAGCAAGTGACGAATGTGAAATAGAAATGGGATAAAGCGGTTGACGATCAGTGTGAGTACGACCACAACAACCAGCCACCACCACAAAAATTGCACTGATCTTTGTCTGAGCAGGCGTAGGCTTAAGGCGCATAACAGCACTGCCATAAGCGTCAACCAGTTAGAAAAGGCTGTGGCCGCGGCCTCCAATATGAGCGGTGTATCAATCGCGTCTGGAATTGATACATCCTGAGAGGCTTTGATCAGCATGAGGGCAAGCCAGGGCGCGTAAAACAGTATCGCCACTAGAAATAGAAACAGCACCCGTTTCCATTGTGGCTGCGCCACTCAAAAAGAACATGAAACCCCGCCAGCATGGCAAACCATAATTGCCCGACAGGATGACTGTACAAAAGCAGCGTTAGCGCCGCTGTAAAACAGATCTGCGTGGCCCAACTGTTCGTTTTCCGAATTAAGCGCCAATAAAGCGTGGTTGCAATAAACCCGCATAAGACGTGAAAGGTATAGCCGCGCAGCTCGTGGAAATAGTAGAGATAGAAGGCCGATCCGCTGAAAAATATGACAGCGAATAAAGCGAACTGGCGATTCTCCGGTTTCAGTTCACGGGCTAAACGGTAGAGAACGGCAATTGAAAGCAGCCCCAGCAGCCATGAAAGCACCCGCCCCGCGAACGGCGTCCAACCTGCCCATGCCCCCCAGCCTGCCAGTACGAAATTATAGCCGGGCGGCCATACCGCATATCCCGCGACGCGCAGCGCAATATCGAGGGGCGAAAGCGGCCCGTACTGCGCGCCGCCGCTTTCAAAGATTGAGTAGTATTCGTCCAACCAGATAGCATCAACGTTAAAACTGCGCGCCCCAAGCCACGCGGCATAGAGCAAGAGGGGAACGACTACCAGCCATTGAAGGTTGCGCGGGCGGGACATGTGGCGTCTTCCAGCGTGCGGCGATCACACCATTTCATTGTAGGCGGCATTTTCGCGGTCAAGCATGAAGCTGGCAGCGTTATCAGCGAGTTGGGGCGTTCACTGGATAGACTGGTCAAAACAGACCCGCCTTTTTTAGCCGCCCGCCAATCGTTTCAATTCATATAGCTTGGTCAGCGCTTCAATAGGGCTTAAGCTGTCCACTTCCAGCGATTGCAGCATGGTCACGGCCGGGTTTATGGCTTCATGCATTTCTGTGCCGTTGAACAGACTCATCTGATCAGGATTATGCTTCACAGGGCGGGTGCGGCTTCTAGCAGGCTGCACTTCAAAATTGCTGCCCTGCCGTTCAAGATGGTGCAGCAGCTCACGCGCCCGATCTACGACGGGGCGGGGCAAGCCAGCCAACTGGGCGACATGTACCCCATAGCTGCGATCTGCGCCGCCGCCAACCACTTTATGTAAAAATACGATCTGCTCGCCGTCTTCACTGACCGCAACATTGTAATTTCGCGCGCGTGGCAGCACATTCGTAAGCTCGGTCAGTTCATGGTAATGCGTGGCAAATAACGTGCGGCAGTTCAAACGTGGGTTATTGTGTACATACTCAATCACTGAACGGGCGATTGCCAATCCGTCATAAGTGGATGTGCCGCGCCCAACCTCATCCAGTATCAGCAAACTGCGGCGGGTGCTGCCTGCCAGTAAACGCGCCGTTTCAATCATTTCCACCATGAACGTGCTGTATCCGGCATGAATTTCATCCTGCGCGCCAATACGGGCAAAGATTCGATCCACAATGCCGATGGTGGCTTCGTCAGCAGGGACAAAACTGCCGATCTGCGCCATCAACGTGATGATCGCCACCTGCCGGATATAGGTAGATTTCCCCGACATATTCGGGCCGGTGATGATGTGAATGCGGTTCATGCTGTCAAAGTGGGTGTCGTTGGGCACGTAGCGCAGCCCATCGCTTAAGGTGTGTTCAACCACAGGATGCCGCCCCGCGCGGATGATCAGCAGATCATCTTCGGTCAGAATAGGGCGGCAGTAACCTTCGCGTGAGGCTACGTCTGCCAGCGCGCAGAAAACATCCAGATGTGCCAGCGCACGCGCGGTATCCAGCAGCGGCTTGCTGTGTTCGCACAACATGGCGCAAAGCTCGGCAAAAAGACGGCGCTCCACTTCTAAGATTTGCTCTTCAGCGTTCAGCACCAGCGCTTCATATTCTTTCAATTCGGGCGTGATGTAGCGTTCAGCATTGACCAGCGTTTGCTTGCGAATGTAATCCGAAGGGATTTTCTCGGTGTTGGCGTGGCTGACCTCAATGTAATAGCCGAAAACTTTGTTAAAGCCAACCTTGAGCGAACTAATGCCGGTGCGCATCCGTTCCTGCGGCTCTAACGCGGCAATCCAGTCACGCGCATCTTTGGTTGCGTGGTAAATGCCATCCAATTCTGCCGAATAACCGGAACGGATGACACCCATATGGTTCAGGTTTGCCGGCGGCTCGTCGCTGATCCCCTCTCGAATTTCATTGATCACCGGCTCGCACGGGTTCAGGCGATCAAATAAGGCTGATAGGGCGGCATTTCCCCCAATGATTTCGCGTATGACAGGAACTGTCTCCAGCGTTTGCCGCAGCGCCACCAGATCGCGCGGGGTGGCGTTCTGAATCAATAAGCGGTTGGTCAGGCGTTCCAGATCGCTCACCTGTCGCAATGTTTCTCGAAGCTGCGCCCGTAATACTTCGTCACGCGCTAGCGCCTCAACCACATCCAGACGCGCATTCAGCCGTTTTAACTCTAGCAGCGGCTGGGTGATCCATGTGCGCAGTAATCTCGCCCCCATTGCCGTCACTGTGCGATCAAGAATGCCTAGTAAACTGCCTTTTGACTGGCGATTGCGAATGGTTTCCGTCAGCTCCAGGTTTCGCCGTGTGAACGGGTCAAGCACCATGAAACTGGCGGTTGAATAAGCCCGTAAACTGGTGAGCTGCGCCAGCGAACCGCGCTGCGTGGTTTGAACGTAGAACAGCACCGCGCCCGCAGCGCAGATGCCTGCGCTCATTTCACCAACGCCAAAGCCTTCCAGCGTGCGTACATTGAAATGAGCGCACAACAGTGGTTCGGCGCTGCTGCGCTCAAAATGCCAGTCATCAACGGGGGTGATATGAATGCCGTTTGGCATGGAGATACCGCGTTCAACCCAGCTTCGCGGCATCAACACTTCGCGTGGGGAAAGCCGCGCCAGTTCTTCCAATACCAGCACCCCGGCATTCTCGCCGGAAAGCTCGGTCACTGAAAATTCGCCGGTAGAGATATCCGTATACGCCAATCCCGCACGCTGCCACGCGCCAGATGCTGGATCGCCCGCCGGCATAATTGCCATCAGGTAGCTTTGATGGGCATCTGAAAGCAGCGCTGGCTCAACCACCGTGCCGGGGGTGATGACGCGCGTCACTTCGCGCTCAACCAGCCCTCGCCCATCCGGTTCAGTCACCTGCTCGCACACCGCGACGTGATAGCCTTTTTCGATCAAACGCGCGATGTAAGCCTCTACCGCGTGGTGTGGTACGCCGGCCATCGGCACGCGCTCGCTTTTGCTCACCGGCCTTCCGGTCAAAACCAGATCAAGTTCGCGCGCGGCAATTTCAGCATCCTGATCGAAGGTTTCGTAGAAGTCTCCCAACCGGAACAGGACGATACAGTCCGGGTATTGCTGCTTAACGCTTAAATATTGCTGGCGCAGCGGGGTTAGGGTGGCGCTGGTCATTGTGGCAAGACTTCCTAAAACAAGGCAGAATTGAACCTGAAAGCCGCTTGGCTTCTTGAACATATATTCTAACCTGCGTGGTATCGTCACGCAATTTCAGGTGTACTGATGACGGATTACATTATTGGAGTCGATCTTGGCGGTACGCGCCTGCGCGCTGCGCTCATGGATGACGATTTAGCGATACATGCGCGACATGAGGTGTTGACCGAAGCCGAAGGTGGTTTTGAAGCAACTTTGGGACGGATGAAACAGCTTATTCGTGCCGCAATGCCGCCGAGCGATGAACCCCTGTTAGGAATCGGCGTCTCTGTTCCCGGCCCGACCAACCCATTCAAAGGGGTTGTTGAGTTAGGCACGAATTTAGCGGGCTGGCACGATATTCCGTTGGCGAATCTGCTGCAAGATGAATTTGGCGTGCCTGTGTTTTTGGGTAACGATGCCAATGTGGCGGCGCTGGCAGAGGCGACGCGCGGGGCTGCGCGGGGCTATCGGCATATTATTTTCATTACCGTCAGCACCGGCATAGGCAGCGGCATTATCGTGGATGGTCATTTGCTTTTGGGCAAAGAAGGCCTTGCCGCCGAAGCCGGGCATATCGTAATGCTGCTGGATGGCGAATTCACTACGCTGGAAAAGCAGGCTGCCGGCCCTTCGCTGGCGCGTCAGGCGCGAGAGCGAATCCAGGCAGGCGAAGCCTCCATTATGGCGGGCATGGTGGATGGCGATCTCGAAAAGATCACTGGCAAAACAGTTGGCGGGGCGGTGCTGGCAGGGGATACGCTGGCGAATGCTATTGTCAGCCGTGCGGGCACGATACTTGGCGGCGGTATGGCGAGCTTGCTGCATATCTTCAACCCGGAGATACTGGTTTTCGGCGGCGGCGTAAGCACCATTGGCGAGCCATTATTTCAGCCGATGCGCGCGGCTATTGAAGCCAACTGTATAGATAAAGCCTACTGGCGTAACTTGAAGATTGAGCCTGCTGCGCTGGGCGAAAATGTCAGCCTGATTGGCGCGGGTGCGCTGGTGATGACGCGCGGCGGTGTTGAAGATTTGAGCGCGGTCAAAACGGCGTTGGATGCTTAGTCGTTTAGGTTCATTTGCCTTTTGCCGGCGCTTTACTACCGGCTTTGCGCTGAATCTCGCTTTCCTGCCGGAACATGAGTGCTGACCATGTATCATCAAGTGAAATCAAACGGATGCCGCCCCAACCGGCGTTCGTTACGACATCCCAGCCTTTATCGCGGTTGATGTCTGATTTGATTTTGCTCGTCCCTTTAGGGTAGCACAGCCATAGTCTGCCCTCTGGCTTAAGGGCTTCCAGCGCAAGCGGTGCTAGCGCGTCTACTTCTGCCTGATTTTTCATGAAACCCTGTACAACATCGTAAGCGCCGTTCGCGGTGGTTTCAACGGTTGCGCCTTCTGGCAGCGGCGAAATTTGCTGAAGGTATCCTTCCGGGGGGTTGATCAGAAGGATTCGGCTTCCCGGTTTGATATACATCTTTTGAGCAATAGTCTGTGCCATTGGAACAGCCCCGATTTTTCTGAGTTTTAGTTCAGAAGATCAACGAATGTTTGCATTGTATCAGCGCTTCGTTGTATTTCCATCAAAATTTGCGGCTACGAATTGTATAGCCTGTGACGCAATGCTAGACTTGATATACCATGTTATCTCTACTGGATTTTCGGGTTCGCCAGCGCGATTTTTTGCTGGAAATTTCAAAAGCCATCACCTCACGCCTTGATCTGAACGAAGTGCTCAAGCGGGTGGTTAATGCTTCTGTTGCCATGCTTGCCGGTCAGGTTGGCATCATCGCCCTGCGCGATGATCAGGGGGAGTACCACATTCAGGCTGTTCTGGGCTTAAGCAGAGAGCGAATCCCTGAATTGAACACGCGGCTCGTGGAAGTGATTCAAACCGCCAGCGCGCGCGATACTGAATTGGTCAATGCCCGCCTGCGGGAGATGGCGGCAATAATTGACAAACGCCTGATTCAGTCGTTCGCTATCCCGCTTTCTTTCGGCGGTGAAGCGGTAGGACTGATGCTGGTATTCCGCAATTTTCAAGGCGGCGCAACACCCGACGATATTCAGGTGTTGCAAAGCTTCGCCGATCAGGCTGCAATCGCCGTTCACAATGCCCAGCTTTACGAACGTATGAATTTTGACCGCAAACAGTTGGCCGCAGTTGTGCAGCACAGCGCCGACGGGGTCGTTATTCTGGATGCTTCGCTGACTATTATCAGCTTCAACCATGCGGTTGAACGGCTGACGGCGTGGATGGCTGAAGACGCCATCGGCTTGAAAGTAGAAGAGGTGCTGGCGCTTGCGCGTGTTGAAAAAGGTGATTTACACCGCGCTTTAGAAAATGGCTGGCCTTATGCCGGTGACGAATCTGGCGACGATACCTTGTATGTAGAAGGTGATTTGCTGCGCCGTGATGGCCTGACTACCAGCGTTGGCATTCATTATGCGCCGCTTTTTACCGCTGAGGGCAAGCTGGCGAACGTGATCGCCAATGTGCGCGATATCTCCAATTTCCGGCAGGCGCAGCAAATGCAAAACGTGTTCATTTCAACCGTTTCGCACGAGTTGAAAACGCCGGTTGCATTGATTAAAGGTTACGCTGCAACGCTTCGCCGCGAAGATGTAACGTGGGATGATGCCTTTGTTCGTGAATACAGCGGGGTTATCGAAGAAGAGGCGGATCGGCTGACTGAATTGATCGAAGACCTGCTAACCGCCAGCCGGATTCAGGCTGATCGCGGCCTTTCCTTGATACCCGGCGACATGAACATCGTTGAGATTGTGCGTCGCTCGGTGGCGCGTTTCCAGACTCAGACTGAGAATCATAAATTCGAGCTGGATTTTCCGAAAGACTTTCCGGTTATTTTGGGGGATGAAACTCGTTTCCGTCAGGTGGTGGATAATTTGCTCAGCAATGCCATCAAGTACTCGCCCAATGGCGGCACTATCACCGTTGGCGGAACAGCCGATGAAAATACTGTAACCCTGTACGTGCGTGATGAAGGTGTGGGCATTAAAGAAAGCGATATCGAACGCATCTTTGATCGCTTTTACCGCGTAGATGGTGCGCTCAGCCGGAAGACTCAAGGCACCGGGCTTGGCCTGTTCCTGTCTAAAGCCATCGTCGAAGCGCACGGCGGTACTATTCGCGTGGAAAGCACGCCGGGTAAAGGCAGCACCTTTATCATTACCCTACCCAGAAGCTAATACGAAACGGAGACGAAATGCCTAAACAAACAAACGTCCGCTGCCCGAATTGCGGAATACAATTTGCCGCGCCAGTGGAAACTGTCATTGATGTATCCCAGAATCCGAACGGCAAAATGCTGCTGCTTGCCGGTTCCTTGAATGCCTTTCAATGCCCGAACTGTGGCAGCCCTGTGCGGGTAACGACGCCCTTCCTGTTTCATGATGGCAGCAAAGAACTGTTGATGGTTTATGTGCCGCCGGAACTGAACTTGCCCAAGCCGGAACGCGAAAAGGCCATTGGCGATTTGATGCGTGAATTGACCGCTATCCTGCCGCAGGGGTCATTCAAGAGCTATATGTTCCAACCGCGTGAAGCACTCACGTTGCAAGGCATGGTAGATACTATTTTGCAGGCGGATGGCGTAACCCCTGAAATGATGCAGCAGCAGCGCGATCGCCTCTCGGTACTGGAATCGCTGCTTGGCGCGCCGGAAGAGACGCGACCCTCAATCATTGAGCAGAATGACGCCAAAATTGACACCCAGTTTATGCAAACCCTCAGCCTCTTGATTCAGCGCATGGCCGCTGAAGGGCAAACTGAAGTCGCCCAGCAGCTTGCGATTGTTCAGGAGGATGTGCTTGCTTTCTCTAGCTTCGGCCAGACCTTGATGCGGGATGCGCAAGAGCAGGAAGCCGTCATGCAGGAGGTCGCGGAGTCCATTCAGGCATTAGGTGCGCAGCCTGTTCGCGCCGATTTTCTATCCCTTGCCCAGCGGTATGCAGGCGATGATCAGCGGCTTGAAGCGTTGGTTGGCTTAATTCGTCCGGCATTTGATTATGCCTTCTTTCAGGATTTGACGGCTGCTATCGGTAAAGCCCCGGCGGATGAGCGTGAAAAGTTGGAAACCTTGCGCGATAGGCTGCTTGAACTTACGCAAGCCGTTGATGCCCAAACGCAAGCCGTGATTGCCGATGCCGCTAAACTGCTTCAGGTATTTGCCAGCGCTCCCGATGAGCAGGCTTTGGATGGCTTAATTCGCGAAAACGTGGCAGTGCTGGATGAAGCCTTTCTGAGCGTGCTGCTGGCAAATTTACAGCAGGCAGAATCGCAGGGGAAATCTGATCTGGTCGCCAAATTGACTGATATCTACGAGCGCGTGTTAGGGGTGCTGCGCGAGCAGATGCCTCCAGTGCTGCGCTTCGTCAATGAACTGCTTGGCGCTCCCACGCCTGAAGAACAGCAGAAAATGCTGGATGAGAACGCGAAAGCTTTTGGCGAGTCGCTGCTTACCACCATTGACGCCGTTAGCGAAGCGATGTCTGCTCGTGGGGAAGACTCGATCATCGAACGGCTGGCAGAATTGCGCGCGGCGGCGGAGCAGGCGTTGGCCTAATGCCGCATTAGTTGGGTGAAACTGCTCTCCTTAAAACCAACGCTTGCCCTACCCAGCATGGAAAATTGGGCGGCTCTTTTGTAAGCTTTGCATTAGTGGCGAACTGCGTTCGCGTGGTTCGCCCTTTGCTATATCTCTTAGGGAGCAAAGGTAATTTATATGCCAACAGCGAACCGTTCTTCGCAACGCGCGTTCAGGGTCGGGATGTTTGTCTTGAGCGCCGCGCTCGCCATGACTTTGGTTCTTCTCGGTCAGTTCTCCGCAGCCCCCGCTCAGGCACAGGCTGAACCAACGTTTACACCGGCTGATCAATTGACTCGCGCATTTGAAGCAGTACGTTCCGCGCTGGAAGATCGTTTTAATGCCACGCTGCGGCCGGTGGCAAGCTATACGTGGGAACAGATGGAGTTCGTCAACGGCATTGACGATTGTACTACCAATGTTGAAACCCCCCGCCCTCTGTATTATGGCTGGCGTTTTGTGCTGACCGGTTTCGATGGTCGCCAGTATGAAGGCCGCTCCAGCTTCGACTCCACGATCATCACCACGTGCGATGAAGTGACAACTGCTGTCGCCGCTCCTGCTTCAGGCAGCAATCTGCCTGCGCCAGTGTCTGGCTCAGCGATGGTTGGTGGCTTTGAACTCGGCGGTCACGCGTTGGAACTGAATGCCAACACGGTGAGCCTGATGAACCGTTCAGGTATGACCTGGGTCAAGATGCAGCATGAATATCGCCTCGGTCAAGACCCTTCCGTTGTCGCCAGCATCATCAACAACGCACATGCTCAGGGCTTTAAGGTGTTGGTTGGTATTCCCGGCGAACCCGCCGAAATGGGCGATTTCAACGGCTACATTAATAACTATGCCAGCTTCGTGGCAGGTGTGGCTGCGTTAGGCGCAGATGCGATTGAAGTGTGGAATGAACCCAATATTGACCGCGAATGGCCTGTAGGCAGCATCAATGGCGCCAATTACACGCAGCTTTTGGCCGCTGCCTTCAATGCGATTAAGAGCCGCAACCCCAGCACCTTCGTGATCAGCGGCGCGCCCGCCCCGACCGGCTTCTTTGGCGCGGCAGGTTGTACAGCCAATGGCTGCAATGACGACGTATTCATGCAGCAGATGGCCGCCGCAGGCGCTTCACAATACATGGACTGCGTTGGCTTGCACTATAACGAAGGCATCGTTTCCCCGAATGCGACGAGTGGCGACTCGCGCGGCAGCTATCCAAGCTATTTCTTCGGCTCAATGCTGAATCGTGGCTACGCGCCTTTTGGTGGTGTTCCGGTGTGCTTCACGGAACTGGGCTTCCTCAGTCCAGAAGGCTTTGCTGATCCGCTGCCCGCTTCGTTTGCATGGGCGCAGAACACCACCGTTGCCCAACAGGCGCAGTGGCTGGCTGAAGCCGCCGTTTCCGCAGCGAACAGCGGCCGTGTACGCCTGATGATCGTGTGGAATGTGGACTTCCCATTCTGGGGATCAGACCCGGCGGGTGGTTACGCCATATTCCGCCCGGATCGATCCTGCCCGGCATGTGATACGCTCGGCGCGGTGATGCAGTAATCACCTGCCATTTAAGATAAATCCGTAATGACCTGTAGGGGCGCACTTGCTGCGCCTCTACGTTTTTTACGGCTAGTTCGCTATAGTGTATTTTTCTGCGCCCAAAGGATTCCTGATGAAACATCGGTTGTTGATATTGACTGTTCTTTCCATCCTGATCCTCGCTACCGCAGTCAATGCGCAGCAGCCATCTGATCCTTCGCGCGTCTTCGGCATTGTCGAAGGTTACTATCGCCCCGGCGAAGCTGCCGCGCTTGGCGCAAGCTGGGATCGAATTATCTTCAACTGGAATCGCTTCCAACCCAATAGCCCCGAAGAATTTGATGCTTCCAGCGTGCCAGAAAGCTTTTTAAGCGATGCAGCGGCGGCCAATCGCCAGATTGTTGGGCTGATTAAAAATACCCCTTTCTGGGCGTCTGCAACTGGCAACCCGGCGGGCGTGCCGCTGGGTTTGGAACTGCCATTTGATGATCCCGGCAATCTATTCGGGGCTTTTGTTCGGCGGCTGGTTGAATATTACGCCCCGCGCGGGGTGCATCACTGGGTGATCTGGAACGAGCCAGATATTCGCCCCGGCGAAGGCGGAGTAGAATTTGAAGGCGAACTTGAAGACTACGCCCGTCTTTTACAAACCGCCTACCGCGCGATCAAGGCAGTTGATCCGGCGGCGCACGTTCAGCTGGCAGGCTTGACGTGGTGGTATGACGTGAACCATTACCGCGAACCATATCTTGCCCGCTTGCTGCAATATCTCAACCGTGATCCGCAGGCGCGCGCCAATAACTTCTATTTCGATGGTATTTCCCTGCATATCTATTTCACCACCGCTTCAGTCGGCGAAATTCTGGAGGCTAATCAACGCATCCTGCGCGCGTTTGGCCTCGGCGCGAAAGATGTCTGGCTGAGCGAATTCAACGCCAGCCCCCGCCGCGACCCTGCCGCCGCTATCGGCACACCCTTTCAGGTATCCTTAGAGCAGCAGGCTGATTTTGTTGTGCAGGCGGCAGCAATCGCGCTGGCTGAAGGTGTAGACCGTATGGCTGTTTATCGCCTGTGGGACAATGATTTTGTACCCGGTCAAACTGAACCTTGGGGGCTGCTGCGCGCTGATGGTTCGCAGCGACCCGCCTTTTTTGCCTATCAGCAGGTTATTCAGCGCATGAATGGGGCAGGGCAAATCACCCACGTGCAGCGCGGTGGCGCTGAAATGGTCATGTTCCAATTTGCAGATCGCACGCTCTATGCCCTCTGGAGCAGCGGCGTAGATGCGGGTGAATTCGTCATTAATGCCGCCGATGTCGCTGATGCTGGCGTGGTGGATGCCGCCCGCAACCCTGTCTCTGTGCCTATTGTAGATGGCCGGGCTGTAATTCCTGCGCCCGGCGCAGAGATGATTGATATGGACTTTGTGGTTGTGGCCGGAGCCGTCCGAATTATCGAGCTTCCCGGCGCCCCGCGTTCGGTCAGCTACCGTAACGCCGCCGGAACAACCGTGCTCTATTGATCAATGTGGCGTGCATGAGCGCGAAATACGCTGCCGGGCAGGTTCGTTAGGTACAGCGGGAATGGCAAATAGAAGTTTTGGGTCAGCGACGACCTCAATCGCCTGCCAGTAGATCAGCTTCCAGATCATACTGGCGCAGCTTATCGAAATATTTGATCATAACCGGGTGGCCGTGATTATTGAAATGCCCCTTCACCCGTTCATCGGTAATCTCGGCAGAGTTGTGGGCGTGACGCTTGATTTCATATTGAAACTTGGCCTGTTTGCGCCTGAACTCCCACGCTTCCAGTTTATCGCCTAATTTACCGCCTAGCACCCACTCGCCTGCGCGCTTCAAAAGCGCCCAACCGCCTTTAGGCGCATAAATTTCGGGCGAATAGAAGGGATCCGCTGCATTGGCTAAGAAGCTCAATTCCCAGCCGTTTTCCGCGCGCATCTGCGCATAAATCTCTTTTCCCGAAAGGGGCAGTAGCTGGGTGATTTCATGCGCGATATACAGGTCTTCGGGGGCATGCGCCAGGCTGGTTTCAGCCAACACGAAGTTTGGGCATAAGGTCACTTTGCGTAGCTTCCCGATACGCACCAACAGGATTGAAAACGCCCGTGCCAGCCACACTCGCCCCGCTTTAGTGACGAGCATATAGTCAATATCGTCATGCGCGTTTGCCGCGTTGTGCATCGCCAGCGCGCCTGTTAATCCCACCATGCGGATGAACGGCATCCGCGCCAGCCAACGCCCGTAGCGTACCGCTTCATCCATCAGGTGCAGCGAATCCTGTTCGCGTTGCAGGCGCATCGGGATTAGCTTAAGCCGCCCTGAAACCGTCACCAGCCCATCCGACTGTTCCAGAAAATGCGGCAAATCAGGGGAATGGGCGAGGGCATTTTCAACCGCTTGCAAAGTGCAGGGGGTATCCGTGATCAAGAAGTGATGAATTTCGCGAGAGGTCATCGGGAAATTGAAAACATCCCCATAGAGGATAGTGCGCAAGATAGCT
The DNA here is from genome assembly GCA_001567085.1 of Chloroflexi bacterium OLB15. Taxonomy (GTDB): domain Bacteria; phylum Chloroflexota; class Anaerolineae; order Aggregatilineales; family Phototrophicaceae; genus Flexifilum. Next base: position 35,635 of record LMZS01000130.1, read on the forward strand.
TCATCGAGGGCATTCATAATAGATGCGTCAACCTTGCTCAACCAGCGATGTATTGGTGGATGGCAGGGCGTATCTATGCGGCGCTATTCGCCTCTATCCCACTCCCACAGCCAGAGATTGCTGAAGGTGCAGGTGGTATCCATCGAAACATAGTTGATGGCCGCTGCGCCCACCTGCCCGGCCTGAAACGGAATATCGAGAGAACCCGCGCTGATGCCGTCCACGTAGTAATACAGTCTATTGTCGTCTGCAATAATGAGCAAATGGTGGTTGCCGCGCCCCGCCCAGTCGAGATTTTGACCGAATAAGCCGGGTTCAAAAACACCGTTAAGCTGCCTTGAAACGCCGTATCCGCCAGTTTCATCTAAAAAGGCGAGCGTATAGTTGCTGCCATCCTGATACTGGAAGATCAGCCCGCAGCCAACTTCTGCCTCTAGCGAAGATTGAATATTGACGGTAGTGCCCATCGCAAAATTGCCGAACGATGTCCCCTGACCGAGCAGCAAATAATCCAGTCCGGGGCGGGTAAGGCTTGCTGTCGCTTCCGGCACGGTGAGCGTCATAACACCGTTTGCCCCGGCAACATGGCGGCGAACAACGGCTTGCGCCATTGTGGTAGCATCGCCTAACGTAAATTCTTGCGGGATCAGCGGCGAGCCATTCAATAGCGTGGGCTGGGTGACTCGTAAACTGTCGAAAATGGCGGTGGTCAAGCTGGCACCATTAGAGATTGTGCCTGCTGCCAGCCCAATCGCCCCCGCGCCGCGCAATGTGCTGTCGCTAATGCTGCCGACAAAGGCATTATCGTAAAAGAAGTCAAAACCGCTGTCTTTAGCCATTAGCATAAGCGAAAAAGTGCTTGCGCCGGGGCGAATCGCGGGATGTTCGCGCCAGTCACCAAGCACGGTGCGCGCGCCATCCTGAAACAATGAGAAACGCCAGCGGCCTTCGCTGTTTACTTCGTACAGGTAATAGCTTGCGCCTTGCTGGCGTGCAATTATGCCGACTGACCACCCCGCGCCGTTAGTTACAGACAGCACTTCAATGCGTGCCGCAAAGTTGCTCAGGTGGATAGATTCGTCAACCGCGCCGCCGTGAGCCAGCTGCCCGCCGACCTGGAGCTGAAACTGGCCGTTAGCAACGGTGAGGCCCGTTTCTTGCCCGATGGCTGACCATCGCCCTAGCGAGTTGAAGTCATCACTTTCAACCATTTCAGCGAAGCCGTTGGTTAGCAAAATGGCGTAAGAGCCAGAACTGTTGCCATAGCCTTCTACGGAAATAGTGTAGGTATCTGTGCGCGGAATGGTAACAGCCTGAAGGATAGCGGCGGTCATGGCAGGGTAAGCGGCGTCATCGTTGCTGATAATCCGTTCCCCAGAGCTGTTTTGCAGGCTGATAACTGGGTCTAGCGTTCCGCCGGGTTGAACAGAAATTGAGATTACTTGCCCGGCGACCGCTGAAAATGACCATAAATCAGTGCTGCCAACAGAGATGCTGCCCTGTGCAGGAATATAAGGCTGAAGTGTGCTGGTTTGCCCGTGAACAGCGCCTGATATGAACAGCGAAAGCGCTAACGCGGCGCAGAATTTTAAGAAAGAGGTGCCCATTCTGGAAATCCGGCCTTAATTTGCTCAACATAGCGGATAAAGTCGTCGTAAGGCATCTCTGCGCCGGAAATCCAGCGGAATTCTTCGGCGGCGCGTAATCGGCGTTCTTCACCGGCAGCCCGTAGGGTGGTTGTTTCCATGATCGGATGCTGCTGTTTGCCGGATTGCTTCTTTTTGCCTTCCAACAGCTTAAATTCAGAAGTTAGCGCATAGGCTTCCGATTGGGCAGGGGAGAAAAAGGCATAGGCGGTAATGACGGCGGCGTCGCCTTCCAGCCCCAATGCGTACATCCACCAGCCCTTCGGGATGCGCGCCCGCTTCCGTATCTGAAAGCGCCATAGCAGCGGGGTAACCGCTTGCCCCGCTTGCAATTCAGATTCGGTATTCCCGCGTTTGATCACGCGCACAGCATCTGCGGTGACTTCAATATATCGCCCGCTGCGCCAGCGTGTTTTTAACCGGCGTTCGATGAGCGCGGTGATGCCGTAGGAAGCGAAAAAACCGATCAGGATCGCCAGCAGGTTTAGGCCGTCTGAGGAAACGATGAAGCCCAAAATCCCGCCGATAATCACCCATAAGCCAATGAACAGCAGCAGAATGATGAGGCGCAGGCTGCCATGTTCGCGGTCTACGTGATAAATACTGGAGGGCTGTGGTGTTTCTTGTACGATGCTGCTCATTCATCATCCCCGCCGCCGGGTTTCCGCGCGATGAAGATCACGCGTTCCCCCCGTGAGCTTGTTGGATCATAGGGTTCAAAATTGGGGTGGGTTAGCGCGCTCAGGGTGAAACCCGCCCGCCCAAGCAGCGCGGCAACGGCCTGCACCGGAAAGCCCCGCCGCGTCTGACTCGCATCCATTCGCATCCAGTAGCTTTGCTGGCGCGTAAAGATGATATAGCGCGTCAGGCTGGATTGGCGATCATAGTCAAATTCGCGGGTGGCGAACACGAGCAGATCATCGTCGCTGTAAACTTCGCCGTTCACACGGCTTTCAGCAACCAGACCTTCGATGGTGGTCATATCGAACATCAGCAGTTTGCCCGGCTCTAGCACGCGGAAGGCTGTGGAAAATATCGCCTCAAGGTCGCGCAGGCTGTTCAAATCATTCACGACATCCAGCGCCAGAACCAGATCAGTTCCGTCAAAGCTGAGATCAAGTCCGCGAATATCCGCTTGCCGCCATGTTAGCCCAAGCCCGCTGGTATCGCGTGTGCGCTGTGCTTGCCCTAGCATCTCGGCTGATTGATCAACGCCGGTCACGTTTAACCCGCGCTGCGCCAGCCAGATAGCCGCCGCGCCAGTGCCGCAGCCTATTTCCAGCGCGCGCCTGCCGACCCAGTCCTGAGCGGTTTGCGCGTAAGAGAACAGCACCGGCGTAAAATCTGAGGCGGGGCTTGAAAGGCCGATTTTGTCGTAAATAGAGGCTAGAATGGCATAGTCAGCAGGCATTCATGTCCTCGCTTAAGGTGAAGAGATCGTTAATGGCGCGAAAGTATAGATCATTTCAAGGGATGGGCTGTAAATAACGACGCTGCCATACTGGCTTAAATTAGTATCAGCAGGAATTTCATAGTTTTGATTGCCATAGGTTCCGGCAAGCAGCCCAAGATCAATATCAAGATTATTCAACCGCATTTCATCTATGGTTGCTGGCGCGCGGCTTGCTGATAATACCAGACGCAGGGTGGGGCCGTTGGCGACGCTGAAATTTTCAAAGCGCAGCACCTTTGTATTATCAACCTGTTGGAAAATCGTGACATCGCCTTGCCCCCAGCGTAACGGATCAATCCGTTGGAATTCTCCGGTACCCACTTGCACCGGGCCAGTGAGCGAAGGCAGCGCTTCCATATCCGATGGCGCTGGCACAGGGGGCTGCATCGCGGCATTGAGCATAGCTGCTGCGTGTTCCGGATTTTGTGCCCCGATAGCGCGATAGGCATTTTGCTGTTCAACAGGCAGCGCGGCAAAGATATCCTGAAGATCATCAGGTAGAAACGGCGCGATACGACTTGTCTCTGATGATCCGCCTTGAAACAGGGGCTGCCACAATGGAAATGCGAAGGTGAGCGCGACGATGATGGCGCCCAGAAGCATAAAAATGACGCGGAAGCGCATATGCTCGAATCAGTGTGCCGGTTAAATGAAGTGTAAAGTTAGGGTAACAGACAAGCGGCTGTGACGCCAGAGTCGCCTTGCCTACAACGCGCGGCGCCCGTTAGCATGCATGATGTACCCTTCGCCGGGAACCGTCATGATGTAGCCGGGATTACGCGGGTTGTCCTCAAGTTTTTGACGCAGCCGGGAAATATTCACCCGTAAAACCGAGTAGTCGCCTTCGTAAGACGATCCCCACACGGAACGCAGCAGTTCGTCATGCGTGACTGTACGGCCTGAATTACGCATCAGGGTTGCCAGAATGCTGTATTCAATTGGCGTGAGGTGCAGGCGGCGACCGCGCAGGGTGACGATTCGCCGGGTCAGATACAGTTCCAGATTGCGAACGGTGATTCGGTCATCTGGCGGGGGCGTGCGATCAATGCGGCGAAACAGCGCATGTACCCGCGCGACCAGCTCATCACGGGCGATAGGCGTACTAATCACATCATCGGCGCCAGCTTCCAGCGCCGCGACGCTTGAGCGGGGTTGACCCTCATTCACCGCAATCAGCGGCATAGAAGAATTCGCCCGAAGCTGGCGCAGCAGCTCAATGCCAGCCTCGCTAGATACATTCACAACCACGAGATCGGGATTGGTAGCAGAAATCCCATCGGCAGCAGTGGAAGCATCAGCGATGATGGCAGAAGTGAAACCGGCGCTATCCAACATACCGCTCACCGTTTCGGTAACGTCGTTTTCACCTTCAACAATGAGGATATTTCGTATGTCCGCGCGCAACCCGACCATAGTCATTTTGCCTGATCTATTGCAGGAAGCAAACCAAATTCCAATCTATATCTTATTTTATGCAAACTTTAATTGATTGCAAGCAGTTTTTGTTGGCACACTGTAACTGTAGCAAAAAAACCTTAACTTTACGAATATTTGTGCGGGGCAATCTGCCTCAAATTCCCTGTAAATAAACAAGGTCGCAATCTGCTGCGACCCTATCAGATGTAACAATGGGTAGTACAGGGCTCGAACCTGTGACCTCTCGCTTGTAAGGCGAACGCTCTAACCAACTGAGCTAACCACCCTCAGATACTAGACTACACTAACCGATGCTGTGTTTCAATCCTGACTCATGCCAAATTATCGGAAATCGGGCGGGGGAGTATCGAAAAACAACTGCCACCACAGCGCCCATGTATCCTGAGACTGAACAGGGGCGACTGCGGGGTTCACGGCCACAGGATCAGGGGTAGGCTGGGCAGCCACTACAACACCTGAAGGCACAGGAATCACCAGCAGCTCACCGGGCAGCGCCATACGCCCCTCACTGCGCGCCCATTGCGCGACATAAGCATCGCTGCGCACATAATCCCGCTGTTGGATCAACGCTTCCTGTTCGCGGCGAAGACGGTCAATTTCAACCTCAATACGCTCGTGCGCTTCTATTAACGGCTGGGTAGAGGTGATACGCCCGCTGAAATCAATCGCCAGAAATAAGCCGATTGCCAGAATAGCGGCAAACAGGATTTGTATCCCTGAAAACTGCCCTGTTTTGCGGGTGAGATCAGGCGGGTGAAATTTGCGCTGGGTCATACGACTCAAAGATTCTGGCGAACGCTGCAACCGGTGGATCAATGTACACAGTATAGCGCAAACAAAAAGCCCGAACATGTAAGCCCGGGCTTTTGATGGTGCCGAAGGTGGGAGTCGAACCCACACTCCCTTGCGAGAACTACGCCCTGAACGTAGCGCGTCTGCCAATTCCGCCACTTCGGCAAGTGGTAAGCAACATTCTAGCAGACCGGATACCCTTGTCAATGCCAGAGTCAGCATAAGATTAAGCGGGCTTTTCGCCTACGCTTCAAAGGTTGCAAAAAAGCCTCATGCTATAATCGCGACGTAGAAAACCCGTGTCAATGAGTTCAAAAAGGGAATAATGCTCAGGAAAACACTTCTTTCCTTCATCTTTGCAATGCTGGTTTGCGTCCTGGCTGGCGTTGCTGTTTTTGCCCAGACTGGCGCTACAGCAGAGGCTGTAGGTACGGCAAACTTGCGCACGCTGCCGGGAACGGAAGGGACGGACGTGATCGGGATGATCAATGCTGGCACGCAGTATCCGGTCATTGGTCGCAGCGAGTTTTTTCCGTGGCTTCTGCTTGCCAGCCCCGCCAGTAATCAGCCGCTTGGATGGGTGTTCACCGATCTGGTCACCGTGTCGGGCAATCTGGGCAGCGTGCCTATTTCCACATTGGATCTTTCAGCGGATGCCACCGCACCTACCGATCAAATCGCCCCTACGCCGGCGGCAGAGACGGCACAGCCCATAGCTTCGTTAGCCGCATCGCCAACCGCTTCCGCCACTATCGCTGCTACGCCTGCGCCCGTGGGAATAGTCACTGGCATGGCGATGGGCGAGATCAATATTCGATACGGGCCGGGCACCGACTATCCACGTATCGGCGTTGCCCGTGCCGGAGAAGTTTTTGAGCTTACTGCCCGCCACGTGCTAATGCCCTGGGTGCAGATCGTCTATCCATCATCGCCGACGGGCTTCGGCTGGATACTTCTTGAATTGCTGCAAGTCACTGGCGACGTAGAAACGCTGCCCACAACTTCGCAGACCAGTTTTTCATTCCCCAGCCTGACCCCCACGCCTTCCGGCGTGCGCTCAGCAGAGGTAGCTGGCGTAGAGGTTGTGCCGCCATCGCCGGAATTTGCCGCGCTGGGCGAGCAGATTGCCGCCATGATGCTGAATGCCGGTTTTGACCCTGTGACCAGCACCTTTGGCGCATTTTTCCTGATGGATTTACAAACAGGTGAAGCATTGTCTATTGGCAGCGATATCGCCTTTAGCGGGATGAGCGTGAATAAAGTCGCGATTCTCGCGGATTATTTCCTCACCTTTGAATCGCCGCTGCGCGATGATCAGGCAATCACGCTGGCTGAGGCGATTGTATGCAGCGAAAATATTTCAACCAATGAGATGCTGTCTGCAATAGGCGGGGGCAGCCCATTCACCGGGGCAGAGCGGGTTAGCGAAATGCTCGCGCAGCTTGGCTTGGGGGATATGTTTATTTATACGCCCTATGCCAATGACCCCTTTATCACCCCCGAAGCGCCTTTCAATCCCGCGCCGCGTCCGGGTATTGATCAGGTAAGCGCCCAGCCTGACCCGTATAACCAGCTCACGATTAACGAAATTGGCGCGCTGCTGAATGGTATGTACCAGTGTGCCTATAACGACAGCGGCATTTTGCTGGAAACCTTCCCAGACTCGTTCACGCCTGATGAGTGCCGGGATATGCTGAGCATCATGAACAATAATCGCGTAGGAAACCTGCTTGAACGGGGGATTCCTGCAAATATTCCGCTTGCCCACAAGCATGGCTGGATTGATGACACCCACGGGGATGCCGGGATCATTTTCTCGCCCGGCGGCACCTATATTCTAGCGGTGGTGATGCATGGCCCAACATGGCTGAATTTTGAGCAGTCAGAGCCTCTTGTCGCAGATATTTCGCGCATAGTTTACAACTACTTCAATCCAGATCAGCCGCTTCTGGAAACGCGCACCATTGACGCGGAAACAGTGGGTGATGTGGCAGCATGCCTGAATAGTTTGCTGGGCAATCCTTTGATCACCCAGTTAACCGAACGTGATTTTTAGCTGCTGCGCTAAGTGAATGTGACGGTCGTTCAATCTTTTCTTGCAATGTGGCAATCAGGCTCTCAATATGCGTTTGATTGCCATAACGCAGCCCGCCGCCAAGCGCCAGGTAACGCTGGTAATCAGCGATAGCGCCACGTATATCGCCATGATTAGCGCGTACATCGCCGCGATTTGTATAGGTAACATCCAGTCGTGGGTTCAGGCGCAGCGCCTCTGAATAATCAGCCAGGGCGCCGCGAATATTGCCACAGCTTTCATCAACCAGCCCGCGATTATGATAGGAAAGCGCTTGTTTGGGATCGTAATAGATCGCCAGATTGAGATCGCCAAGCGCATCATCTAACTGCTCAAGCCGGTAGTGCGCTAAACCCCGATTACGCAGCGCTTCGGCATATTTCGGTTGAATCCGGATCGCTTCAGTAAAATCTGCGATTGCGCTTTCAAAATCGCCCAGGCGGAAACGCGCTGCCCCGCGCCGGTTAAAAATTTCTGCGATGTCGCCGTTCAGTTGAATCGCCATGTCACAAACTTTCAAAGTTTGCGCGTACTCTCCACGCAGATATTTGAAGTTTGCGCGCTCCAGGAGCGTGTTAACCCGCGATTCAATCCACCACGACTTGAAAAATTGAATGATATACATAATAAAAACGCCTAATTTTTGTCACTTTAGAACAACAGTAACCTTATTATATGCCGGTAACCCCAGATAGAAGCAGCCTTTTGAGCGAAGCCAAAGGCAAGCATTCAGCGCTGCGCGTAAAAATGCCGCCCGCAGAAAAAGTTCAGATACTTTGCCTAAAACTTGCAGCGTTTGGAGAAATAAAAACCCTCATTTCCCGATAGAGGAAAATGAGGGCAAACGTTAATGTTTTTGGCGTTAAAAGCTTTACTAGCCTTTTACGCCGCCAAGTGATAGTCCGCCTACAATAAAGCGCTGGAACGAGAAGAACAGCACTAGAATTGGAAGCGAAATCAGGATCGAGAGCGCCGCGAACTTCTGCATATCTGGCGGCGGCTGGTTTGCGCCACCGGTGAGCGTTGCCAGCGACATCGCTAGTGTGTAATTCTGGGTTTGGCCGGTCAGGAATACCCACGACAGGATAAATTCTGTCCAACCGCTCATGAAGCTGAAGAGAATTACGATTGCGAATGCCGGAAGCGCCAGCGGCACCATGATACGGATGAAGGTTTCCAACCGCCCCGCGCCATCTATCAACGCGGCTTCTTCCAGTTCCTTGGGAATAGTGTCAAAGTAACCTTTGAGATTCCAGATCGCAAAGGGAAGGCCGCCGGAAGAGAAAGCCAATGCCAGCCCCAGTAAAGTTGAGCGCAGCGTTTGGGTATTGCCCCGAACCAACGTGAGCCGGTATTGCAGCGTTGAATAGGTGAAAGCGGCTATCAGCGCGCCAACAACGGCTAGCAGCAGGATGATAATAATGGTGTTTGGGCTTACGCGTGGACTCAACCCCTTAACCAGCAGCCAGATGCCTGCCGCAGCGGCCAGCGCGCCAACCCAGGCAATCAAGATATATGGCAGCATTGCTGAAATTACCCCATCTCGAATGGCGTAATAAGCCTGTGCATTTTCAGCAACATCTACTTCAGCCGCCGCTAATGCTTCTTGCGCCGTAGTCAGGTTGGCCGCTGCTTCGTCCACGTTTGCGCGCGCAGAATTTGCGGCTTCACGCAGGCTGGTTGCCGCGTCTGAAGCGTTGGCGATGCTGCCGGCAAAACTCTCTATTGCCGCAGACCGGCCGCCGCTTTGATACTGGGCTAAAGCAGTTTGTGCCGAAGCCAGCAAATAATCATCCTGCGCTCCAGGCAGATTTTCGCGTTCAGTGACGATCTGCTGCAAGATGGCGGCAGCCTCTTCATCGCTGGCTGCATTTTCTACATCGGCCTGTAACTGGTTAATAGAGGTAACGACCGCTTCAGCCTGTGCAGCGCGTTCCTCACGCCTTAGCGCGGTGGTCTCACGCTGGGCAACGCTCTGAGATCGCTGGTTGACTTCAGCCTGTGCGGCGATAAGCGTGTTGTTAAGTGAATTGAGAGGTTGCGCAACCCGTTCTGCATAGAGTGGACTGCGGGCAAACATGATGTAAATAGTCGCAAAAATTGCCACAAGCGAAAACACCGCCACGCCGATAGCAATTGCCAGCGGGGGAAGGTTGAAAACGCTGTCGGGATTCCTTTTTCCTAGCTTACGCACCAGCATGAAGATGAGCAAAACAGTAATGCCAACCATAATCCCGGCAAATATTGACGGGAAGAATTCCGCGACGCTTGAGGGCATCACCACTGAATTGAACATGATATACAGCGGGATAATAATGCCGGTAGAGGGCAGCAGCAGTAAGACGATGAACGTGAGCATACCGGCTTCGCGCCCGATAAAGCGGAAACGCGAGAACGCATAAGCGGCTGAGGATCCCAATACAACCGTAAATACTGAAACTCCGAGCGCGATAAACAGGCTGTTCATCAGTAACTGCCCGAAATATACGGGGAAGGTGTTCGAGAAGGGGTCGGTCAGCAGCCGTTGGAAAGCCAACAGGTTGGCGTTAGCCGGAATCAGATTCAGGTCAGTGGGGCGGGAAATGCCGCGCGGGTCTACTGCCATCGAAACGATCCACAGCACCGGGAACATCACCGTAACCAGCATGATCAGCAGGAAAATCTGAAGGAAGATTTGCCGTATAATGATTCCGCGTGAACGTCTGTTGAGCGTAAAGCGCCCAGTAGTGGACTGGGATGACGAAACGCGGAGACCTTGCGCCGTTGGTTGAGCAGATGTGTTTATAGTCATGGCGAATTCTCGTCTCTAGGCTTCGTCAAAAGATTTGGTCGCACGGGTAATACGGTTGTTGATCAACGTAATAATCAACAGGATGAAGAAAACAATAATGGCAAATGCCGAAGCAACGCCATATAGCTGTTCCTGTTGAATGAGTTTGTAAGCCTGCGTGACCAGCAGCTCAGTTTGACCTGCGGGGCCACCGGCGGTGATGAAGAAAATCACGTTGAACTGGTTGAACGTCCAAACGGTGCCGAGCATGATCGCCGGAACCATTGCCGGGCGAATCATCGGCAGCGTAATTTTTCTGAACTGTGTCCATTTGCTGGCGCCATCCACATCTGCCGCTTCATAGAGATCGGGCGGAATGCTTTGCAGCGCGCCAGTGGCTACGACCATCATGAACGGCCAACCGAGCCATATATTGGCAATTAACACACAATAGAAAGCCAGTACAGGCGCTCCGGCACGGTCGAATAATTTCAAAGCTGTATTTGAGGCGAAACCCTGATTGGCAATAATATCCAGGAGCGTGCCAATAGCTACCGCGCCCAGTACGACAATGGCCGCAAATGAAAATACGGTTCGCTGAACATCAATGCCGCCTCTTTCAGTATTTTTCAGGCCGAGGCGCCGGGTGCGCAGGATGAGCCAGACGACCAGCAGCACGGATACAATGACCAGCACATAGGGAAGGATCGGAAGTAGATTAACAGGTTTATCCTGCGATCCTAACCAGTTGGTATTGGTCGTAAAATTGGTGCCAAAGGCGCGGTTAATTTCAGTAACCAGCAGGTTGATACCGCCGTTATTTTGCTGCCACAGGTTATTCCAGATCAGTGCGGTAATGTACCCTGCAGCGCCCAGGGGAGTACGAAAACGGCGCGGTAAATTCGCCGTCCCAGTACAATCTGACCGTTAAGTGCAACAGCAACGGCAATACCAATGGCAGCATGGAAGAACACGTTGACTAACGTCCACATGATGTTGAAGCCGAGCAGCGGCAGGAACGTATAATTGGGGACGTTGATATTTCCAGTAATGACGTTTACGTAGTTTTGCAAACCAACAAAAGTGGCTGGCGTACCAGAGAGATGGATAGCACGATAATCAAAAAATGAAATTGCAACTTGATAAAACTGGGGTAGGAAGGTGATGAATACCATCAGGATGAGCGACGGTACAATAAATAGCCAGGGCACGCCGCTGGTTTTGACTCCCGATTTAAAGCTTTCCCACATTCCGGGTGGTTGAGCACCCGTCTAACCGATTGCGATATAGCAGCCATAGCTACAACTCCCCCAGAAAAGCGCGGGGCAAGGCGTTCTAACCGCCTTGCCCTGTGCTGCGATCTCAAAAAGAACTGACCTTTGCCAGCCTCATGAAAGTCTTACTCGGCATGCATACTGTCAATGCCGGTCTGAATCAGGTCATATGCAGCAGCACGGGCTTCGGCAGGTGTTTGACCGCCAGAGCTGACTGCGGTGATCGCTTCGCCCATCGGCCCCCAGAACTGGCTGAGTTCGGCGCGATTCGGGAACGGAGTGCCCAGCGCGAACTGCTCGCCAAATACCGCGAGGTTCGGGTCATCAACTTCAACGGCGCCATTCACCGGGAGCAGACCGCCTTCTTCAGCAGCAATCGTCTGGCCTTCAACGCTGGTCACGCAAGCAGCCCAGCTTGAAAATGCTGCGGTCTTAGCTTCGTCTGCGGCGGCGGCGGCGGAAAGCATGAAGCCTTCACCCTGAGCGAACAGTGCGGGAACGTTGCCATTATCCAGCGCGGGCATGATTGATACGCCGAGGTCATCGCCCAGATCCTGCTCGAACTGAGCAAGGTTCCAGACGCCGTCATAAACCATCGCCACGTCGCCCTGCTGGAAGCCGGGGTTCGGGGAAGCGCCGTCAACAACTACACCGCTGGCGGGATCCTGAGCGAGGTTGTACATATCTTGATGGAGCTGGAGGAAGGCATCCATAGCGGCTGCGCCTTCGGTATCCGGGGCAAAATTGGCGTTGCCATCGGCATCCATCAGGCTGCCACCCAGTGAATACAGGAAACCTGCGCTGTGGAAGAAGCCGTTCTGGAAGGCGAGACCGGTCACACCGTCAAGCGCCAGTTCTTCAGAAATAGCCAGCACGTCAGCCCATGTTTCCGGCGCATCCGGCACAAGCGCGCGATTGTAGAAGAAGGCGAGCGTCTTGGCGCTGTAGGGAATACCCCAAACGTCGTC
>LMZS01000131.1 GCA_001567085.1 Chloroflexi bacterium OLB15
ACCCTGCCGGGGCCGGATGGCGAACAACCCGTTAATGCTGGCTTGAGCGGGCGGGTCATCTCGATTGCGCCAGATGGTACAGCTTCTGATCGCATCGCAGGCTTTCCCAGCTACGCTTTTCCCATGGAAACGGGCGGTGTGTACCGCATCATCCCGCATAACGAGTCGCTCTGGCTGCTGTTCAGCGGCACAGGTTCGGGCAGCACCGGCGCGTTTTGGGCTGATTCGATTGTCGAATATGATGCGGATACGCTGGTTGTCAAAAACGTCATCAACTTGAACAATTTTGAAGCGACTCACGACCCGGATGGCAATGGCTACGATACCAATGTGGCCGACATCGCCTGGGATGCCGATGGCACGCTCTATATCGTGGATGCGGGTGGCAACGATTTGCTTTCCTGGACAGAAGCGGGCGGCTTGCAGCTTGTTCATGCCTGGTCAGATAACCCCGTCCCGACCTCAATTGAGGTTGCTGAAAATGGCGATCTGTATATCGGCTTCCTCGGAGCAGGCATGGCGCCAGGGGCGGGCAAGATTGAACATTGGTCAGATGGTGAGTTGGTTGAGACTTTCAGCGGCTTAAGCACGGTCACGGATATCCTGTTGGATGGAGACACCCTGTATGCCGTCCAACTGACTATCTTCACCGATCAGGGGCCTGGGCCAGGCAGCGTGGTGACGGTCACCGCCGACGGCGCAACACCTATTGCTGAAGGACTGATCGCGCCATTCGGCATCGCACAAGGCGCTGACGGCGCGTTATATGTCACCTTCGGCACGGTTGCATTCGCGCCTGGAATGACTGGCGGGGTTGTCCGGCTAACGCCGTAAGTTTCCATAGATTGCGCAGTTGGCATGGACGCATATGCTCTGGCGTGTGCGTCCGATGCTTCCAGGCGCAGGGGGGCGGCATGAATCGGATTTTTATTTCGACGAATGGCGACAGAATAGCACGGGCAGAATGTGGCGCGAATGGTCAGTGGTCAGTCGAGGTTCTGCTTGAGGGCGCGCATGTGCGCTGCCTGGCTGTTGACCCACACAACCCGAACGTTGTCTATGCGGGAACACAGGGGAGGGGGCTGCTCCGCTCCGAAGATAAAGGGAAAACATGGCATCCTCTGGGGATGGATGGCCATGTCATCAAAGCGGTTGCAATAAGCCCTGTTGAATCCGGCCTGATGGTCGCCGGTACCAGGCCGGCAAGGGTTTTCATTTCGCGTGATGGCGGAGGAAGCTGGACAGAATCGGTGTCTTTTAAGAAAACGCGCCGCTTCTTCTGGTTCTCTCCGGCTGAAAAGCCGTTCACCGCCTACGTGCAGGGCGTTGCGCTTTCGCCCACGAATCCAGATGTGATCGTGGTCGGGATCGAGTTAGGTTCAGTGGTTCGCAGCACAGATGGCGGCAAAACGTGGCAGAGTCATCGCAGCGGCGCGTTACGCGACTGCCACTCGATTACCTTCCATGCCACAAACGGCGATTGGGTTTATGAAGGTGGAGGAACCGGCGCGGGCGCTGCCTTCAGCCGTGATGCCGGAAATACCTGGACGCAATCCAGACAGGGGCTTGATCGCCATTATGGATGGGCATCCGCGGCAGACCCCGCGCGCCCGGAGGTGATGTATGTCTCCCTGTCGCCTGGGCCAATGAAGGCGCATAGTGCCGATAACGCGCAAGCCTATATCTTCCGCTCGATAGGTGGCAGCACGTGGGAAAAACTGAGTGGCGGGCTGCCGCAGCCATTGAATTACATGCCCTACGCGCTGCTTACAGACTCCGATGCGCCAGGGCACCTGTATGCCGGATTGAGCAACGGCGACATCTGGCATACGGCAGATTATGGCGATAACTGGCAGCAGCTTTCGCTTAATCTGGGAAACATCTCTACATCCATGATCATGCTTTGACGGATGAGGAAAGGGAGTTTCGTCATGATAACTACCCATCAATCGCAGGAAAAAGCCTATCAGAAATACGCATGGGCCATCCTGTTTCTGCTGAGCATCTTGCTGGCGGTGAACATCGTTGTCGTTGCCTTCGTTGAGGATCACCCTTCTGAGTTTGAGAAAGATACCGGAGCGACATGGAACGTATTCATGAGCGCCTATCCCGGCGTCGCTGATGCCTACGTTTTTCAGCAGCATCTGATTTATGCGCTTTTCGCAAGTCTGGCTTTATTCGCGCTGTTCACAAGCTATTTTGGCCTGCGGAAGGGTGACCGTTGGGCCTGGTTATCGTTGTGGCTGCTTCCCGTCATGCTGATCCCGACGAGCCTGCTGTTCTTCCTTCAGTCCAGGCAGCCCGTAATTGGCTTTATCTATGGATTTTTCGCGCTTATCTCGATCATCGCGCTGCTGCTCCCTGGCCGCAAAACCCTTTCCAGACAGTCCTGGAGCCAATGATATGGAGGCACGGGTAAGGGTATCCCGCTACGCCTACGCGGCCGCTGCATGGCTGTTCGTGGTGGGCATTTTGGCACAGGTGTTTCTCATTGGTTTGAGCCTGCTTGGTGGGCAGCCAAGCTGGCAAACCCATATCGGACTAGGGCATAGCTTGAGCATTCTGGCGCTGCTCATGGTGGTGCTGGCATATGCCGGGCGGCTTCCCCGCCCACTGAAACCCGTGACGTGGCTCAACTTTGCTCTCTATGTGCTTCTGGCGGATGTCGTCATCTTCATGCGCCAGGCCGTTCCTTTTGTAGCGGCATTGCATCCGGTGCTGGCGGTGCTGCTTTTCGGCGTTGCAGGCTTTCTGGCGCTGCACGCGTGGCGACTGGTACGTGAAAGCGTGGTTATAGGCGCCGCTGCGCAGAACTAGCACGCGATTGAGGAATGCGGTATGCGATGAAAGCTAACAGTTCTAACCGCCGCATAAGGCTTGCTGGTTGGTGTATCTATAACAGGAGACTGCCCTTATCGAGCAAAGGAACTCTGATCGAGCGAAACCTTTATATGATAGAAGGTATGGCGCGACAACGGGACGTGGGGCATTACATGATTGCCCCTATTTAGGAGGAAAGCCATGTATCGCTGGATTGTCTTTTTACACGTTGTAGGGCTGTTCGGGTTTCTGCTTTCGCATGGTGTCTCGGTCAGTGTGGCTTTTGCGCTGCGGCGCGAGCGGAAACTGGAACGTATCCACGCTTTGCTTGATCTGTCGAGCAGGTCGTTTGTCGCGATGTCTGGATCGCTGCTTATGCTGCTCATCTCTGGGATCATTGCCGGTTTCATGGGGAACTGGTGGAGCTATGGTTGGGTATGGCTCTCGCTAGGATTACTGATCGTGATCTGGTTGATCATGGGCTTCTTCGGATCGCGCCACTACGGTGAGATTCGCAAGGCCACCGGGTTTGAGTATATGGAGTATGGGAAGCGGCAGCCTGCGGGCGAACCCGCCAGCGCAGAGGAGATGGAAGTGCTGATGTCCCGCCCGCGCCCGGTGCTGCTGGCTGTGACGGGTATCGGCGGCTGGTAATCATCCTGTGGTTAATGATGTTCAAACCATTCTAGGGGGGAAACGGTATGCGAATCTGGTTGACTCCCCAGTATCGCGCCGTCATAGTCTCGCTCATCTGCCTCGTACTCACGGCTCTGGCGCTGGTGGTTGTGATGAGTATGCAGGGCATCACCGAGCGTACCGTTAGCGCCAGCCTGCTGGTGCTCTGCGGAGGGGTGTTTAACGTGGGTGCCGTCCTCTTCACCGGCAGGTTCTTCTTGAAATGGCGAATCGAGGATATGACTTCTCATATGCGATGGGAACGGGGCTTCGTCATTGCGGGTACCCTGATAGCGGTGCTTGGGCTGGTGCTGCTGGAGGATATGCTGCGCGCTGCTGGCGATATATACCTGGCGCGCCTGGGCATGGTGACTTATCTGTTCGGCGCGCTGCTGGTGGTCGCTGCTGAAACCACGTGCCTGAGCAGCGGCGAATGGAATTACCCTCAAATTGTGATGTACGTCGTGCTGGCATTTCTGGCTCAGGTGGTTATTGGATTGGCTCTGCTGCAAACCGGGCTGGTGGCAGCGTGGGCAGGTTGGGCAACGGTGATCTGGAACCTGGGCTGGCTGCTTCTCATGCTCATCGTTCGCCCGCGGGATTCGTATTTTCCGGTACTCCACCTTTTCGCGCCGCTCCTTATTGGCATCGCGCTGGTGGCTCAGTGGTAGGCGGCTTTCGCGCGTCGTTCGGAAATGGGGCGTGATACGATAGTGCAAAAGCACGAATATGAAAGTTTAGATTGAAAGTTATGATGAGCCAGAAAACTGCTCGCCGCCTGTCCTGGTCAATTGCCCTGATCGCGATTGTAATAGTCACAATCGGGCTGATCATCAGCGTGTTCGCGTTAATCGCTGATGGTCAACGTGCAACGTTCAGTCACCAATTCTTTACACCCGTGCTTACGCTTTCATACTGCGTGGTTGGCGCATTGGTTGCTTCGCGTCACCCGCGCAACCCCATCGGTTGGATGTTTTGTGTGACCGGGTTTCTTAGCGCGGTGAATATGTTTTCGGCAGGCTACAGCCTTTACGCCGAAATTGGCGATATTCCGGAAACACTGCCGGGCGTTACGATAGCGCAGTGGCTCGATCTTTGGCTATGGCTTCCGAATACATTGCTGCCGTTCACTTTCCTTCTGCTTCTCTTTCCAGATGGACGGCTGCTCTCGGCGCGTTGGCGCCCTGTCGCCTGGGCGGCGGGAATAGGCACCGCAGCAATGGCATTCGCGGTTGCATTTTCCCCTGAACCCTCCGAATTTTTGGGGATTACGGGATCAAACCCGTTGGGCATACCGGGCGCGGCGAATGCCATGAATGCGCTCATAGCTTTTGCTGCGCCGCTGCTTCTAATCGGCATCTTTGGATCAATTGCCTCGATTGCAGTGCGCTTTCGGCGCTCGGTTGGGGTAGAGCGGGCGCAGGTGAAGTGGCTGGCCTACGCTGCAATTTTCGTGATTGTTGGCAATTTTGTGGGGGGTATTTTCTGGGCTATTTCGCCTGGTGACTCGTCTGCATTGGAATTCTCCATCGTCATGACCTTTGTTACGCTGGTGGGCATCGTGCTCGCCACCGGGATTGCTATTCTGCGCTACCGCCTGTGGGATATTGACATCCTGATCAACCGCACGTTGGTCTACGGTTTGTTAAGCGCCCTCGTGATCACTTTTTACGTTGTGATTGTGGGTTTGTTGGGAATCCTGCTTCAGACAGAGGAGAGCCTGCCAATTGCGCTGATTGGGACGGGCATCGTCGCTGTTTCCTTTCAACCACTTCGGGAGCGCTTGCAGCGCCGTGTGAATCGGCTGATGTATGGTGAGCGGAACGACCCCTATGCCGTGTTGGGGCGGCTGTCAGAAAGGCTTGAAGTTGTGGTTGCATCGCAGTCGGTACTCCCGACGATTGTAGAAACCGTCGTTGAGGCGTTAAAGCTTCCGTATGCGGCGATTACCCTGAAGGACGGAGACGACTTTGTGACGGCAGCGGAATATACGCGCACGCCGGTGTCTGAGCGTATGTCTGCCAGTGAGATAGAAACCCTGCCGCTGGTTTACCAGACGGAAACTATTGGGCAGTTGATTCTTGCGCCGCGCGCGCCCGGCGAAGCGTTTTCTCAGACCGATCTGCGATTGCTGGAAACCATCGCGCGGCAGGCAGGCGTGGCTGCCTACAATGTTCGCCTGGCGCAGGATTTGCAGCACTCGCGTGAGCGGCTGGTGAGCACGCGCGAAGAAGAGCGGCGGCGGCTGCGGCGTGACTTGCATGATGGACTGGGGCCAGTAATCGCCGCGATGTCCTTCAAGCTAGACGCGATTCACAATCTGGCAGATCGGGATGCTGACGCCGTTAAGAAACTGACGGCGGAGCTGAAAATGCAGATGCAAGAGGCGTTGGGAGATATTCGGCGCATTGCCTACGATCTGCGCCCGCCCGCGCTGGATGAACTGGGATTGGTTGGCGCATTGAAAGCTCACATCACTGCATACAATCAACTACACGGGCTGCAAATCAGGCTGGAAGCCCCAGAGAACCCGCCGCCTTTACCGGCTGCCGTTGAAGTGGCTGCTTATCGTATTGCGCTCGAAGCGATGACGAATGTGAGCCGCCATGCTGGAGCACAACACTGCTGTGTGCGGCTTTCGCTTCCTGGCGACTTGTGGCTAGAGATCACCGATGATGGACGTGGAATGTCTGAGGCCGTTCGGGCTGGCGTGGGATTGATTTCCATGCGCGAACGTGCCGAAGAATTGGGCGGCGTATGCGTGACGGAAACACTGCCGCAGGGAGGCACAGGCGTGAAAGCGCGGTTGCCATTACCGCCGGCGCTTGCCGGAATCACTGGAGAGCCTGCATGGAATCTATCCGTGTCTTGATTGCTGATGACCATACGTTATTTCGGGACGGCCTGCGATCTCTGCTGGTTTCGATCCCGGATATTGATGTTGTGGGTGAGGCATCCAGCGGCAAAGAGGCGCTGCGGTTGGCGCTTGAGCATCAGCCGGATGTGATCCTCATGGATATTCAGATGCCTGACCTCAACGGGATTGAGGCGACGCGCCAGATTCTGCGCGCCAGCCCGCATATCGGTATTGTTGTCCTGACCATGTTTCAGGATGATGACTCTGTTTTCGCCGTGATGCGCGCCGGGGCGCGTGGCTATGTTCTCAAGGGCGCAGATCAGGGCGTGCTGCTGCGCGCGGTGCGGGCGGTGGCGAACGGCGAATCGTTGTTCAGTCCGGAAATTGCCACCCGGTTGATTCAGTTTTTTGTTGGTTTAGAGCCAGTTTCCCGATCAGAACTGTTTCCGGAGCTAACAGAACGGGAGCGGGAAATCCTGTCATACATTGCCGATGGGCACACCAACGCTGAGATCGCCGATAAACTGGTCATCAGCATGAAAACAGTACGTAACCATGTCTCCAATATCTTCAGCAAGCTACAGGTTGCTGATCGGGCGCAGGCGGCGATACGCGCGCGGGAAGCGGGTCTTGGCGGCCTGGGCGGGGTGTAGGTCACTATCCCATCACTATAATAATACTGGAATTAATACAGAACATTTGATCTAATTCTGAAATTAGGATAGAATATTTGGGCTAATTTCAGAGGAGGGGATGATGCGCCAGAACGT
>LMZS01000132.1 GCA_001567085.1 Chloroflexi bacterium OLB15
GAAATGCGCGAACGCATGGAAGAAACCTTCCGCACAGTGCTGGCCGAAGTCCGCATGGCGCTGCGTATGCACCACGAAATGGGCGAAAAGCTGATCGCCTTGCTGCTCGAAAAAGAAGAATTGCTGGCCGACGACGTGGAAAAGTTCTTCGACGAATACGGTTTATACACGCCGAAAATTCAGCTTGAGCCGCCTTCCGGCGAAGTCGTCGTAGTTGCTGAAGAAAAGTAGCATCCTGCTGTAATTCTCAGGGGCGAGCTATGGTTCGCCCCCTTCAACTCAGACCTTCACCAAACACTCGTCTCACACAGGTATAGTCAAATACCCCGCGCCTGATTCCTTATTCCGCCTCACAAACGGGTGCTTTGTCCGCCTCTGTTTCTGGTTCGCACACTGCATTTTCTGGCGAAACGATCAGGTCGCTGTCGCGCGTTCCCGTATAAATCCAGGCAGCGCCATCAGTATGGTTCGCATCCTGCCACCACTGCGAGGTGTTCGCGCCGTATTCTTCATTGTTGCGCCCTGCCTGCGACATCATCGGATGAGTGACGTTCCCATCCGCGTCACGGGTGGCGGCATGCCCCGGCGTCTCTGGCATCACAATATTCACGTGCCCGCTGCTGCTTTCCACCACATTTCGCGCCAGAATGATCACCAGTTGCCCGCGATTAGCTTCCACCTGCGCGGCTGTCATGCTGGCTGCCTGCTGCCAGCCATAATCCGCGCCCCACCGTGCCATCCAGCGCGTCATCTCGTTGGCATTCACTTCATGCACTGTCGTGCCATACACCGGCGTTACCGTCTCGCCCGCCTGCAAACGGGTGATCGCAGAATCATTCCACCACACGCGGGGCAGATAGCCACCTAAAGCTGTGATGATGTCATAGGCATAAATATTGCAGTAGGTCGGGCCGCCGGCAACCGGCTCATAGCGATCTGAATTCTCAACATTCAGCGTTTCCACAACCGCAAATTGCAGCGCGATGTTGTAATTTTGCTGTAATGTTTGCGCCCGCGCCGCATCTCCGGCATCGCGCGCATCCTGAATCAACTGCTCAACCCTTTCCTGCGCAAGCTCACCGGGATACGACCCGCCCAGCTCATCACCAAAATAAGTTTCCAACTGCTCACCTAGATGCTGCATGTAAATCTGGCGCAGCGTCTGATCCGCAGTGATCCGGTCAATAGCACGATGACGCGAATCCCAATCCAGACCATGCGCCCGCCCGCCATTTCGATCGCCAAGATCGGCTTGTGGCAGCGGATCGCGCTGTATCTGCGAAGTAGTTTTTACGTTCAGTAAACGCTGTATAGCGCGATTGCCTATCATGCGCTGAAGGCCAAAATAATTCGGTTGAGCCGTGATAACCATTGGTGTAGAGGAGGATGAATAGTTCGGCCGGGCGGCGATGGAGGTTCTGTTGGCTCTTGTGTCTACACGAGTTTGAGACATAAGACGCCTTATACCTATTGAACACCTATCTGGAAATTATAATCGAACTCTAGGATTGGCGCTGGCCGCCCTGTAGTAGTATGTAAATTATTCGCATTACTGAATTGCGGATCATTTTTTATCCATCACGGCGGCTTGATGAGCACATACCGTACATTGGAAGTTTCAACAGAATCACCCGCCAAACCCCGGCGCGAATTTCACTATCGCTGGCAGTGGCAGTTAAAATCCAGCCCCGAAGCCCTGTGGCCGCTGGTGGCAAATACTGAACGCTTCAACCGCGATACCCACGTCCCGCGCATCAGGATGGTCGGCAGCGAGCCAGTGATCAATGCCCGCCGCAAGCTCAAAATGCATCGTTTCAACTTCTTTGGCATCAAACTGGTGCCGATTGTATGGTACGAAGACCCATTCGAGTGGATGCAGCCGCACCGTTTTGGTGTAGTGCGTAATTACGTTAAAGGCCCTGTGCGCCAGATGCGGGTTCAGGTAGACCTGAACGCGCGTGAGGATGGCGGCACCGACGCCGTATATCAAATTTGGATTTCTCCGGCAAATATGCTCGGCTACGCCGCCATTCCCTTTCAGGTCGGCCTGCTCAGCGGCTACGATTTCCGCCGCGTATTTCACCATTATGACCGTATGGCGCAGCAGAACCGCAGCCTTGAGGTGAAGTTGGGAGGTTCGCGTCTGGCGGCAGGGGCACGCGAACGCCTGAAAAGTGTTCGCCCTAAGCTGATCGCCGGGCATGTGGATGGCGCGCTGATCGAAAAGCTATACGGGCTGCTGGAACGCGGCGATGACTTAACCCTAACACGGATGCGCCCGTATGCGCTGGCGGATGCGTGGGGCGTACCCCGTCGCGATGTGCTGGAATTGTGCCTGAAAGCCACCCGCGCAGGCTTGCTTGATTTACGCTGGGAGCTGCTTTGCCCGCAGTGTCGTGGCGCAAAAGAGATTGATGAGCATCTGCATCAGATCAACCCCACCGTACACTGCGACGTGTGCAACATTGATTTTCACGTCAATTTTGAGCATTCAGTTGAACTCACTTTCCGCCCCAACGACAATATCCGCCTGATTGAGGAACAGGTTTACTGCGTGGGTGGCCCTCAGATCACCCCGCACATCGCCGCGCAGGTATTGGTCGAACCGGGGCAGGCGGTTGAAATGCAGCCTACGCTCAGCCCCGGACGTTATCGTGCCCGCGCCCTCTCGTTGGCTGGCGCTGAACCGCTGCTGGTATGCCGTGATGGCGCCGCGCAGTTTACGGTTAGCGCGGGCGAATCATGGAATCAGGTTGAGCGTGAAATCAGCTTAACCCCACGTATCATCTTTGAAAATAAAACATCAAATGAGCAGCTCATGTTGTTGGAACGTCTGGCATGGAGCGATCAGGCTGCCACCGCCGCCGAAGTGACCGCGCTGCAAATGTTTCGCGATCTATTCGCCAGTGAAGTGCTGCGGCATGACGTGCAGCTTTCAGTAGGGGCGCTCACCCTGCTTTTCACCGATTTGCGCGGCAGCACTAAACTCTATCAGCAGTATGGCGATGCGCCTGCCTTCGGTTTCGTGCTGGAACATTTTGAAGTGCTGCGCAATATCATCGCTGAACACGATGGCGCGATTGTGAAAACGCTGGGCGATGCGGTCATGGCGGTCTTTCGCAGCCCGGTCAACGCCCTGAAAGCAGCCTTACAAATGCAGGAGATTCTTTCACATCCGCCCGATGGCACGCCGCGCCTCATTCTCAAAGTCGGCGTGAACAGCGGCACGACCATCGCCGTGAACCTGAATGATCGTCTGGATTATTTCGGCACGACGGTCAATCTTGCCGCGCGGCTGGCCGACCTTTCAGATGGCACCAACGTTGTCGTTTCTGAAGCCGTACAAAGCGATCCGGAAGTGATTCAGTGGTTGGAGTTACACGATATAACGCGGTATTCTGAACCCTTTATCATGCAAGTGCGTGGATTCGATGAAGAGTTGATGCGGCTTTACCGCATCGGCTTAACTCACCTTCAGATGGAAAAATTGTAGGATCAGCCCGATGACCAGCATCAAGAACGCGCCCAACCAGCCGTATCTGGATACCGAAGAAAAGTTTTCCTGGGAAGATGAGGAAACCTTAGTTGATCGTCGCAATCGCCCCTTAGCGCGGGTATTGCGAATTTTTCGTTCCTTCTGGTTCTGGCTGGTGCTGATCGCCATTGTCATGGTTGCCCTGCTGGATGCTGAATTCATGCGCGGGCTGCTGCAAATGCTAGGTCTCGCCTTACAGATCGCCTTCGCCGCCAGCTACATCATCTTTCAATTCTTCATCATGTACTGGTTCGTCAGCCGCACCCGCCAGTACACCATCATGCCCGGCGCGGAAGGCATCAGCTTTGACGACTATCGCGGTCAGCCGGAAATTCTGGAACAGGCGCGGCAGGTTGTGCTGCTGCTGCGCGGCGTGAAAGCCTTTGAAAACGCAGGCGGCGAGCCATTGAACGGGCTGCTGTTTGAAGGGCCTCCCGGCACCGGCAAAACCTGGCTGGCGCAGGCTATCAGCACCGAAGCAGG
>LMZS01000133.1 GCA_001567085.1 Chloroflexi bacterium OLB15
CCCAGCAGTATGTGAATACGTTGATTGACCAGAGTCGCCTTTACTGGCGCAGCGTGATCGGACGGTTGAATCAGCTTCAAGAGACGCTCGAATCAGAAATTGCTAATCTGGATGCCAGCGTGTATGCCGAACAGCGTGAGGCGCTTCAAGATGCTATTCGCACCGCCGAAGCTGAGATGCGCTCGTATTCCAGTGGGCGCGTGCTAAGCGACATGGAGACGACTTTTCGCGCTAACCTGAGTGGGTTCACGATGGGCGCTGCTGCTTCGATTGCCGGTGTGCTGGCAACAGTTGCCGCTTTAGCCGCGCCGGGACCACTGGTTCGGCGGTGCTGCCGCCGCCGCGCCGCTGGCGCTGCCGGCGTTTTGTGGTTGGAGCGCCCGTAGCGGTAGTTGGTGGGGTGATCGCTTATCGCTATTATCGCCGCATCAGCGCGGGCGCCAAACGCAGCTTTAATGAACAGGTTGATAAAGTCGAGAAAACATACGATCAGGCATTAGATGACCTGACCCGGCGTGAACGGGCGCGGCTGACCCAGTATGGCAAACAAGTGCTGCTGCCAATTTTTAGCCGCCTGGATACTTTAGCCCAGCGTAATGAGCTGCAGGAACATAAGCTGAATGAGTATTTGAAAGAACTGGAAACATTGCGCCGGGGTATTGAACAGGCAGGCTAAGCTGTGGGAATGACAATTGAAGCTCAATTTATTACCGCGCTACAGCTTATCCTTGCGGCAATTCTGGCGATGCTGATTGGTGTAGATCGTGAACGGAAGCATCTGGATGCGGGGCTGCGCACGCATATGCTGATCGGGATGGGGTCTTGCCTGTTTACCTCACTTTCGATTCATGCTTTTGGCGATGGCGATCCGGGGCGCGTGGCTTCACAGATATTGCCCGGCTTAGGCTTTCTTGGCGCGGGCGCGATCCTGAAATATGGCACGCGCGTGCAGGGCTTGACGACTGCCGCCAGCATCTGGACGACAGCCGCGCTGGGGATGGCGGTTGGCGTTGGAGCGTGGTTTCTGGCAATCTGTTCAACGCTGCTCATCTGGGTAATTCTGGCGGTGGTGAAGCGGATGAAGCCGCATCTGGATTGAGGGTTATCACGCCCAGAATAGCAATACGCCGCGTGCCTGCCGATTTAACCTGATTTACCCGATGTTGGCATCAGGACGCAGCGAACGGCGTATATAATTCACGTTAATTTGTGGATTTGCCGCACCTGCTTAATCAGCGATTCTAACGGTGGTTCGGGCAGAATATCGTCCGGCTCGCCCAGCGGGTCTATAGTAGGCTCGCCCAGCAGGATATGACCGACGTTGACCATGCCATAGGCGAGGGCTTCAACGTAATAGCCGCCTTCCATAGCAAACACGATTTTGCCAGCGCACAGCTCATCTGCCAGCATCTTTAGCCGCCGCCCAAGCTCTGCAAATCCGTTCAGCGTGAGCCGCATTTGCGCCAGCGGGTCTGCCCAATGGGCGTCGTAGCCTGCGGACACAAGAATCAATTGAGGGCGGTAGCGCCGCGCTGCGGGAATAATCACCTGTTCAAATACTTCGAGATAGCGTTGATCGCCGCAGTTTTTGGGCATGGGCAGGTTCAGCGTGAAGCCTTCGCCTTTGCCGACGCCAGTATCGCGGGCAGCGCCGGTCATCGGGTAAAGCGGGTACTGATGGGTAGAGATGAACATCACGTCAGGGCGATCATAGAAAATGGCTTCGGTGCCATTGCCATGATGCACGTCGTAATCAACGATGAGGATGCGCTCCAGTTGGTGCGTATCAATCATGGCTTGCGCGGCAATGGCAACATTGCTAAGTAAGCAAAAGCCCATCCCGCGCTGGCGCACAGCATGATGGCCGGGTGGGCGGGTGACGACAAAGGCATTACTGGCAGCGCCCGTAACCACGCGGTTTGCCGCTATGACCACGCCGCCGGCTGAAAGCCTGCTTATTTCATACGATTCAGGATTGATGTAGGTGTCTGAATCCAGATGTAGGGTGCGATCCTGCTGTGCTGAGAATTGCAGCGCTTTCAGATATTCGGCGTCATGTACCGCCAGAATTTGCGCCTCATCTACGGGTTCGGCTTCAAGCGCTTGAACGCGCCCCAGCAAGCCCGATTCATCAATTCGTTTCCAGACCGCGCGAATTCGCCCCGCATGTTCAGGATGAAAAGGTAAGTCGTGATCGGCACAGCGCGGGTGGGTGACATATAGTGTGGTCATGAATCACTTTGGCTCAAGCAGCAGGTAGCTGAATCCGTTCATCGGTATTGTATCGGTCTGCTGGTAATGATTGCCAATCGCGATCAGCACATCTGTGGGGTAAAACTGCGCCCGAAGCACGATCAGCCCGAATTCCTGATTTTCGATCATTTGCACCAGTTCTGAACTATCCCACTGATTGTTTAACCACAGGTTGAGCAGCTGCGTGGGGTTGGTGATGACTGGCTTGCCTGCCAGCAGGTTAAAGGCGGCTTCTTCGCTTAAAACGTCGCCCTCTGCCTGACGCACGCGCTCTACAATACGCCAGCCGTTTTCAATATCCTGCGCGGTGGTGAAATGACCGATATCGGCATAGCCGCCAGCGATGCGCCCCGCCGAATCATAAAAGCCGTTATCGGCATTTGGCGTTAGATGCAGGGCTGCCGCCAGCGGCTCAAAGAGGGCGCCCTGCGTCGGCATTTTGAGGGTGGCGGCGGCGTAACCAATATAGAGCAGGGGAATGATGATCAGCCCCGCGCCGTAAATGATGGGGGAAAGACGCCGGAACGGATTGACGAGCAATCGGGAGTAGAAATTTTGCGGGAAATTCCACGCGCGTTTCAGCGTGCGGGCGGCGAAAATGCCGCTCAAGAGACACAGCGCGGCAATTGAAGTGGCGAAGTAGCTATCGCCAGCGCCCCATTTGCCGGAAAGCGCGGCATTGGCGACGGCAGCGATGAACCACAGCGTGTAAATAGACAACCGCCCGAAATAAAGTTCGTAGAGCGCCCACAGCACAGCGGGAACAATCAGGAAGCCGTGAAGGCTGAACCACAAGCGGTATAAGCCGATGGTCTGATCGGGGTAGAATTCGTTGACGTTGGCGGAAATGGTTTGCAGCCACCATTGACCATCTGTTGCCCAGTTCAAAAAGACGAAGATTGCGCCGAAGATGGCAGCAAACCCGATGCCGCACAGGATGCCTGTGCGCGGGCTGCGGATGAACAGGAAAATCAGCGCGGCGGCGGCGGTGGCATAGGCAAGCTGTTTGGTATAGCCCGCGCATAGAATCAGGGCGAGGCCAGCGATCAGCAGCAGCCTTCTACGGCGGGGATCGGCAGTATCGGTGGCGCGGGCTAACACCACGACTGCCAGCGTTTCAAACATCACCATCGTCATGTGCTGGCGGAACAGCGGCCCGATGTGAAAGACGGTATTCGAGGCTAGAAAGGCAAGGCCAGAAAGCGCGGCGATCCCTTTATGCCCGCCTTCACGGTAGACCGCATAGCCAATAGCCGATGCGGTGACCAGCGTGCCTAAAAAGCCGAGCAGACGACCGTACCAGTAGGCTGGCCCGAACAGCCACACGAAAGGCGCGGCGATGACGTGGAACAGCGGGGGATAATTGCTGCTGTAGAACGGATATACGTCTGTATCCTGATACGGCCATTCGCCCTGACTGAACATGATGGTATCCACCAGTTCAAAGCCTTCGCCCTGATCGTAGTCGAAGGGGAACTGCATCAGGTTGATGGCAAAGGCGACGTAAATCAGCAGGTAGCCTATCAAAATGATCAGCGCCGCGCCGATTAGCCCGTTACTGAATTTGAGCAGGCCGTTGTTTGGGCGGGATCGTTCGGCAGCATTCAGGGCAGGATCGCTCATGCGGGCGCTTTCCCTAAAGGCAGCAAGGATAGACCGAGCAGAATCAAAGCGACGCACCCGCCTAAAGCCAGACGCTGCGAGGGGCCAATGCCCCCTTCACGGCCAACATCCAGAACATCAATCATCAGGATGCCTGCAAACCCGGCAGCGCCGCCTAAAATCAGGAAGATTCCCAGCAAACGCTTGCTGAAGGTGTAATTTTGAGAGAAAAATATTGTTATCCAGCGTGTGATTTGGGACATTCGCAACTTTTCATAAACAGGGCGCGTATACATAACCAGTATGACCGTTGCATAGTTTACTGAGTTTCAAAGACTTGACGAGGGGCAGTCATGACCGACGAACCAAATGTGAATGATCTCAATCAGAGTGACGACGCGGGAAACGCGTTCGATCCGTTTGATGAAAACAATATCGTTGATGTGCCGAGCGAAGTGGTTGACGCAGGCGCTTCAGGGGGAGAACAGGCGCGGGTATCGCGTTTATCTTCCAGCGGTGGCGATGAAGTGGTGCGCGAGTATGAACAGCGCTACCGCCCCGCCAGCGCGGTGAACGATGAGCCGAAGCGCAAGCGTGGCGCCGCGCCGCCGCTGCATTTTCCGGGGGATGCCGTTAAAAGCAAACGGCCTTACGTGCCGCTGAGCTACAGCACCATGAATGTGACGCAGGATGAGCGCATGTGGGCGGCAGTTGCCCACGCCAGCATCTGGGTGACGTTGATTGGCGGCGCAATTTCCGGCGGGATGGTTTCAGTCGTTTCGCTGTTTATTCCGCTGGTGATCTACTTTGCTTTCCGCCAGAAATCTGACTTTGTGGCTTTCCACGCCTTACAAGCGTTCATGCTGCAACTTGTGGCAACTGTGGGCGTGATCGCGCTGGTGGTCATTGGCGGCATTCTGTGGGGCTTAGGCTTAGTGCTGGCGGCGCTTTCACTGCTGGTGCTGATTGGCGTGATTTTGCTTCCGGTATGGCTGATCGTCGGGGTAGCTTTCTTCGTCGCCTGCACAGCGCTGCCTTTTGTGGCGGGCGTGCTGGGTGCAATTGGCGCTATCGAGGTCTATAACGGGCGTGATTACCAGTATCCGTATATTGCCCGCATGATTGACCGCCAGCTTTCGCACAGCTATGTGCGCACGGCGTAAGAACGCGCACTCAACACGGTAATTCTGAACCGCCGGATCGTTAGGGTCTGGCGGTTTATTATTTCACCAGTATTTGCCACGCTTTATTTTGCCTCATCCCCGTGCTATCCTAGCGGGTACTCCGAAGTATCATGCACGACTGCACACCGAGGGCAGAACATGTTGAAGACGCACAACTGCGGCGAACTGCGCACCGAGCACAGCGGCCAAACGGTCACTCTTGCCGGTTGGGTGAATAATCGCCGCGATCAGGGCGGGGTTATTTTTATTGACTTGCGCGATCGCTGGGGGATCACGCAGGTTGTGGTAGATGAGCAGGTTCATGAGCAGGCGCACAGCGCAGCCGAAAAACTACGCAGTGAGTATGTGGCGCAGGTGATTGGCGAGGTGCGCGTTCGACCCGAAGGCACAGCCAACCCGCATTTGCCCACTGGCGCGGTTGAGGTGGTAGCGCGGGAAATTGTGCTGCTGAACACGTCAAAGACGCCGCCATTCTATATCAATCAAGACTCGAAGGTTGATGAAACCACCCGTATGCGCTACCGCTATCTTGACCTGCGCCGCCAGCGTATGCAGAACAACATCATCCTGCGCCACCGGGTGGTTAAATACATTCGTGACTTTCTGGACGCGCAGCGTTTTGTCGAAATCGAAACCCCGATTTTATTCAAGACTACGCCTGAAGGCGCGCGCGACTTTCTGGTGCCAAGCCGCTTGATGCCGGGTAATTTTTACGCTTTGCCGCAAAGCCCACAGCAGTTGAAACAACTGTTGATGGTTGCAGGCTATGAGCGTTATTTCCAGATCGCCCGCTGCTTTCGTGATGAAGACCTGCGCGGGGATCGCCAACCGGAATTCACCCAGCTTGACCTTGAGATGAGCTTTGTGCAGCGCGACGATGTGATTGCGCTGATCGAAGAATTGATGATCCAGATTGCGGAAAACGTTGTAGGCAAAACGCCGATGTACAAGCCCTTCCCGCGCATTCGCTACTACGATGCGATGGAAAAGTATGGCTCAGATAAGCCTGACCTGCGCTACGATCTGGCGGCGGTTGACATTACGGATATTGCCGGAAAGAGCGCTTTTCCGGTGTTTGTTGCTAACGCCGCTGAAGGCAAGCCGGTAAAAGTGCTGCGCGCGCCGGGAATGGCGAAGCGCAGCGGTACGGCTTTACGTAAGCTGGCTGAAGAACTGGAGACTATCGCGCGCTCGGCAGGGGCGAAGGGGCTGGCATGGGTGACGCTGCCTGAAGATGAAAGCGGCGAGGTGAAGGGGCCGATAGGTAAATATTTCACCGTAGATCAGGTGCTGGAAATCGTTGAGCGAACTGGCGCAGAAGGCGGCGACCTGCTGCTCTTCCTTTCGGATAAGCGCGAAACCGTGTGGGCGATCACAGATGTGCTGCGGCGGCATATCGCGGCGGAACTCAATCTTGCGGATCCTGAAGTGCTGGCTTTTGGCTGGATTATTGATTTCCCGATGTTCTACTGGAATGAAGAAGAGAAGCGTTGGGATCCTTCGCAGCACATGTTCACGATGCCGATGCCGGAAGATTTGCCGCTGCTGGATACCGATCCCGGCGCGGCGCGCGGATCGCAGTATGACCTTGCATGCAACGGGCTGGAAGTAGCCGGCGGGTCGATTCGGATTGCCAACCGCGAGATACAGGAAAAAATCTTCCCGCTAATCGGCTTGACGATGGAAGAAGCGCGCGAACAGTTTGGTCATATGCTGGAAGCGTTTGAATATGGCGTGCCGCCGCATGGGGGCATCGCATCGGGCATTGATCGCCTGGTGATGGTGCTGGCAGGGGAGCCGAATATTCGCGAGGTGGTGGCTTTCCCGAAGACGCAGACCGGCGCAGATATTATGGCTGGCGCACCTTCACCAGCAGAGCCGAAGCAGCTTAAAGAACTGCACATCCGTACTACCGTAGACGGGTAAACGGGTATTCTTTGGCAAGGAATTAAAAGGACAGGCACAACCTGTCCTTTTTTGCTGGCAAGGCTGGTTTTTAGGAACCGGCTTTGTCAGCGGGTTTCAGAACATAGGCGTTGAGTAAGCCAGCAATGATGCCGCCCGCAAAACTGCCGATGAAGTACATGGGAACATAGCTGAAATCGCCTGCGGCAAGCGCGGGACCAAGCGTGCGTGCCGGGTTCAGGGATGCGCCGCTGAAAACGCCGCCCGCAAAAATGGATGCGCCTAAGGTGAGGCCGATGGCAACCCCGGCAAGGTTTCCGGCTTTGCCATAGACTGCCGCTTGATATACGGTTGTGACAAGGAAGAAGGTGAGCACGGCTTCAAGGATAGCAGCGGCTCCCAGATGGTCATTCGTGAGCAGCCCTTTGGTTTCGCCAAAGCCAGCCAGACCTGCCGGGGAAGCGAGCGCCTGCGCGACAAAGCCGGCCAAAATACCGCCAAGAAACTGGACGACCCAGTAAGCAACTGCCGGAACAACCGCGATTTTGCCGCCAACAAGCAAGCCAGCAGTTACTGCCGGGTTGAGATGCGCGCCAGAGTGGTGACCGAAGGCGTAAACCAGCGCTACGAGGATCAGCCCATGCCCTAGCGCTGCAACCGTAACACCGAGCAGGTTTCCGCCTTCAGCCAGAGCAACATTTGAGGCCACGATGACGGCTAAAGCGCCGACAAATACCAGCGTAAACGTGCCGATAAACTCAGCAATTAAGGCTTTGAAGTCAAGCTGCATATTGGACTCCTAAATATTGAATGTTCGCCGACATTATAGCGATATTTTACATGCCCGGCAGTTGGCACAACTTTTCTCGTAAAGGGAATAAACAGCCTTTACATGTCTTCACGTGATTGGTATAACAGGCATAACCTGCTGTGTATGTGACGTGCGCCAATCCGTTTTGAGCCAACACCCAGCAATGGGGAGCACCAATGTGGCGGCAAGATGATAGGCCCGCGTCGGCTAAGATCCCATCGCCAAACGAGTTCCCACCTGCGAAAGCAGGTTCAAAACTCCGCACACACGACATGGCGGGCTTTTTGAAAATGAAACGCCTCTCATTACGAGAGGCGTTTTTATTGGCGATTTACCCACAGCATTTTTATTCGGAATAGTCTGCGCCAAAGACCTGAGAGAGCAAATCTCCGAGCATAGCGCGGCGGGGGATGATCACCTGCGCGCCAGCCGGGGTCGTGTAAGGGACGGAATAGTTACCATCCAGCACGCCGGTACGAATATTGCTGGCGGACATGTCTTTAAGGGTCATGGCAATCTGAATGATCTGATCGAGACTCAGATTGGTGTATACATTTTCGTTGAGCGTGCTGAGCAGGGTGGGGGACTGCACGATCAACTGCGGCAGCAGGTTGAAATCCAGCACGCGGTCACGGATGGCGTAAAGCACCATTTGCTGGCGGCGCGCGCGTTCAAAGTCATTGTCGCCATGACGGGTGCGCGCAAATTTGAGCGCGGTTTGCCCGTCCATGTGCTGTGTTCCAGCATTTAAGATGAGCGGATCATAGCCGAAATTCATATCTGGATACTGGTAGTCTACGATATTGTAGGGCACATCAATTTCAATGCCGCCAAGCAGGTCGATCAGCGAAACAACGGCCTGAAAGTCCATGACTACGTAACCATGAACGTACATGCCGAAGTTTAACTGCGCGGTTTGCATGGCGAGGGTAGGGCCATAATTCGGCTGCTGAAGCTCGCCAAGCACCATCGCGCTGTTGATGCGTTGAAGCTCGCTGTAACCGGGAATATCAACATACAGGTCACGGGGAATGCTGAGGATGCCTAACGAACCGGTATCCCGATCAAGGCTGAGCAGCATCATGGTATCAGTACGGTAGGCTAGCCCATCTTCGCCGGGACGACGATCCAGACCCATCACCAGCACGGTCAGGCGTGAGCCGCCATTCCAGGGCTGCAACACGATATTTCGACCATCGTCCAGCGTTAACTGTTGACCGCTGGCGATATTGCTGTCGAAACCGGCGAAAGAAGTTTGCGCATCTACGGGGGTCGGCAAGCCGCTGACCGCCGTCGGCAATACATCAATGCCATCCTGACTGGCTTTAATCACCAGCGTCAGGCTGAGGCTGACCACGCCAACAATGGACATCAATGCCAGAGCAATCACCACCCACGCCCAATCAGCACCATGACGACGCGAACGCCGTTTTTTAGAACGCTCACGCGCAGATGAATTTTTCGCGGCGGCACTGGGTACCGGCGCCGGCATATAACTGGAGTTTGATGGTTTATACAGGTCAGGCACCGGAGCGTTGTTCGGTTTGGTGGGCGCAGACTCAATACGCGGCGCAGTGGCAACCGTTGATGAGCGATGCGGTTCTGAACGGTATACCGCATGCCGACTTTGAGGCTGGTTGTTCTGATTGGAAGGTTGCGGCATATTCTAGGCAGCGCTAGCCTGAACCATGATTCATGTCTTTGGTTAGTATAGGTGTAGGCGTAGTATGCGTCAATATAGCGAGAGATGGCGGCTCATCAACGATTTACCCGCGACAGGCGCATGGAACATGGCGGTTGATGAGGCGATCATGATTTCGGCAGGGGCAGGCGATGCCCTGCCGACGCTGCGATTCTATGACTGGTCACCCGCCTGCCTGTCGTTAGGATATGGTCAGCGCGTCGCGATTGTAGATTATGATCGCCTTGAAGCTGCAAAGCTGGGAATTGTGCGGCGACCAACGGGCGGCGGCGCGATTTTACATAGTGAGGAAGTGACTTACAGCGTGGTCTTGCCAGCCGATCATGAGCTGGCAAAGGGCAGCATTGTGGAAAGCTACCGGCGGATTAGCGCGGCGCTGACAGCGGGGTTATCGCTGCTCGGCGTGAAGATTCAGGCAGACTCGCCTGATAGGGTCATTGAACAGGCAGCGGCTTGTTTTGAAACGCCCTCACATTATGAGCCGACAGTTCAAGGGAAAAAGCTGATCGGCAGCGCGCAGGCGCGAAAGTATAACGCGGTATTGCAGCATGGCAGCATTCCGCTGAAGGGCGATATCGCGCGGATATACGATGTGCTGGCTTATGATACAGGGAATGAGCGAGAACGCGCGAAAGAGAATTTGCGTTTGCGCGCTTGCACGCTCACAGATGCGCTGGATGGGCGCATAAAGACGTATCAACAGGTTGCAGAAGCGTTGGCGCAGGGTTTTGAAAGCGTTTTGGGTATCACCTTTGAAGGCGCGGGGTTAAGCAAAAAAGAGGCTGCATGTGCTGGCGAACTAAGCTGCGAGAAATATGGTCAGGAAAGCTGGACGGCGCGGCGTTAGGGCAGGTGGAGATCAGGCGATGAAACAGGGACAGCTTCCGTTATTTGCGGTGCCGCTTTCCGAAGCAGAAATTACGCCACAAACGGAATTTGCGAATACGTGGGCGCTGTTTCAGAAGCGGCTGGCGAAAGAGGGTAAAACCGAACACACGGTGAATGCTTTCACCTCAGATTTGCATTTGCTGGCGGAATATGCCGGAAACCATGTGCCGGTTAGCAACCTAAAGACCTCAACGCTTGAGGATTTTCTGGACTGGCTGGAACATGGGCGCGGGGTGCCATGCAGTCGCAAATCTTATGCGCGGCGGGTGACTACGCTCAAGGTGTATTTTAAGTGGCTGGCTGATCTGGAAGTGTTGGATCACGATCCGGCGCACGCGATTCTACAGCGTTCTGGGCCGGCACCGCTGGCGACTATCCTTTCGCCGGATGAGGTGACTGCGGCGACGCTTGCATCCCATCGTTTCAAGAAGCGAGAGGAAGTAGATACGCGGCCTGAGCTGCTGTTCAAACTGCTGCTGGAAACGGGGATCAAGAAAAGCGAAGTGATGCGGCTGACGCTGGACGACTTTGAGCGCACAAGCCAGCCGATGCTGCTGGTGCGCCAGACCAGCGCAAAGCATGAATACAAGGAACGGCGGCTGGCGCTGGATGCCGATTTGATGGCGACGCTGGATGAATATATAGCCCAGTATGCGCCGGAAAAGCTGGTGTTTACCTGTACGGCGCGCAATCTGGAATACATTCTTGAAGCGATAGGCGACGAGGCCGATATTCCGCACAAGTTATCTTTTGAGATGATGCGCTGGACGTGTGCGGTGCGCGATTATGTGGGCGGCATGTCACCAGAGGCAATCCGCGAAAAACTTGGCCTTAGCCCGATTAGCTGGACGGAAACATTCCTGAAGATTCGCAAGCTGGCGGGCGAAAAAGTGGAGATTGAGACCGGGACGGATGCGGATTAAGCTCTCGCCTCTACAACCATAGGGAGAGCCTGCCCGATTCGTATAGGGCTGATGAGCCACCTTCGCATCTGTGCGGTTATATCACGCGCACGACCAACCCTTTGAGGTATGCGCCTTCGGGGAAGGTGAGGGCGACAGGATGATCGGGCGCGGCGCTGAGATACTGCTCAATTTGCCCCTGCCTGCCGCTGTCTGCCAGTGCGCCAAATACGATCTTCTGGAATAGATCGGCACTGATTGCCCCGGAGCATGAGAAGGTCATCAAGCGGCCACCGGGATTGAGCAGTTTGAAACAATGCAAATTCAGGTCTTTGTAACCGCGCGCGGCTTTATCTACCTGACCGGCATTGTGGGCAAATTTTGGCGGATCGCAGACGATGAAATCGAACTTTTCGCCTTGATCAGCATAATCGCGCAAGAGCTGAAAAACATCGGCCTGAATGAATTCGAGTTCAGGGGTGTTTTCTGCGAGAAGGTTGAGTTCCGCGTTGCGCTCGGCTAATTCAAGGGCATCGCGGGAGGCATCAACACAAGTGATTGACGCGATACGCCTGTTCAAAACACTGATCGCGAATCCGCCGGTGTAGCTAAAGAGATTGAGTATTCTCAACGGGCGTTCAAACAGGTTGTTCAATTTTGCTACATAGCTCTCTGCGATTGCCCGATTTATTGACTGATCGAGATAGAAGCCGGTTTTATGCCCGCGCCTAACGTCAATCAGGAATTGGCAATTATTTTCCTGTATCTGGATATATTCCGGCGGCTCTTCGCCCCACAACAAGCCGGTTTCTGGCTTTAAGCCTTCTTTTCCGCGCACATCAATATCGCTGCGTTCATAAATCCCTTTAACGTCGGGCAGAACTTCGTGCAGGATACGGGCAATATCGTGCTTGCGCTGATCTATGCCGAGAGTGAGCGCCTGAAGCACTAGAAAATCAGCATAGCGGTCAACGACTAAGCCCGGAAGCCAATCGCTTTCAGCGTTGACCGCGCGGAAAGCGGCATTTTCGCTAAACAAGCTCACCCTGCTTTGCAGCGACTGGAGAATCATGCGCCGCCACCAATCGTCATTGATGGGCTCATCCTGCCATGTGAGGATGCGTACCTGAATCTGGGATTTTGGATTCCAGTAGCCGCGCGCCAGAAAATGCCCCTTTGTGGAGACCACATCTACGATGCTGGCGGGCGCAGGGTTGCCGCGTACCTCTTGAATCGCGCCTGAAAATATCCAGGGATGCTGCTGGAGCACGGGTTTTTCGCGGTCATGGCGGATGACGATCTGCGGCATATGATGGATGTCCGTTTGATTTGAATGAGAAAGCGCAGCACGCTGCGTCTCTACCGGCTAATGGTCAGGGGTAAGGCACGCCTTACCCCTACAAATTATTGTCAGCGGATGACGATTTGTGAACGGTTGTTTATTCTGATGAAGCTGCGCCGATCAGGGCGAATAAATCCTGTTCGCTGAGGATTGCTACCCCAAGCTGCGCGGCTTTTTCAGCTTTGCTGCCGGGAGAATCGCCCACCACCACATAATCGGTCTTTTTGCTGACGCTGCCGGTTACTTTGCCGCCGTGTGATTCGATCAGTGTGGTGGCATCGTCGCGGGATAATGTGGGTAAAGTGCCAGTGAGCACAAAGGTCTTGCCGGTTAGCGAGTCGCTAGCGACTTCACGGGCGGTATTTTGCATGTTCACGCCTGCCGCGCGCAGCTTATCCAACACGCTTAGATGATAGGCGTCCTGAAACCAGTCGAAGATACTTTGCGCCAAAATGCCGCCGATGCCATCCACTTCTTCGAGCAGGGCAGGGGTAGCGGCTTGCAGGGCATCCATTGAGCCAAAGTGATTAGCAAGATCAACGGCGATGGTGCTGCCGACGCCTTCAATGCCGAGCGCGGTGATCACCTGCGATAAAGGGCGGGCTTTCGCGGCTTCGATGGCGGCAAGCAGATTGTTGACTTTCTTTTCAGCGAATTTGTCCAGTTCAAGCAGCGGCTCGGCGGTGAGCGAAAAAACATCGGCTTCATCGTGCAGCAGGCCTTTGTCAATCAGCGTTTTGACGGTTTGCCCGCCGAATCCCTCAATATCTAATCCTGCGCGGGAAACGAAAAATTCAATCTGGCGGAACACGCGTTCCGGGCAGCGGGTGTTCGGGCAGTAATAATCCACAGCGCCTTCAGGGCGGATAATTGGCGTATCGCAGAAGGGGCAGCGTTCCGGCGGGATAATAGGCTTTTCGCTGCCGTTACGCTCTGCTGTAAGCGCGCCGATCACGTTAGGGATAACGTCACCCGCACGTTTTACAACCACGCGATCCCCGACACGAATATCCAGCGTGTGAACGATGTCGTAATTGTGCAGGGTGGCATTACTGACGGTGACGCCGCCGATGAAAACGGGTTCTAAGCGCGCATTGGGGACGATTTTCCCCGTGCGGCCTACTGTAACCACAACATCAAGCAGATGGGTTGAGGCTTCCTGCGCCGGGAATTTATAGGCAATCGCGCCGCGAGGGTCTTTTCCCACAACGCCCAGCTCACGGGCAATTTTGAGGTCGGCAACTTTGATGACTACGCCGTCAATTTCAAACTCAAGCGAATTGCGGCGGGTTTCCCACGTGGGTATTTGCTGGATAACGTCGGATAATGTGGGAAAATATCCCGCATCTGGCGAAGTATTGAAGCCCAATTCGCGCAAATAACGCAGATTATCCCACTGGTTTTCCAGCGTTTTCCCACTCACCTCGACCACCTGATAGATGAAGGCGGTGAGCGGGCGGGCGGCGGTCATGCGGGAATCTTTTTGCTTGAGCGAGCCGGACGCTGTGTTGCGGGCGTTCACGTAAGCGGGCAGACCAGCCTCGATCTGCTTCTGATTGACCGCTTCAAAGTCTTTTTTGAGAAACAATACTTCACCGCGCACGACCAGTTTTTCGGGCGCTTCGGGGCCGTTGGGATTGGCGGGAATGCGCAGCGGGATGGTGCGGATGGTGCGGATATTGGGGGTGACCACATCCCCGATTTCGCCGCTGCCGCGCGTAGCTGCCTGCACCAGCACGCCGTTTTCATAGGTGATGACGACGGTCAGGCCATCTAGCTTTGGCTCCAGCACATAGCTCAACTGCGTGCCGGTAGGAAGCAGGCGCAGATTGCGTTCTTCCCATGCTTGCAAGTCTTCCGCTGAAAAAGCATTGGAAAGGCTGAGAATCGGGGCGGGGTGACGAACTTTTGCAAAATCTTCTGAAAGGTCATTGCCAGCACGCTGGGTTGGCGAGTCGGGCGTGACGAGTTCAGGATGATCTTGCTCGATGGCAACGAGTTCATTGTAGAGCAAGTCATATTCGGCATCGGTTACGGCGGGCTGGCTAAGCACGTAATAGCGATAGCTGTAATCTGCGAGCAGACGGCGCAGATCAGCCACACGACGGGCAATATCGGTCATGCCACTCTCCTGTCAGGGTGCTATGGTGGCCGGAAGGTCGCTGACGGGAGCTTGAACATCTAGGAACTGCGCCGCTGCCCAACCGGTCTCGCTCGGATTGTCCGGGTTTTGGATACGCCACCAGGTGAAACCAGTTGCGCTCAAAGGCCCTTCTATAACTCTAAATGTCGTTCCGAGCGGAGCCATGAAAACCAAATCCTGATCCGTGCCTGCGCCGGTACGAACATTCAGCGAATCGGCATTGACCACAACGGTTGCGCCCAAGCTAATAGACAGCGGCGTTGGGGAGAGGATTACGGGAATCAGGGTTGGCCCTTCAAGGGCGAAAGTGGGCAGCGAACCCGGCGCAATTTGCGCAGGCTCAAGTGTGACCGCGTTTGCCGGGAGTGTTGGCTGACCGGGCTGCGGCGTGCTGCTAGGAATGGCGGTGATGATCACGATACGCGGAGAACCGCCGGGGCCACCATCACCCCCTAAGCCGATCACCAGGCCGATCACCCCGAACGCCATCACAAAAACTATGACGACCATCGCTACCACTGACCACAGCGGCAAATACATCGGGTTATCGCTGCGCTTGCGCGGGCGGCGCCGCGCGGGCGGGCGCTGCTGCGGTGGTAGGGGGGGCTGGCTGCGACCAGCAGGGATCGGAGGCAAGGCATTTTGCTGAGGCGGCAGCGGGATCATAGGCGCCTGCTGGGGTGACATGGCGCGTGTATCATCCGCTGGCGTCACATTCCGGGTGCGGTCATCAGGTGAAAGGGGAGGTTGAAACTGGCTATCGGCCATTGCGTTTATCCAACCATTGCATGAACTGTTCAAGCGGCCATGTGTTGATGACCTGTCTGGCTTCAATCCAACCCCGTCGCGCGGTCATGACGCCATAGCGCATCAAGTCCATGTTTTCAGGGCGGTGGGCGTCGGTATCAATACAGATCGGGATACCCATAGAGGCGGCACGACGGGCATACTGCGCTTCCAGATCGAGGCGGTGGGGATTGGCATTGATTTCAAGCGCGGTGCCGGTCTTTTGCGCAGTGGCGAACACCGCATCCATATCCAGATCGGCAGGCTCGCGATCAGGGATGAGCTGCCCGCGTGGGTGACCGATTAAATCAACATGAGGATTGTTCAGGGCGTTGAGCAACCGCTGGGTCACTTGCTCACGAGGCTGGCGCAGGCCGACGTGCAGAGAGGCGATCACGAAATCGAGCTGTTCGAGAATCTCATCGGGGAAATCGAGCGTGCCATCGGCTTTAATTTCCATTTCAGTGCCGTGAAAGACGCGAATCGCGCCGCCCATCTCCGCATCAACGCGGCGTACTTCATCACGCTGCGCTAACAATCGCTCAATTGAGAGGCCGTTGGCAATGGTAGCGCCGCGTGAGTGATCGGTGATAACGATATATTTCCGCCCACGTTCCAGCGCGGCTTCAGCCATTTGCTGTACGGTAGCGACGCCATCGCTCCATTCCGTATGCATGTGCAGATCGGCGTGAATATCGCTCAACTCGATTAAATCGGGCAGGTTTCCTTTTTGCGCGGCTTCGATTTCGCCCATGTCTTCGCGGATTTCTGGCGGGATATAGGGCAGGCCAAGCTGCGCGTAAACCGCTTCTTCATCTGCACACAGAATTTCATCACCGCCGTTTACAGGGGTGAATGCCCATTCATTGAGCGACAAGCCTTTTGCCAGCGCCATCGTGCGCAGCTTGATGCCATGATTTTTGCTGCCTGTGAAGTAGGCGAGGGCTGTTCCCCAGCGTTCTACGGGCAAAACGCGCAGATCAACCTGTAAGCCATTTTGGAGTTCTACAGAACTTTTGGTGGGGCCATGACCAAGCACGCGCGCCACTTCGTCCATGTGTACGAATACGTCCATGATCGGGGCGGCATCAACCGCTGTGACCACCAGATCAACATCGCCGA
Source organism: Chloroflexi bacterium OLB15 (assembly GCA_001567085.1). Classification (GTDB taxonomy): domain Bacteria; phylum Chloroflexota; class Anaerolineae; order Aggregatilineales; family Phototrophicaceae; genus Flexifilum. The sequence continues at coordinate 16,641 of LMZS01000133.1, forward strand.
TAGTGGGAAGCGCGCGGCGAATGCTGCCAGCAATCGCGCCTTTGCCAACGCCATCCAGGGATAGAATCATGGCGAGGATGCGCTCGGCGACAGGCAGGGCAACGCCCAATGGCGTGCGCGTGTCTGAGGCGCGGCGATTATAGGACTCGATGCCTTCAAGGATGCGAGTAACGCTTTTCGCGCCCATGCCGGGTAATCCGCTTAGTTTTCCATCCTTAGCGGCGGCTTCTAATGCGGGAACATCGGTAACGCCTGCATCCAGCCAGAACATGCGGGCTTTTTTCGGCCCAACGCCGTTGATGTGCAGAATGTCAACGACACCCGGCGGGACTTCGGCGGCAAGTTTCTCGTAAAATTGCAGCGTTCCGGTATCCAGAATTTCGGTGATTTTTTCGGCGATGGTTTTGCCGACGCCGGGGATTTCTTCTAACCCGCCTTCGGCAGCAACGACGCGCAGATCGCGGGGGAACTGGCCGATAGAATTGGCGGCATTACGATAAGCCAGAATACGATGCACATTCTCGCCTTTGATTTCCAGCATATCGGCGATGCGGTCAAACATCGCGGCCATTTCGCTATTGGTCACGCAGCTGCCCTCAATTCTGGCATGTGTTACCACAGTATAACTTACGATGCGGACGTGAAAAAGTCGTCAGGCTTGCTTACCCTTCAGAAAGTATGCTGATGAGCAGGGGTTTAATGGCAGATGCCAGCGTATTCATCGCTTCTTCACTGATGCGGCTTTCTTCGTCGCTAACTATATAGCCGAAGATTTTTGGCCCCTTTTTGTCCTCTGGCTGATCTTTCATACGCGGCACGATATGAAAATGGACGTGGGGATGATCGGCAGATTCGGCAAACTGCATCACATAAGTTTTTTCGCAGCCAGTGACCTGTTTGAGGGCGATTGAAGCGGCGCGAATGAGATTGCCAAGTTCAACAGCTTCATGTGCAGTCAATTCGTCAACGGCGGCGATATGGCGGCGGATGATCAGCACCAGCCAACCGGGAAGAGACACATTGAACGCGTGGGCTATGTCCCAATATTCAGTACGATAGATGCTATCCCATAGCGATGCTTCACCTGTATCCCGTCGTTTTACGAGTTCGCATGTTTGGCAGGGGGTAGGATTCATTGTTTATATCTCTCTTAAAGGGGAGAACTGGCAAGTAGAGTATGCAGAATTTATTTTACAAAGGAGACGGGTGAATCTCTTAGGAACTGCTTGACAGACTGCCAAATACTGGTTACGCTGTCTAGCAATCTCATATACTCAATGATGTTGATCTGAACGAGTATGTGGCATACACCGTGTTCAGAGAGCCGCTAGCTGCTGCGAAGGCGGTACACAGGAAGCCACAGAATGGATCAGGGAGTCGCGCAGGCGAACCGCAAGCAGTAGCCCGCGCCGGGAAAGCGCACCCGTTATCAATGCGCGGGGTATCGGCTCTTAAACGCCCGTACCTTATGAATGAGCGGTCATCGTATTGATGATCATCAAGGTGGCACCACGGGAAAGCCTCTTCTCGTCCTTGTTACGGGAGAGGCTTTTTGTATTGTGAGGAACTGACGATGGTGCTTGCCATGACCCGCGCTGAAGCGCTTCCCTCGCGCAGAGCTGTGGAGCAACTATTTCAACAGGGCGATCTCGTACCTGTCTACCGCCCGCTGCTCGCAGACCTTGAAACCCCTGTGTCGGTTTACATGAAATTGACCCGTCTGGGCAAAGTAGCGTTCATGCTGGAAAGCGTGGAAGGCGGCGAACAGGTCGGGCGATACTCTTTTCTCGGCGTAAATCCCAAAGGCGTGATCACGGTTCGTGACAGCATCGTGACGCGCACGCTGCACGGCGTGACCACCCAGCGACCGCTTGAAAATGGCGAAGACCCACTGGATGCAGTTGAACGCGAGTTTATGCGAGTAAAGCCGGTACATATTGAGGGGCTGCCGCGCTTCGTGGGCGGGGCAGTAGGCTGCCTGAGCTATGACGTGGTGCGCTATTTTGAGCGGATGCCAGACACCGCGATTGATGAAGTGGAAGTGCCAGATGTGGCCTTCATGCTGGTAGACACGCTGGTCATTTTTGACCATGCTAAACACCAACTGCTAGTGCTGGCGAACGCGCACAATACGGGTGACACTGACGCGGCTTATGATGACGCGCTGGCGCGAATAGAAGAGATTGTGGACGCGCTGCATCAGCCACTACCGATCCCTGAGCCTGCGCCGGGCATTCCGGCCGATGATGCGCCAATCACAACCGTAACGCGCGAAGAATTTGAAGCTAATGTTGAACGCGCCAAAGAATATATCGCTGCGGGTGACGCCTTCCAGATCGTGCTTTCGCAGCGGCTGATCCGGCACACACAGGCGTCACCGCTGGCGATATACCGCGCGCTGCGGGCGATGAATCCTTCGCCGTATATGTTCTTTCTGCAATTTAGCGATGATTTCACGTTGATTGGCGCATCGCCAGAAACGCACGTGCGCCTTGAAGATAATATCGCCACAGTACGCCCGATTGCAGGATCACGCCCACGCGGCGCAGATGCACAGGAAGATCGGGCGCTTGCGGAGGAACTGCTCGCTGATCCGAAAGAACGCGCTGAGCATATCATGCTGGTTGATCTGGGGCGTAACGATCTTGGGCGTGTGTGCAAATATGGCACGGTACAGGTGACCGATCTGATGTTTATCGAGCGATACTCACAGATCATGCATATCGTAAGCAACGTGCAGGGCGAACTGCGCGGCGATATGACGGCATTTGCGCTTCTGCGGGCAACTTTCCCGGCCGGAACGCTGAGCGGCGCGCCAAAGGTACGGGCGATGGAAATTATCGAGGAACTGGAAGGCTCGCGACGCGGCGTATATGGCGGCGCTGTCGGCTATTTCAGCTTTGACGGTTCGATGGACACCTGCATCACGATTCGCGCGGCATTGATGAAGAAAAATACATTGTATATTCAGGCGGGGGCGGGGCTGGTGGCGGATAGCGTTCCCGCAAATGAATATCAGGAATCGATTAATAAGGCGAAGGCTGTGCTTCTGGCGGTGCGTCGGGCTGAAGAAGGATTGGCATAGAATGCCTTTGATGCATGAGCCAACAGCGCAGAAAAACTGAGTTGAAGCGGCGAGCTGTGACTCGCCTTATGTGGGACGTTTTACAGCGTACAACAAGTAGTTTGGAGGCTGAATTTTGGTCAGGCGAGTGGTCTTTATTCGCTCAGGCGAAACAGATTGGAATAAGCAGGGCAGATGGCAAGGATGGGTAGCCTCGCCTTTGAATATACATGGCAAACGACAGGCTGAAGCATTGGGGCGATTTGTGCGGAATATCGGCCTCTCAGCGTTGTATACCAGTGATTTGAGGCGTGCATTACAAACTGCTGAGGCATTGGCGGCACAGTTACCCTTCGATCCTGAGCCGGATGAGCGCCTGCGGGAACGCGCCGTTGGTTTATGGCAGGGGCTAACGGTGGATGAAATGGAGTCATGGTATCCAGAAGAATTTGCGCTCCTGCTGGAAGATCGCGAGCAGTATATTATCCCCGGCGGCGAATCTCGCGCTGAAGTGCGTGAGCGCATGCACGTCGCGTTCGATGATCTGGTGGGCCGCGATGCGGGAGAAACGATAGGCATCCTCTCGCACACCGCAGCTATTAAATTTTTGCTGGACGATCTTATTTCAGCGAGGGAAGTTGAAGATTTTGATCTTGCCAATGCTTCAGTCACAACTATTCGCCGGAATGAGGATGGATGGGAACTGGTAGCGGCAGATGACAAAACACATCTTGAAGGGCTGGCTTCCAGCTCGGTGACGGAACCGGAGGAACGACGATGATTCTGGTGATTGATAATTACGACAGCTTTACCTACAACCTTGTGCAGCTATTTGGGGAACTAGGCGCTGAGCTTTGCGTGTTTCGGAATGATGTGATTTCGGTGAATCAGATTGCCGATCTCGCGCCTAGCCATATTGTGATTTCGCCGGGGCCGGGAACGCCAGATGACAGCGGGGTATCGCTGGATGTGCTGCGCGATCTTAGCCCGACCATTCCGACGCTGGGCGTATGTTTAGGGCATCAATCCATCGGGCAGGTGTTTGGCGGGGTGGTGAAACGCGCGCCGAAGCTGATGCATGGCAAGACTAGCCTGATTTACCACCAGAGCGAGGGTGTTTTTGAGGGTATGGCGACGCCGTTTGAAGCCACACGCTATCACAGCCTGATCGTGGAAGAAGACACCTTGCCTGACTGCCTGCATATCACTGCACGCACGATTGACGGCGAGATTATGGGGCTTCAGCATAAGGAACTGCCGATATACGGCGTACAGTTCCATCCTGAAAGCATTTTGACGGCAGATGGGCGCAAACTTTTGCGGAACTTCATGGAACTGCGCGAGCAGGTTTCGGCATAGAAAGGCGTGAACATGGATATTCAGCGCGCGATAGACCTGCTCAGCCGTTTCGGGCATCTTCAGCAGGATGAAGCTGAAGCGGTGATGAACCAGATTATGACCGGAGAAGCAACTGATGCGCAGATTGCGGCTTACCTGATGGCGCTGCGCATGAAAGGCGAAACCCGCGATGAGATTGCGGGAAGCGCCCGCGCGATGCGCGCCAATGCCAATAAAGTGACGACACAGATTGAGCGCGATGTGCTGCTGGACACCTGCGGGACTGGTGGCGATAAATCGGGCACGTTCAACATTAGCACTACAGTGGCATTTGTGGCGGCGGGCGCAGGCGTGAAAGTTGCCAAACACGGCAATCGGGCGGCGAGCAGTAAGTGTGGCAGCGCCGATGTGCTGGGGCAGCTTGGCGTAAGCCTTGACTTGACGCCTGAACAGGTAGGCATGTGTATTGACGAGGTCGGTATCGGTTTTCTGTTTGCTGCCAAACTGCACCCGGCGATGAAGTATGCGATTGGCGTTCGCCGGGAACTGGGCGTGCGCACGATCTTCAACATTCTTGGCCCACTGACCAACCCGGCAGGCGCACAGCGGCAGTTGATGGGGGTGTTTGCCCCAGACCTGACCGACTTGCTGGCGCATGTGCTAGGCGAACTGGGATCGGTGAGCGCGCTGGTGGTGAGCGGTTACGGCGGGGTGGATGAACTGACCACAACCGGGCCGAACCGGATCAGCCATTACCGCGATGGGCGGGTACAGTCATACGATTTCGACGCGGAAACGCTGGGCTTTAAGGGATCGCATATTTCTGATTTGCATGGCGGGGATGCTGTAGAAAACGCGGCCATTTTGCGCGGCGTTCTGGATGGCACAGTTGACAGCGCTAAGCGCGATGTGGTGCTGTTGAATGCTGGCGCCGCATTTGTGGCGGCAGGGCTGGCAGAAGATATTGCGGGCGGAGTACAGCTTGCGGCAGAGGTGATTGACAGCGGCGCGGCGACAGCGAAATTGGATGCGCTGATTGCATACAGCCAGAAACTAGCAGCAGGCGCAAACGCCGCATCTTAAAAGTTTGATTTGGATTGAATGCAGTTCGGGGAGCCACAAATTGTTCGTAAAGACGGATACCATTCTCGACAAGATTCTAGCGGCGAAAGCGGTGCATGTCGCTGACCTAAAACCGCGCGCGGCAGAACTGCGGGCGCTGGCAGAAACGTCGTCTCCAACGCGAGATTTTATTGGCGCGCTGCATAAACCAAATGTGGCGTTGATCGCTGAGGTGAAGAAGGCTTCGCCTAGTAAAGGCGTGCTGACTGAGAATTTTGATCCTGTGGCGCTGGCGCAGACGTATGCTGAAAACGGGGCGAGCGCGATTTCGGTGCTGACCGACACGCCATTTTTCCAGGGCGAAATCGAGCATTTGCGCCAGGTGCGGGCGGTGGTAGATGTGCCGATCTTGCGAAAAGACTTCATGATTGACCCGATCCAGATTGATGAGGCGCGGGGCGCTGGCGCGGATGCGATTTTACTGATCGTGATGGCGCTGGATGATCCACAACTTGCCGATTTATATGCGTATGCAACAGGAATGGGATTGAGCGCGTTTGTTGAAGTTCACAATGCGGATGAATGTGAACGGGCGCTGAAGATCGGCGCAGCATTGATCGGCGTGAATAACCGTGACTTACGCACGTTTCATGAAGACCTGGGGACGGTATCACGGGTGGCGTCTATGATACCTAAAGAGGTGACTCTGGTTGCCGAAAGCGCGATCCGTTCTGCCGGTGATGTGCGGCGAATGGGCGAATTGGGCGCATCGGCGGTGTTGGTGGGCGAGGGGTTGATAAAATCTGACGACATTGCGGCACAGGTACAGGCGTTTAGCAACCAGCCGAAAAAGGATGTTCGATGATGGCGCTGCCGCTGCCTGTCAAAGTTAAGATTTGCGGGATCACGTCGCTTGAAGATGCGCTGACTGCATCGGGAATTGGGGCGGATTTGTTAGGGCTGAACTTTTATCCGAAAAGCCCGCGTTACATTTCGCCAGAGGATGCCCGCGAATTGTGCGCGGCATTACGCGCAGAGTTAGGAACCGCTTGCCCGATACTGGTAGGGCTGTTTGTGAACGAGCCTGTGGGCAAGATTTCGGTCACGATGGAGAAGGTAGGGTTACGCTTTGTACAGTTGAGCGGCGATGAGTCTGTAGAGATGCTGCGCGAATTACGCGGAACGGCCTATAAAGGGATTCGCCCGCGAACTATTGCTGAAGCCGCCGATGAGGTGGGTTATTTTGGACCCGGTTTCAGCGATGATGAGCGTATCCCATCCATTCTGGTTGATGCATATCATCCAAGCCTGTACGGCGGCACCGGCGAACAGACAAGCTGTGAAGTGGCATTGGCAGCGAAGGCATTTGTGCCGCGCCTGATGCTGGCGGGTGGTTTGAAACCTGAAAATGTTGGCGCGGCAGTTGAAACGGTCATGCCCTGGGGGGTGGATGTCGCCAGCGGGGTTGAAATTACCGGGCATCCGGGAAAGAAAGACGCGGCAAAGATGCGCGATTTTGTGCAGGCGGCGAAGCAAGTGGGAGTAAATAGTTAACATGCAAGAACAGCCTGTCTATATTGAGACCGGGATGACCAACGTCCCTGATGAGCGCGGATATTATGGCGATTTTGGCGGGCGCTTTGTGCCGGAAACGCTGGTGCCTGCGCTGGATGAACTGACCGCTGCTTATGTTGAAGCGATGGCTGATCCCGCATTTCAAGCGCGGTTGGCACATTTGCATAGAACCTATACCGGGCGGCCAACGCCTGTTAGTTATGCTGAGCGGTTGAGTAAGACGCTGGGCGGCGCGCAGATTTATTTGAAGCGCGAAGACCTGGCGCATACTGGCGCGCACAAGATCAACAATGCGCTGGGGCAAGCGCTGCTGGCTGAACGCATGGGCAAGCGGCGGATCGTGGCTGAGACAGGCGCCGGGCAGCATGGTGTTGCCAGCGCAACCGCTTGCGCGATGCTGGGGCTGGAATGCCACTGTCTACATGGGCAGCGTGGATATGGCGCGGCAG
>LMZS01000134.1 GCA_001567085.1 Chloroflexi bacterium OLB15
GAGGGAGTCAGGGGATGACGGGCTTCTTTTCCCCCCACCACCGCCTTCCGCCGCTTCAATTTGCGCCTTCACAGCTTCCGGCGCGGTTCCACCTACCGCATCCCGCCGCGCCACCGATGCCGCGAAATCGAACACCGCCTGCACGTCAGCCTCAAACAGCGGTGAAAGCGCTTGTAAATCCGCTAACTCCAACCCGCCCAATGGCACGCCTTTTTCCGCCGCCGTTCGCACCGCCGCCGCCGCCACATGATGCGCCTGCCGGAATGGCAGCCCTTTACGCACCAGATAATCAGCCAGATCAGTCGCCAGCATATCCCGGATCAGCGCGGCCTTCAGCTTATCAGGGTTCAGCCGCAGCGTCTTGATGATCGCCGTCACTACTGGCAGGATCAAATTCAGCGAGTCGAACGAATCGAACAGCGCTTCCTTATCTTCCTGATAATCCTTATTGTATGTGCTAGGCGTCCCTTTTAGCGTCGCCAGCAAGCCGGTCAGGTTGCCGATCAACCGCCCTGCCTTGCCCCGCGCCAGCTCCATCGGGTCGGGGTTGCGCTTCTGCGGCATCATGCTGGAGCCTGTGCTGTAGCGATCATCCAGCGTGATGAAGCCAAACGATGGGTTGCTATAAAGGATGATATCTTCCGCCAACCGGCTCAAATGCACGCCAATCATCGCCAAAACAAACAGCGTTTCCGCCGCGTAATCCCGGTCAGCCACCGCGTCCAGGCTGTTCTGTGCGGCATGGCTGAAACCAAGCGCCTGTGCCAGCGCCTCCCGGTCAATCCCGAATGGGTTTCCAGCCAGCGCCCCTGCCCCTAGCGGCGATACATTGGCGCGTTTTTGCGCGTCTGCCAGCCGTTCAGCATCCCGCGCCAGCATCCAGAAGAAGCTCATCAGCCAGTGTGCCGCCGTTACCGGTTGTGCAGGCTGCATGTGTGTATAGCCCGGCATGACCGAGTAAACATGTTTTTCAGCAGTTTCGATTAGTGCAGACTGTAGGAATCTAAGTTGCACCCGCAGGGCTTCAATCGCATCCCGTACCCACAGCTTAAAATCTGTCGCCACCTGATCGTTGCGGCTGCGGCCTGTATGCAGCTTTCCGCCTACCGCGCCAATCAGCTCTGTCAGCCGTCGCTCTACCGCAGTATGAATATCCTCATCGCCCTCACGGATCACAAATGTGCCGTTATCAAACTCGGCTTTCACCTGTGCCAGCCCATCAGCAATCTGCTCAGCTTCCGCTGCCGTGATCACCCCCCGCATCCCGGATCGCGTATGCGTAAGCGATGCTTCCGGCGATATCCTGCGCGTAAAACCGCTGATCAAAGCCGATGCTGTCATTCAGCTTCCGCAAATGCTCATCCGACGGTTCGCTGTATAACGAGCTGCCCCATAAAGTCATCATTCACCCTTAAAAATTCGTAATCCGCCCCTCCCCGCCTCTTTCCCCCTCTCGGCGTGCAGAGAGGGGGTCAGGGGATGAGGTCTAAGAAATCAGCAGGCGAGAAGAAGCCTTAATCCCGCTTGAATTTGCTGTAATCCGGCTGGCGATACCGGCTTGCCCCGCCGCCGTCAATTTGCAGCAGCGCCTCTACCTTCATCGGCAGTCCAAACAACTGAATGAAGCCTTCCGCGTCGCGTTGGTCGTACACGTTCTCTTCGCCAAACGAAGCATAATCCTCGCGATACAGGCTGTTCAAACTCTTGCGCCCAACCGTGATCACGTTGCCCTTGTACAGCTTCACCCGCACCGTACCGCTCACGTTTTCCTGCGTCACGTTTACGAACGCATCCAGCGATTCCCGCAGTCGCGTATACCACAGGCCGTTGTACACCAGTTCGGCGTACTTCACCGCCAGAATATCCTTATAGTGCATCGTGTGCTTATCAAGCGTGATGCTTTCCAATGCCTGATGAGCGCGATGCAAAATCGTACCGCCGGGCGTCTCATATACGCCATGGCTCTTCATGCCCACTAGGCGATTCTCCACCATGTCCACCCGCCCGATGCCGTGCTTTGCGCCGAGCGCGTTCAGCTTCAGGAAAAGGTCTACCGCTGGCAGCCTCTCCCCGTTCACCGCCACCATCGTGCCCTTCTCAAACTCAATTTCCACAAGCTCAGCGCTGTCCGGCGCCGCTTCTGGTGAAACCGACAGCTTATACATCGCTTCTTCAGGCTCTAACCAGGGGTTTTCTAGCGTTCCGCCCTCATGGCTCAGGTGAAATAAATTGCGATCCCGGCTGTAAATGGATTTCAATGTGTTGGTGATCGGTACGCCAAATTCTTCAGCGTAGGCGATCAAATCCTCGCGCCCCTTCAAATCCCATTCGCGCCACGGGGCAATCGTCTTTAGTTTCGGGTTCAACGCCATCGCGCTAATCTCAAAGCGCACCTGGTCATTACCCTTGCCCGTGCAGCCATGCGCGATTGCGTCCGCCCCCTCAATTTCCGCAATCTCTACCAGATGCTTGGCGATCAGCGGCCGCGCAAACGACGTGCCTAGCAAATAATCGCGCTCGTAGACCGCCCCTGCCCGCAGCGTCGGGTACACGAAATCGGTCAAAAATTCTTCCCGCAAATCGCGTATATACAGCTTGCTGGCGCCAGTATTCCGCGCCTTCTCATCCAGCCCGGTCAGTTCATCATCCTGCCCCAGATCGGCAGTGAAGCAGATGATCTCCGCGCCGTAGTTATTCTTCAGCCATTTCAAAATGACTGAAGTGTCTAGCCCACCGCTGTAAGCCAGAACAATCTTCTTTACATCTTTCTGTGTGTCGTTCATCGTGCGTAGTCCCCTCGGCTTAAAACAAAAAGACCCCGGTTTCGTCCGAGGTCTTAAATTCACTAGCGTTCGTCGCACTTATGCACGATCTGACGCCCCGGACTGAATTTCAGCTCGGCGACGACGGATACGGCGGGAAAGTGCGTAAAATTTCACCATGCGCCTATCTTAACTGATGATCAACACCTGTCAAGTCGCGAGCCTTCTCATCATCTTATAAATATCCCGTCCCGCGTTAGGCTTGTTCATGGTTGCCTGGGGAGTTTTTCGCCCCCTACTCCAACCCGCCTTCCCGCTCTACCCGCCAGTAAATTCCCTTTTCCCGTTCCAGATAATGGAAATCTACCAGTTCCCGCCGCAGCGTCGCGTAATCTTCATGAAACTGCTTAAGCATTTCATTCACCCGTTTTTCAGGGTATCGCACGTCAAATTCAAACTGCTCCGATAGAAACTTCAGAATTGTGAGCAGCTTCTTACGCCCCACCGGTATTTGCGTCAGCCGGCCTTCCCGAATGTACGTCTGAAGGATACGCTGTTCCTCATCCTCCGGCTTAGAGCGCACCAGCGCCGCCAGTTTATCGCGCGAAAGCAGATCTTTATTCATCGCATATAACGACTTGGCGTTAAACGAATACACCCGCCGCGTCCCTTCCGGCCTCACCCGCACCAGATCAATTTCCTTCATCATTGCCAGATGCTCAGAAACCGTCGGCTCCCTTAGGTCAAGCAGATCGGCAAGCTCGCTAACCGTGTGTTCGCGTTCTGCCAGCAGCCCGGCAATCTTCAGGCGATTCTCATTACCCATCACCTTAAAAAACGCCAGAAGCTTGTCAAAATCCTCTTGGCTCATCTTCCTTTCCCTCGCGCAAATCACATTTCACTATTTAGCATTTTACCTAATTAGCTATATTTGTAAATAGCCTTCTTGCGAATATATCTATGAAGCATGAAGATGACACTGTGCTGTAGATATTCTTGTACATAGTCGCCCGCCTAATCTTCGCCATGCACTCCAAACTAAGCGGCCGCTGATCAGACTGGTCATGCAGGCTTTCAAAGCGAAGATTCACCACTCACGTATTGAATCGCAAACTCTGCGGGTGGCGCATTCTGGGTAAGATCCACGACACCAATAAAATCCACGCCCATTTCTGAAATCAATTTTGCGCGGCTTACAGATAATCGACCCACAAATTCCAGTTGAATTTCGCCCACAATGCGTTTTATTGCGTTCGCAATCTCGCGATCAGTCATTCCCACCATCAAAATTCGGGAAATATCGAGCTTGCAAGCTTCCTCAAATTCCTTCAACGTCCTTACGCTTACCAGTATCGGCAGCCCCGCCGCTATCGGGTTGGCTAGCGCGGCTTGTACCGCCTGGGTGATGCTGCCAGTCGCCACATGCCCTGCCCCGATCACTATCGCATCATACAGCCCAAGTCGGTGGCTCTGCCCGCCGCCCATCTCAACCGCGTATTTTTCCAGCAGTCGCCAGCCCGGTAAGGTTCGGTTGGTGTCTAAAATAACCGTCTTGGTATGGCTTACCGCCTGCACATATTTACGCGTAAGTGTGGCGATGCCGCTCAGCCGCTGTAAAAAGTTCAGCGCCAGCATTTCGCCTGCCAGCAGCGAGCGCGTCCGCCCTTCAAATTCGCAAATCGTTTCGCCAGCCTTAACCGTCTCCCCGTCCTCTATCTGGCGGTGATACCGGATATTTGCATCAATTTGCGCATATGCCCCGATTGCGACCGGCAAACCGGCAACCACCGCATCCTGTGCAGCCACGAATCGCGCACGCTGCCTGTGATTCGGCGGTATTGTCACCATGCTGGTCACATCGCCGGCAACACCTAACGCCTCGTTCAGCGCCAGTTCGCACAGCCGCCATGCCGCCGCAAATACTTCTTGATCCACAATTTGATCGCTTGCTTACTAATTGCTAAACATAAAGAGCGCGTAATATCGCGCCCTCAAAAGTATGATTTAAAATCATAAATTGCTCACCATCACTTGTCAAAGATGCTGCGCAATTCCCCGCCATCTTTAGAGCTAGGCGCTTTTAATCGCCGTACCTCTCCGCGTCTGCCAGTGGCGATACGCGAACAATATCCGCAGCATGACCGGCGCTAAAGCAGCCCGCCCAAAGAGCGCCCAAAACCCCTTATCCAGATATTCATATTCGATCTGATCCGTAAGCGCTATCCCGCCGTCAGCTTCTCGAAAAATATGCTGATGATGCCAGTATTTCATCGGGCCGGAAAGCATCCGGTCAGCAAAAGATGTCTCAATCGGGCCAGCCTCATGGCGCACATGCCAGCGGGTCGGAATCGGCCCAAACCACAGGACAAATTCCACCTCGCCCGCCTGCGGTGAGGTACGGGTATCCCGTATCATCTGCACCACAACTGGCAGCGGCGTCAGCCGTTGCAAAGCGCGGGGATGGGCATGGTACGCCAGCATCTTCTCCATCGTCGTTGGAATCGTTGCTTTTGCGCTAAAAATGTGTCGTGTCATAAGCGGCCATCAGGTGAATTTCACGCCAGTAGATATAATAAGCAGATTATCTCACCCCGATTAGGAGTAAAAGATTCATGAGGCGGGTTCGCGTCGGCATCATCGGCTTAGGCGGCATCGCCCAGATGATGCACCTTCCCCATTTGACCGAATATGATTCGCATTTTGAGGTGGTTGCAGCCGCCGATACCCATGCGCCAACGCTCACAGCTGTCGCTGATCACTTTCACATTCCGCAGCGTTACACCAACTATCACGACCTGCTGAACCAGTCAGGCGTAGAAGCCGTCCTTGTCCTTCACGGCGGTTCGCATCACGACTCGGTCATTGCCGCGCTGCACGCAGGCAAAGATGTATTTGCCGAAAAGCCGCTGGCATGGAACGTCCGCGAAGTTGAAGAAATAGCCGCCGCGCTCGCCCAAACAGATTGCATCCTGCAAGTAGGCTACCACAAGCGCTATGATCCCGGCTTTTTATATGCCCGTGAGCAGGTCAAAGCCATGAAAGAAATGGCTTTCGCTCGCATCACCGTCCTGCATCCAGATGATGGACTCGGCTGGTCTACCCACCGCGTGCGGCGTGGTGATGGCAATATCCTTGAAGGGCATCGTTCGCCAGCCAGCTTCGCCGATATTGTCGCTGGTGGGCGCAGCGGGTTAGCAGGTGGGGCGCTCGCCCCGATGGTAGATGAAGCGCTTGGCGCGCGCAAAGACGATCCTTCCCTTCGCCTTGCATACGGCATGATGACCGTCAGCCTGATCCATCAGGTATACACGCTGTGGGGATTCTTCGGCGCACCTGTACGGGTCATTTCAACCGATATCTGGCGTGAAGGTCTGGCGATCCACTCGGTGATCGAATATCCCGAAAACCTGCGTGTTACGCTGGACTGGCACTTTTTAACCCGCCTGAAGGACTACAAAGAGGAATACGCATTCTTTGGAGATGACCAGCGCGTTTACCTCACATTTCCGTCGCCCTATCTGAAGAATTTTCCTACGCCAGTAGTGGTTCAAGGGCATGATGAAGAAACTGCGTGGGAGAAACGCATCATCGTGAACTATGATGAGGCTTTCCGCAACGAAATGCTGGCATTCCACAGCAATATTGTTGAGCGCAAGCGCCGGAAACCGGGATAGAAGAAGCCGTCGCGCATGCCCATTTCATTCAGCAGATGATTGACGCGGCGCGCTAAAAATGTCGCTCAAGGCGAATATCGCCCCTGAGATGCGGCAGGGCATCCTTTGAGCGCGGGTAAAAAAACCTGTGCAGTGATTTTCTGTGGGGCAAGGCGCGTACCTTGCCCCTACAAATTATCGAACGCTCCGCGATGAAGCAGCTATCCCTTTAAGGAAATGGCTCTGGCCAGGCTTTTAGTCTTCCAGCGTGCTCAAATCGCCTTCAGGCGCGCCTGTGACACGTGCTTTCAACACGCGGCGCATGATCTTACCGCTGCGGGTTTTCGGCAGCGCATTCACAAACTCAATCTTGCTTGGCACGGCAATCGGGCCAATTTCATGGCGAATGTGTTCTTTCAGCTTGTCTGCCAGCGCTTCCGAAGGCTCAAAGCCTGCGCGCAGCATACAGTAAGCGTAAATTACGTTGCCACGCACATCATCTGGCACGCCAATCGCCGCTGCTTCGGCCACTGCCGGATGGCTGACCAACCCACTTTCCACTTCGGCTGTCCCTAAGCGATAACCGCTAACCTTAATCACATCGTCGTTACGCCCGATGATCCAGTAATAGCCGTCCTCATCTTTGCGTGCCGAGTCGCCAGTTAAATACCAGCCCTTATCGTCATACAGACTGAAATACTGCTTCACAAAGCGATCCGGGTCGCCGTAAACGGTTCTCAACATTCCCGGCCAGGGCGCCTTAATCACCAGATTGCCATCTACGCCGGGAGGGCAGCTTTCGCCCTTTTCGTCCACCACATCCACATCAACGCCGGGGAATGGGCGGGTGCCGCTGCCCGGCTTCAGGGCAACTGACGGCATTGGCGTGATCATGAAGCCGCCCGTTTCGGTCTGCCACCACGTATCCATAATCGGGCAGCGTTCCTTGCCGATCACGCGGTAGAACCAGCGCCACGCTTCAGGGTTGATCGGCTCACCCACCGATCCTAAGAGGCGCAGCGTGCTTAGATCGTGGCGATTCGGCCACGCATCGCCAAAGCGCATCAAGCTGCGAATGGCCGTTGGCGCGGTATACAACACGGTTACGCCATATTCGGCTACAATGCGCCACCAGCGATCCGGGAACGGGAAGTTAGGCGCACCCTCATACAGAATTTCCGTCGCCCCTAAAATCAGCGGCGCATACACGATGTAACTATGACCGGTAATCCAGCCGGGGTCTGCCGCGCACCAGAAGCGATCATCATCTTTGAGGTCAAATACCCACTGAAGCGTAGTCGAAATATATACCTGATAGCCGCCGTGTGTATGCAAAATGCCCTTCGGCTTGCCAGTCGTGCCGCTGGTGTACAGAATGAACAGCGGGTCTTCGGCATCCATCACTGTGCTTTCACAGTTCGGGTTCGCAATCGGCAAAGACATCAAATCGTGATACCAGTAATCGCGCCCCTGCTCCATATTCACATCATGACCGGTACGCTTGACCACGATCACCGATTCAACAATCGGCTGGCGGCGCACTGCTTCGTCAACAATGTCCTTCAGCTTAATGATATTGCCACGCAGCCACGCGCCATCGGTGGTAACCAGCACCCGGCTTTGCGCATCTTCGATACGATCTGCGAGGGCGTGCTCTGAAAAGCCGCCATAAACTACGCTGTGCGTCGCGCCGATTTTGGCGCAGGCCAGCATCGCGATCATCAGCTCAGGAATACGCCCCATGTAAATGGTGACGCGATCCCCCTTTTTCACGCCAAGGCTCTTCAGCACATTGGCAAATTTGTTGACTTCGCGCCACAGTCGCCAGTAGGAATATGAGGCTTTATCGCCATTTTCCCCTTCCCAGATCAGCGCCAATTTATTACGCCGCCACGTTTTGACATGGCGATCCAGCGCGTTATAGGCAATGTTAGTCTTGCCCCCTACAAACCACTTGTAAAAAGGTGCGCTGCTGCGATCAAGCACCTGCGACCATGGTTCAAACCAGTGCAATTTTTGCGCTTGCTCTGCCCAAAAAGCCTCAGGATCACTCTGCGCCTTCGCATAAAGCGCTTCGTAATCGCCAATAAGTGCTTGCTTTTTAACTTCCTCAGAAGGGTAATACCACTCGCTCGTAGGCGGCGCGAACTCTTGTGACATCCTAAATTCTCCTAAAAAAGCATCTTCGCGTTCGCCATTATAGCGCGGCTATTTATTACGGGGTGGCATTGATAGCGAAACACCTTTGAGATCAGGCAGAAGCGCGCTCTAAATGCCAGTCATCAACCGCACATTTCAGGTTATTCTGGTGACGCCTAAAGCCAAATCCGTCTGGCTAAAACAGCGTGCGCTGAAGGGTATCAACCATATCTCAGATCATCATGTTTGAGCGGCAATTTCGCTAGCAAGGCGGGCATCTTCTTCCTGTGCGACGCGCTGGCCTTCGCTGACATTGACTTTAGAAAGCAGATAGCCGCCGATGATGAAGAACGCGATCAGGCTGACGATGGCAGGGCGGCTGCTGCCGAAAAGCGCCACCGCCAGCGCAAAGATCAGCGGGCCGATAATTGAGGAAAATTTCTCCATCACGCCGTACAATCCGAAAAACTCGCCGCTTTTTCTGGCGGGCGATAGGCTGGCATACATACTTCGGCTGAGCGCCTGGCTGCCCCCCTGCACGATGGCGACCAACCACGCTAGAAACCAGAACTCAATCGTCGAGTCCAGCAGAAAACCCCACATAGCAATCACGCTGTAAATGACCAGCGCCAGCATAATTGATCGTTTGGTTGTGAGGGTGCCAGCAGGCTTATTGAACAGCTTCTGAGTAAGCCACGCGAAGATCAGCCCGATAAGCTGGGTGAGCAAGAGAACGGCGACGATGACCATCAGACTGCTCTCACGGTCGGGCTGCAAAACCTCAATTGCCTGAATAGCGATCAGGTTACCGGCACCCTCACCACCGATATTGGTCAGGGTCACGGTATGCTGACCGGCAGAAGGCGCTGTAATCACGGCAGTTTCCCCGTAGCGCAGCGTTTCATTAAAGGTGTCTATTGTCATCTGGCCGGCGTCTGTACCGTCCATCAGCGGGCTGCCATTCAGGGCAACAGCAAAGCTGCCAGACTGCGGGCCAGCCATATAGGTAATTTCGATGGCTTTTCCGTTAAATTGCAGGGTCAGTTCATCATCAGCGGCGCGGCTGATCAGCAATTCGGCATCAGCGCCTTCGCCACTCACTTCGGCGCTGGCAGCCTGCGTCTCCCAATCTCCGCTAAGCGCAAACGGGTTCTCATGGGCGGTATATATGCCCTGCCCGACGAAGCCATCCTGCGTCTCAAAGTCAGCGGCTGGCACTCCCGAAATATCAGATGGCAGCAGGCGGCTGCCAGCAATGCCAACCAGCGGAAGGATCACCAGATTAAACAGAACAAACCCCAGATAGAAACCACGCCGGGTACTCTTTGGTGAAGGCAAGCGTCCGAACATTAAGCTAAAAGGTATGCCAACGAACTGTACCAGCAAAAGCGCCAGCACCAATTCTACCGAGCCAAAGCCAAGCTCAGCGCCGTAAATTACGGCTAAGCCGATAATGGTGCCGATAGCGTCGTTGTAAATCAGGAAAGCGATCAGAAACTTGAACAGTTCCCGGTAATGGCGAATGTCTGAAAATGTGCCTTTAAGCTGCCTGATCGTGGCTGAAAATACGGTTTGACCGGGGGCTAGCGAAGTGGCAGCAGGCGGTTCAGGCACGCGGCGAAATAACGGGATTGAGAATACTGCCCACCATACAGCTACGCTAAGGAAAGAAAGCCGTGCGCCAAGCGTGCCGGGTAAGGTTTGCAGCATGACGATATTGATCGCCAGCAGGATGCCGCCGCCGAGATAGCCCATAGCATAGCCACGCGCAGATACGCTGTCCTGATCTTCGGGTCTGGCAACATGCGGCAGCAGCGAGTCGTAAAAGGACATCGCGCCGAGAAACCCGATACGAGCGATGACGAACAAAACTGAGGCTAACAACCAATCGCCAAAGGTGACGAACACCAGAAGGCCGGTTGCCAGCGCGCCTAGCAGGGTGAATAAACCCAGAAAACGTTTTTTGGTTCGCGAAATATCGGAAACTGTGCCTAAAAGTGGCGATAAAATTGCGCCGATCAGCAGCGAAATGCTGAGGCCGATACTCCAGTAAGCGGTCGCCTGTGCTTCGCTGGAAAGGCTAGCGCCAGCCACAGTGGAATAGTAGACTGGAAGAATAGCCGCAAGGATGGTGGTGGCGAAGGCGCTATTCGCCCAGTCGTAAAGCGTCCATGCAAAAATGCGGCCACGATAGGCGCGATCATCAGATGCGGCGGAATTTGGGGACGGGATCGCGGCCATAATTATCTCCAAAAGAAAGCTATCGCGGTAAAGAATACGCGTGATACTTTATGAAATGCTTAAGAACAGCCGATTTTAACTCTGAGCAAGAGAGTACATCATGTTGAAACGTATTGCAGTATTAACTAGCGGCGGCGATGCGCCGGGCATGAACGCAGCCATCCGGGCGGTAGTGCGTACCGGGCTTTCGCTAGGCGCTGAAGTTTTCGGCGTACAACACGGCTACGCCGGTTTGATCGCCGGAAATTACCGGAATATGGGTGATCGCGACGTTGGCGGCATCCTGCAACAAGGCGGAACGATTCTTGGCAGCGCACGCAGCGCCGAGTTCCGAACGCTTGAAGGGCGGCAGAAAGCGCTGGATCAACTCGCGGCGCAGGGTATTGAAGGGCTGGTGGTCATTGGCGGCAACGGATCACAGACCGGCGGCTATGAACTGAACCAAATGGGTTTCCCGACTATCGGCGTGGCTTCCACGATTGACAATGATCTGGTCGGGTCGGACATCACGATTGGCGTGGATACGGCGCTGAACATCGCGCTGGAAGCGATTGACCGACTGAAAGTGACCGCTTCTTCGCATCGCCGCGCGTTTCTGGTGGAAGTGATGGGGCGAGACTGCGGGTATCTGGCACTCATGGCGGCTCTGGCCGGAGGCGCAGAAGCGGCGGTACTGCCGGAAATCAAGACCACCGCCGAAGCGGTCAAAGAACAGTTGATCGGGCAGTTTGCCAGAGGCAAGACCAACGGGATCATCGTGGTGGCAGAAGGCGCGACGCCTACACTGGAAGAATTGATGGCGTATTTTAAGACAGACTCGCCTACCGCTGGCTACGAGATTCGGGCAACTACGCTGGGACACGTACAGCGCGGCGGCGCACCAACGGCATTTGACCGGATACTGGCAACGACATTGGGTTCGGGCGCGGCCGAAAAGCTGATCAACGGCGAACGCGGCGTAGTGGTCGGACGAATCGAAAACAAGCTGATCACCACACCCTATCAGGACGTGATCGGACGCACCAAAGGCATTAAGCCTGAGATATATGAGCTGGCACAGAGGCTAGCACGCTAGGAAAAGCCCCGCCCCCCTCATCCCTGATCGAAAGCATCGGTTGAGGGGGGCAACCGTGTGTGGCGCTAAACGGGCGGCTCCTGACCGCAGCGCATACGCCAGACGCGGCCATCATCTTCCATGAGCAGATCGGATTCAGTGGGGCCCCAGCTACCGCGTGGATATTTCACCAGCGGTGGAGCCTGGCCGCTTCTCCAACCGTCATTGATGGCATCAATGAACTTCCACGACAGCGCAATTTCACGGTCACTGATAAACAGCGAATTATCACCGTTGAGCGCGTCCAACAACAGCCGTTCGTAGGCATCCGGCAGTTCAACATTTTTGAAGGATGAGCCGTAACGAAACTCCATATCTACCGACTGGATATCGTTGGCGTTAGGCACTTTGGTTTCAAAGCGCAGATGGATGCCCTCATCTGGCTGAATGCAAAGCGCCAGAATGTTGGGCTTCAGCCGTTTGCCTTTAGGCAAGTCAAACAGCGAGTGCGGGGGGCGGCGAAACTGAACGGCAATCTCGCTGGTCTTGCGCTCTAGCGCCTTGCCGGAGCGGAGATAAAAGGGAACATCCTGCCAGCGCCAGTTATCAATGTACAACTTCAACGCGCCAAAAGTAGGCGTGGTTGAGTCTGGCTTAACGCCGGGCGCAGAGGTGTAGTCTTCGTATTGAGCGCGAACGGTATTGCCCATAGAAGCAGGGCGCAGCGCGCGCAAGACTTTTGACTTTTCGAGGCGCAAGGACTCGCCATTAAAAGATAGCGGCGGTTCCATCGTGACCAGACAGAGCAACTGGAGCATGTGATTCTGGAACATATCACGCAGGATACCGGCATTTTCGTAGTAGCCAGCGCGGTTTTCGATGTCTACAGATTCAGCAACGGTGATCTGCACATGATCTACATAGTTGCGATTCCAGACAGGCTCAAAGATGGCATTGGCGAAACGGAAAAAGAGAATATTCTGCACCGTTTCTTTGCCAAGATAATGATCAATACGATAGACCTGATCTTCGCTGAAGGCAGCGTGAAGGCGGCTGTCCAGCTCGGTGGCCGTTTTGAGATCGCTGCCAAAAGGTTTTTCAACCACGATGCGGCGCCAGCCATCAGGCGAAGATACCGCATGAATTTCGGACAGGTTATCTACCACCGGGCCGTAATATTCGGGGGCAGTGGCGAGGTAGTAGAGGCGATTGCCGCCCTCCGGATTCAGCTCATCCAGAAACGATTCTAATGATTTGAAGTCTTCAAGCGTCGCCAGATCGCCACGCGAATACCACATGATCTCTCTGAAACGCTTCCAATCAGCATCGTTGTAGTCGTCTTTCAGAGATTTTCGCGCACCATCCAACATCTGTTCACGAAAATCGTCGTGTGAATAAGGGCGACGGGCATAACCGACAATTTTGAATTGAGGCGGCAGCTTCTGCTGAATAAACAGCCGATACAGCGCGGGAATCAATTTTGTACGAGTCAAATCGCCAGATGCGCCGAAGATAACAATGGTGGTGTTTTGTTCTTGTTGTGCTGGCATCTGATCCGCCTTTGTAGCTCAAGCTAGAGAAACTATAGCGCGCAAAGCATGTATCGCAAGATAGATACAGTGGTGGTAGTGGTGAAATACCGGGATATGGCCTGTTTTCATCACCTTAGCAGAGTGGCCATCTCCTTGAGATTCACCACTCCCCCGCCAGAGGCTGCCCTCTGCTTCAAAACGCCCCTAATACACCCAAACACAGTTGTCACTGAATGCCAGACAAATGTCACCTATCCTTTGTTTAGCATGCCTGAGTGTGGCAAAATCGCCTGAAATGTGATCCCAAGATTCGGAGAATTCAGGGTGCAAAACGAAACCATCCCTTCGATTGATGTCAGTTCGACACGTCCGACTGGCCTTGATGCAATTTTCGCGCCGCGCAGCGTGGCGATCATTGGCGCAACCGAGCGCGCAGGCAGCGTAGGACGCACTATTTTATGGAACCTGATCAGCAGCCCGTTTGGCGGAACGGTGTACCCGGTGAACCCGACACGCCAGAGCATTCTGGGCATTCGAGCCTATCCAAGCATCGCGGCAGTACCTGAGCCATGCGATCTCGCGGTGATCGTGACACCTGCGCCAACCGTACCCAAAGTGGTTGACGAATGCATTGCCGCAGGAACCAAAGGGCTGATCATCATCTCGGCGGGCTTCAAGGAAGTTGGGCCGGAAGGCGTGGCGCTGGAACAGCAAATCCTTGCCAGCGCAGAAGCCGCAAAAATCCGGATTATTGGCCCGAACTGCCTTGGCGTGATGCGCCCGAATTACGGTCTGAACGCCACGTTTGCCGCCGCGATTGCCAACCCCGGCAAAGTAGCCTTCATCAGCCAGAGCGGGGCGCTGTGTACGGCGGTGCTGGACTGGAGCTTCAGTGAAAACGTCGGCTTCAGCGCGTTTGTGTCTATTGGCTCGATGCTAGATGTGAACTGGGGCGACCTGATTGATTATTTCGGCAACGACCCGGATACCAACAGCATCGTGATTTATATGGAATCGGTTGGCGATGCGCGCGCATTTCTTTCGGCAGCGCGCGAAGTTGCGTTACGCAAGCCAGTGATCATCATCAAGGCCGGGCGCACCGAAGCCGCCGCGCATGCCGCCGCATCGCATACGGGGACGCTGGCGGGCAGCGACGATGTTCTGGACGCGGCGTTCCAAAGATCGGGCGTGCTGCGCGTTGACCATATTGCCCATGTATTTTATATGGCCGAAGTGCTGGCGAAACAGCCGCTGCCGAAGGGCAACAGGCTGACGGTGATCACCAACGCAGGGGGGCCGGGCGTACTGGCAACCGACGCGCTGATCATGGGCGGCGGGCAACTGGCTTCGATTTCGGAAAAGACGATGCAGGAATTGAATACGTTCCTGCCGCCCGCGTGGAGCCACAACAACCCGATTGACGTGCTGGGCGACGCTTCGCCCGACACTTACGCAAGGACGCTGGCAGTTGCCGGAGATGACCCAAGCAGCGATGGCCTGCTGGTGATTTTGACGCCACAAGCGATGACCGACCCCACTGAAACCGCCGAAAAACTGCGCGGATACGACACGATTAAGGATAAGCCAGTGCTGGCTAGCTGGATGGGTGGGCCGGGAATAGCCGCTGGCGAAGCGATTCTGAATCACTCCAAGATACCGACTTTTCAATTTCCGGACACGGCGATTCGGGTGTTCAACTATATGTGGCGGTATAACGCGAACCTGAAATCGCTGTATGAAATCCCGATGCTGCCGGAAGACAGCGATGTGGAAACGCCGGATCGGGCGAAAGTTGAACAGATTCTGCGGCATGCCCGCGCAACCGGACGCACGATTTTGACTGAGTACGAGTCCAAGCAGGTACTGGCGGCCTATTACATTCCCACTGTGCCGACTACCGTTGCGGCGTCGGCCAAAGCGGCGGTGGCGGCGGCGGATGAGTACGGGTATCCGGTGGTGCTGAAGCTGAACTCGGAGACGATTACCCACAAAACTGATGTGGGCGGGGTGCAATTGAACCTGCAAGATGCCGATGCGGTCAAAGGCGCGTTCGAGAAGATCAAGACGTCGGTCACTGAAAAGGTCGGCGCTGAACATTTTCAGGGCGTGACCGTGCAGCCGATGGAGCGACTCGACGGCTATGAGCTGATCATTGGCAGCAGCATTGATCCGCAGTTTGGGCCGGTACTGCTGTTCGGCAGCGGCGGGCAACTGGTGGAAGTGTTCAAGGACAGCGCGCTGGGGCTGCCCCCGCTGAACAACGTGCTGGCGCGGCGAATGATGTCTGAGACGCGCATTTTCAAGGCGCTGCAAGGCGTGCGCGGACGCGATCCGGTTGACCTGAACGCGCTGGATCATCTGCTGGTGCGCTTCAGCCAACTGGTAGTAGAACAGCCGCTGATCAAGGAAATTGATATCAATCCGCTGCTGGCTTCGCCGGAGCGATTGATCGCGCTGGATGCGCGGGTGGTGGTTCACCCGCCAGAGGTAAGCGATGCCGACCTGCCCAGCCCTGCCATTCGCCCGTACCCGACGCAGTACATCGAGACGTGGGAAAGCAAGCAGGGGGTACAGGTGCAGTTCCGCCCGATACGGCCTGAGGACGAGCCGCTGGTGGTTAAATTTCACGGCACACTGTCTGAAAGAACTGTGTATTTGCGCTATCTGCACGCGATGCAGTTGAGCGAACGTATTGGTCATGACCGCCTCTCCCGACTGTGCTTTATTGACTATGCCCGCGAAATGGCGCTGGTGGCGACGCATAAGAACTCCTATGATGGCTCTACTGAAATCATGGCAATCGGCCGGATTACAAAAGTTCGCAACACCGACCGGGCAGAATACGCGATCATCGTGAGTGACCGCTTCCAACATCAGGGGCTTGGCAAAGAAATGCTGCGCCGCCTGATTCAGATTGCGCGTGATGAAAAGGTTGGCATGCTGGCC
Source organism: Chloroflexi bacterium OLB15 (assembly GCA_001567085.1). Lineage (GTDB taxonomy): Bacteria > Chloroflexota > Anaerolineae > Aggregatilineales > Phototrophicaceae > Flexifilum. The sequence goes on from LMZS01000134.1 coordinate 16,328, forward strand.
GGAAATGTGCTGACGGAAAATACCGAAATGATCCGGCTGGTAGAGCAATTTGGCTTCAAGGTAACGCCAACAGATAAGCCTTCTATTTCACGCGCAGAACTGACGCTGACACGCTAAAACGCATAACACCCGCATTTCTAGCCCCTTCTCCCCAACTTGCCGGGAGAAGGGGTAAAAGCAGAGTATCACGGCTTTACGCGCAAAAGGTATCCATATTGCCAGCAATGTGATCGCAAAATTTGCAGTTAAAAGTTATGCAGCAGCGCCGGGGTGTTACGGCTATCTGGAGGCGGACGACACAGGATCAGCTTACCGGTTTGAGTAGAAGACGGATTCGAGCTGGGCGAGGGTGGGGGCGGTGGTTGCGCCGCCTACGCCAGTTACAGAAAAGCCGCCGCAGATGTTGCCACAACGCGCAGCTTCAACGTCGCTTAGCCCACGCACGATTTTTCCGAATAAGTAGCCAGCGCAAAAGCAATCCCCCGCGCCGGTGGTATCTATGACCTCACCAACCTTATAAGAAGGGACGAGGGCAATTTCGCCGCCCTGCCCTACCCACGCGCCATTGCCGCCATCTTTGACCAACACAACCTGCACCCATTGGCTTAGCTGATGAACGGCGGATCGGGCGTCGGAAGTTCTGGTGATCAGCATGGCTTCGCGCATATTGGGGGTAAAAATATCAATCCCTTCAAGGTAACGCGGCCAATCACAGGATAGATCGGCAAGCAGCGGCGTATCATGACAGTCCATTGAGACGGTAGCGCCACGCTTGTGCGCTAATTCAATCATCGGCGCGACATCATCCGGCGCTTCCAAGCCGCCAAAATGAATATGGCGAAATTGTACGTGCTGCATCATTTGAAGCCAGTGATCATATTTATCAGCACGTTCAGGATCGGCATAGGTGACGAAGGCACGTTCACCGTGCAGGGGAAGCGAGGTGGTGACACGGCGGAAAGGCTCGTCAAGAAAACGCGCCAGCGAGAGATCAATGCGTTCGCGGGCGGCTAATGTGGTCACGAATTGACTGTAGTTATCATTGCCAAACGTAGCAGGCCAACCATGATTTACCCCTAACCGCGCCAGCGCACAGGCGGTAGTGAACATCGCGCCACCGGTTGAGGTAATGCCGGTAGAAAAGATTTCGCGACCAGAGATCGGAAATTCAGTTAGCCCGGTGTAAATGACATCGAAGAAGTACTCGCCAAACAAGAGAATATCGTACTGCCGCATCTTGAATAATCACCTTCATACGAGCCTGAAACAACAGCCATGCAGTCGCGTTCCTACGCCTCTAAAATGAAGCGGGATTGGACGGTTGTGACGATGCACAAAACCTATCCCGAAGCGCACAGAAACGCTAGTGCCAGATTTGTGACACCGCCCTCTAACCCCTACCTCTTTTACCACACAAACGGGGGGAAAGGGGATTTAGACATTATTCGTTTCATACAAAGCTCAGGGCAGGTTCTTTGGGCGGGTCAACGCAGTTTTTTTCGGGAATCATGGCTAAAATTTGCGTAAAATGAGTTTCATGGCAGGATCATGAAAGCCTTCTACCGGTACCATCCGTGAAAATGACCAATGGATTTGCCTGCTGAAGCCCCAACCCCAATGTTCCAGAATTACGAACTGGATATTGCCTACGATGAAATGTTCGCGGCAGATGGAACGACGCGCGCGCATTACGATGGCATATACCGGCTGCTGCTGGAGTTAACGCCAGAAGAATACCAGCAGCGCAAAAACGCGGCGGATGTCACCTTTCTGAATCAGGGCATCACCTTCACGGTATACGGGCATGATGAGGGGACAGAACGCATCTTCCCGTATGACTTAATCCCGCGCATCATCACCCATTCGGAATGGGACACGATTGAACGGGGGCTGATTCAGCGGATCACCGCGCTGAATCTGTTTCTACACGACATTTACCACGAAGGGCGTATCCTTCAGCAAAACATCGTGCCGCGTGATCTGGTTTATACCTGCAAGCATTACCGCCGCCAGATGAAAGGCGTGCAGGTTCAAAAAGATGTGTATACGGCGGTGGTTGGTACCGATCTGGTGCGGGTGGCAGGCGGGCAATTTGTGGTATTGGAAGACAACCTGCGCGTTCCAAGCGGGGTTTCTTACATGCTTTCAAACCGCCACCTGATGAAATATGTATTCCCGCGCATTTTCGGGCAATATGGCGTGCGCCCGATTGACGATTACGGGCAGAAGCTGCTGTCTACGCTGCGCAGCCTTGCGCCAAAGCGCCGGGATGACCCGACCATCGTGCTGCTGACACCGGGCGTTTACAACTCGGCTTATTTCGAGCATACATTTCTGGCGCGGCAAATGGGTATTCAACTGGTTGAAGGGCGCGATCTGCTGGCGCATGACAACGTGCTGTATATGCGTACTTCTGCCGGGCTGAAGCGCGTGGATGTGATCTATCGCCGGGTGGATGACGACTTTCTCGATCCGCTGGCGTTTCGCGGGGACTCCATTCTGGGCGTAGCCGGACTGTTAAACGTGTATCGCGCTGGAAATGTGGTGCTGGCAAATGCCATCGGAACCGGGATCGCCGATGATAAAGCGGTCTACAGCTACGTGCCAGACATCATCAAGTATTATCTGGGCGAAGACGCGATACTACCGAACGTAGAAACTTACCGCATGACGGATGACAAATCGCGCAGCTATGTGCTGCAAAATCTGGAAACGCTGGTGGTGAAGGCGGTAGGCGAAAGCGGCGGCTACGGGATGCTGATCGGGCCGCACAGCACAGCACAAGAGCGCGAGGAATTCAAACGCCGAATCGAAGCTGACCCGCGCAATTACATCGCCCAACCAACGCTGGCGCTCTCACGCGCGCCGTGCCTGTTCGACAGCGGGGTAGAAGCGCGCAGCATAGACCTGCGGCCATACATCCTTTACGACGGCGACAAGGTTTCGATTGTGCCGGGCGGATTAACGCGAGTGGCTTTGCGGCGCGGATCACTGGTGGTCAATTCGTCACAAGGCGGCGGCAGTAAAGATACATGGGTATTGAATGCGTGATCGCCTCTGAACGGAGTCATCCATGACCATGCTATCGCGCGTTGCCGACACACTGTACTGGATGAGCCGCTATCTGGAGCGCGCTGAACATACGGCGCGGCTGCTGGATTTGCATCTACACCTGATGCTTGACCAGAGCGCGGCTGATCCACAAGCACGATGGGATCGGCTATTTGCCAGCCTACACTTGTCACAGCCACCTGCGGATATGCATGAAAGCTATGCCATAACGCGCTGGCTGACTTTAGATATATATAACGACAGTTCGATACTGGCTTGCATCTCAGCCGCAAGAGAGAACGCCCGGCATGTGCGCGAGCAAATAAGCTCGGAAATGTGGGAACACATCAACCGGCTGTATTTTGAGATCAAGCGGCACGATTTGACGCCGGTTTGGTATGACCAGCCGCACGAGCTATACCGCGCAGTGAAGGAAGGGGTGCATCTGTTTCAGGGGATCACCGATTCCACGATGAGCAACGGCGAGGGCTGGAACTTCATACAGGTGGGGCGCTACGTAGAGCGGGCTTCAACGCTCGCGCAGCTGATTGACACCCATTTTCAGCATTTCGCGAATATACCGCTGAACCAGACGATCACTGATGACTTTCTGGAGTGGGTATCGCTGCTCAAATGCTGCACCGCCTATGAAGCGTATTGCAAGGTGTACACGGCAGAAATCCGCCCTGACAGGATCGCCGAATATCTGATTTTTAACTCTGATTTTCCGCATACGATTCGTTTTTCGGTGGACTGGATCTATCAAGGACTGCAATCCATTGCCAACATTACCGAAAGCAAGCGCGCCAAACACGTGAACCGGCTTGCCGGCAAACTACACGCGCTGCTCGATTATTCATCGGTGGATGAAATTCTGGCGGCTGGACTGCATGAATATTTGGAAGCGGTGCAGACACAGTGCGGACAAATTCATAACGCGATCTACAGCGCGTATATCATCTATCCCGCTGACGATTTTATATAGCCGGGCTTCAGGTTTGGAGCAGCAATGTATTACCAGATTCACCACGTGACCCGCTTTCGCTACAGCCAGCCGATCAGCGAAGGGGTGATGGAAGTTCGTATGCAGCCCCGTACTGAAGGGGCGCAACGATGTTTGCGCTTCAAACTGGCGACTAATCCCCCTGCCAGAGTGATGAATTACGGCGATCATCTGGGGAATATCGTACATTCATTTGACCTGCCGGGGCGCCACACGCAATTAATCATACAAGCGGAGTCGGTGGTTGAGATTTATCCGCCGCCCGCGCTGCCTGAAGCATTACCCTTCAGCACATGGGACGAAATTGAGGACATGACCAACACCCATGACTACTGGGATTTTACGTCACCTAGCCCGCGCGTAGAGCAATCTGCGATGCTGATGCAATTTGAAGCAGAGCTAGGCATTGACCGCACCCGCGACCCGCTTACCTTACTACTTGAACTGAACCACGGCATCTACCGCGCGTTTGACTATGATACGGGCAGCACAAAAGTGGATTCGCCGATTGATGTAGCGCTGGAAAAGCGAAAAGGCGTTTGCCAGGATTTTGCACATATCATGCTGGCGATTGTGCGCAGGCTGGGGATTCCGGCGCGCTACGTCAGTGGATACCTGTACTACGAGAGCAAATCTGACCGTTCTACGCCAGATGCCTCTCATGCCTGGGTAGAAACCCTGCTGCCAGGACTAGGCTGGATCGGCTTTGACCCAACCAACAATGTACTTGCCGGAGAACGCCATATTCGCGTGGCTATCGGGCGGGATTACAGCGACGTACCGCCGAACAAGGGGGTATTCAAGGGGGTTGCCGAAAGCCAGCTTGAAGTAGATGTGCGCATTGAACCGGTTGAATATGAAACCCCGATAGAGGAAATTTTACCGGTTTCAAGCTGGACGATTGACCCGATTCCGGAAGCAGAGGAAGCCCAACAGCAACAGCAGCAGCAATAACAATTCAGCGATCCTTACTGACCCCTAAAGAACCTCAAACTAACTCTTAAAACTGCTCCTATTGCAGAAAATGTGTTCGTATGATATACTGCAAAAGTTGATGTGAAACACACCATTTCACACTTTCTACTACATCTCACATCTATATAGGGACTGCGCGCAGTCTTTATGATTTATGCACCTTAACAACTGCATATCTCTGGTCTATTCCTTTCTCCAAGCGGTTCACTCTTTGTTAAAAGGAGTTCCCCCCATGCGTTCGGATTACGTCGAAATTGAACAGATCGTTAAACGTCTCTTGCCTGAAAACAATGCCGATGCTTCTGACCGGCATCAGGCATGGAGCGAATGGCTGCTTCAGGGCGGCCACGAGCCAGTTTTACGGTTCATTCGCTTCAAGAATGGCACCCGCGCTGAAGACGAAGAGATCTTGCAAGAGACGCTCATTCTCGGTTATCAGAAAGTGGAAGGCGGGCAGTACGAAGATCGCAACCTTCCCTTTACCGCCTTTTTGAAAAAGATCGCGTGGTACAAGATCATGGAAGCATCGCGACAGGGCGCGCATGAAGTTTCAATTGAAAACTTCATTGACCTGCCCTCAGAAGATCATGCCCACGAACACGATCAGGCAGAGTTCTGGAAAGAGTATGAAAGCCTGCGCGGCGCGATGAACGAACTACCAGCGCGCAGAGCGAATATCGTTACCATGTACGAACACGGATACAGCACCGGTGAAATTGCCAGTATGTTGAATATTCGAGAAGACCTTGTTCGTAAAGAGAAAAGTTTGGGGCTTCGACAGCTTCGGGAACGTATCCCGTTAGCTGAAGCCTGCTAGCCAGTTCATCAACACAACACAAGCCCTTTCACCCGCTGGCTTTGCCGCAGGTGAAAGGGAATTGAAAACCCCGCGAAATTTGCAAGCAATACGGTTTCATTCTCGTAGCTTTTTAGCTAGATTTCAGCAAGACGACCAGAATATGCAGAGATACCCCCTAATCAGCGTTTTTTAAGGCGATTTTCGCAAATGCAAATTCGCCCCCAAAATAACGCGTGGGCAGCACCGCTTGAGGACGAAAAAGAGGCGCTCAAATTCCATCGGGAATGAGCGCCTCTTTCGTCCTGTGGCCGGGAAGATGCCCACTTTTCGCCTACGTGCATCCACGCGCTACAATTTCCCGTATTCACGGCAGCGCGAGAGCATTATGGATGCAGGTGTAGATATTGGCGGCACGTTCACTGATTTTGTGCTTGCCGATGAAACAGGGCTACGCATATTTAAGCGGCTGAGCACGCCACACAATCCGGCTGAAGCGATGGTGGAGGGGCTGCTCAACACGCCTGACATTGAAGCAAGCGCATTACGACGAATCATTCACGGCTCAACGGTTGCCACTAACGCCATTTTAGAGCGTAAAGGCGCGCGCTGCGGCCTGATTACGACTGCTGGATTCCGGGATTTGCTATTCATCGGGCGGCAAAACCGGCCTGAGCTTTACACGCTGCACCCACAAATTCCTGCCCCGATCATACCGCGTGTATACTGCTTTGAAGCGCTAGAACGCCTTGACCACACCGGGGCGATCCTCATCCCTTTTGATTCCAACCAATTTGAGCGCGTGATTGCGCAGATTGCCGAAGCGCATCTGGAAGCAGTGGCCGTATGCCTGCTATACAGCTATTTGAACCCTGAACACGAACAGGCTATCCGCGAAATGATCGTGAGCAGCGGCGTGCTGCCAGCGGATCGGGTGGCGCTTTCGTGCGATGTGCTGCCGGAATTTCGAGAATATGAACGGGCATCCACAACCGCGCTGGAAGCCTATGTGCGACCCCGTGTGAGCGCCTATTTGAGCCAGCTTGAAGAACAACTGCCGGATGAGGCGCAATTATTCATCATGCGCTCGGATGGTGGTGCCGCCGCCACAAATATCATACGACAGCAAGCGGTAAACATGGCACTTAGCGGGCCAGCGGCAGGGGTGATCGGCGCGTTTCAGATTGCGCAGCAAGCGGGCTTTTCGAAGATCATCACGCTGGATATTGGCGGAACTTCTACCGATGTTTCGCTGTGCGCGGGCAGCCCTACGATGCGCGCGGAAATGACGCTGGACGGACTGCCCTGCCGGATACGGACACTCGATATTGAAACGGTGGGCGCTGGTGGCGGTTCGATTGCCCGTGTGGACAGCGGCGGGGCGCTGCGCGTGGGGCCGGGCAAAGCGCGGGGGGCGAGTCCCCGGCCCGGC
>LMZS01000135.1 GCA_001567085.1 Chloroflexi bacterium OLB15
AGGCAGCGCAAATCTATGTTCGTTCCAGATCGTCGGGGGGAAGTAGGTTGGCTAGTGCGCGCAGGTTGGCAAGCTCAAGCGTGGCTTCAAGGCCATGTTCGCCCATCACCTCTTTTAAGGCAAGGAAAAAAATACGCCCAAAGCGGTTGGGGTAATACAAACCGCTTTTACGGGCGCTGAGGGTCGAACTTGGTAGTGTCACAAGCATGAAGGTGAGTCTATGCTCACAACGTTAAATAAGCTGCTTCAGGTCTTGCACCGTCCTTGCGACATCGAGGAAGATCAAACCAAGCCTTGCCTCTTTGCGCGCCAGTACGGTGAGAACTGCTTCTTCACCAACAGCGGTCAGAATGACGTATCCGTTTTCGCCTTTCACAAATACTTGTTCCAGAGCGCCCCGGCCTAGCTCGGTAGAAATACGCTCACCAAGCGAGAGCATGGCCGCAGACATAGCACTGACACGATCTTCCTCTGTGGCAACTGGCAGCGAGGATGCGATGCTCAAACCGTCAACGCTCACGATGGCGGCGGCTTCGACCTCACCAGAACTTGCCTGCAAATCGCGCAGACGGGCGACCAGTTGCTCTGTGCGTGATTTAGCCAACGAAATACTCCTGTAAAAGGTGGTGAAGCAAGCTGAATACCGTGCTAAAACACGGCAAATGACCTAAGGTTACAGTATATCATAGCGCGATTCCTGTATAAGCAAGCGAAAGATTCGTGAAGAAATTCTGCGCGTGCTTAACCATGCTGTGCTGCGCGAATGATAGGCCTATGGTCATAACCTGATGCCGCTGCCGCAGGCTTGCCCCTTTAGCGATAAGGGTAAAGTATACATCTTGTCCTTGTTTCAGGTGATCAAATCCAATCTGGTCTTATGGCACCATTGCCGCAGGCTTGCACCTTTCTGCTATAATGCAGAGCGCTAGTACCCCGAAATGAGAGACACGCTACAGATTATGGCAAAACGACCAATCTATCCCTTCACGGCCATCGTCGGCCAGCAGCAAATGAAACGCGCGCTGATTCTGAACGCGGTTGATCCGCGCATCGGCGGTGTGCTAATTCGCGGCGAACGCGGCACCGGTAAAAGCACCGCCGCCCGCGCTTTGGCCGCTCTGCTTCCCGAAATGGACGTGTTTACTGATTCACCCTTTAATGACGATCCCGAACGTCCGGATACGTGGTCAGATGTCATCCGTGAACGTGTAGAAGCTGGTGAAACTCTGTACGTCGGCACCCGCAAAATCCCGTTCATTGACCTTCCAGTGAGCGCTACTGAAGATCGCGTTGTCGGTACTTTAGATATCGAAAAGGCGATTCAGAAAGGGGAGCGCCATTTCGATCCCGGTGTGCTGGCGGCCGCCAATCGCGGCATCCTTTATGTAGATGAAGTGAACTTGCTGGATGACCATGTCGTTGACCTGCTGCTAGACTCAGCCGCGATGGGCGTGAATGTGGTCGAGCGTGAGGGGATCAGTTTCAGCCATCCCGCGCGCTTCATTCTGGTCGGCACGATGAACCCCGAAGAAGGGGATTTGCGCCCCCAACTGCTGGATCGTTTCGCCTTCTCTGTCGAAGTGCATGGCATTGCGGATGCTGCTGAGCGTATGGAAATTGTGCAGCGGCATATCGCCTCTGAAAGCGATGCCGACGGCTTCAAACGCTACTGGGCGCCGGAAGAAAAGGCGCTTGCTGACCGCATCATGCAGGCGCAGAAGCTGGTTGACAGCGTCGCATACAGCAAACGCGATCTGTTCAGTATTGCCACCCTCACCAGCAGCCTGCATATTGACGGTCATCGCGCGGATATGGTGATCTTGAAGGGCGCGCGCGCCAACGCGGCTTTTGAAGGCCGTGACCGTGTGACTCGTGAAGATATTTTGCTGGCGTTTGAACTCGCCATCCCACACCGCCTGAAGCGCGGGCCTTTCACCGATGCCCAGATGAACATGGGTGATATGGAACACAAGCTGGATCAGGTCGAAAGCGAATGGGGCGAAGGCGACGACATCGAGCAGACCGACGAGCAGAGCGACGAACAATCCGCTAAAAAAAAAAGTTCTTCCCTGAGCAGCGCTAGCGATCAGGAAATGCCCGATTATGGGCAGACCGATCCCGGCCCGCAGTCAGTGTTTGACAACCGCGATTCCTATTGGTGGGAAGGCGGTAAGAAAGCCGAAAGCGGTCAGGAATTTGCGCCCCGCAAAATTCAAACCCAGTTAGATCAGATGGTGCGCAAGCAGTCAGGACGGCGCTCGCGCACCAAAACAGATCGTAAGCGCGGGCGTTATGTGCAGGCGCGCCCGGCGAATGGTCGCACCGATGACATCGCCTTTGATGCCACACTGCGCGCCGCCGCCCCTTTCCAACTTGAACGCGAAGGCCAGAAGGCGCAAACCGGCATGGCCTATGCCCTGCACAAGACCGACTTGCAGCGTAAAGTGCGTGTCAAACGCACCGCCAATCTCGTGCTGTTTGTCGTGGATGCCTCATGGAGCATGGCCGTTAGCGAACGCATGACCGCCACCAAAGGCGCGATTATGTCGCTGCTCACCGACGCTTATCAACGCCGTGACCGCGTAGGCCTGATCGTTTTCCAGAAAGATCGCGCGCAAACGGTGCTTCCCCCCACGAACTCGGTTCAGCTTGCCAAAACCGCGCTGGTCAATATTCCAGTGGGCGGCAAAACCCCGCTGTCCGCCGGGCTGATGCTGGCCTATGAGGTTGTGCTGAAAGAGAAACGCACTCATCCAGACATTATTCCGTTGGTGATTTTGCTCACTGATGGCGCTGGTAATGTTTCTGTTGGCAGCCGCCCGCCGCAGGAAGAAGCCGGTCAGATCGCCGAAATGTTCAAAACGGATCATATCAAGACCGTGACCATCAACATGGAGCATGTGGCTTTCGATCAAGGGCTGGCGCAAAAGCTGGCAGATCGTCTGGGTGGGCCGTGCTATACGCTGGGGCAGATGCGCGCGGAAGCGCTGCTGCAAACGGTGCGTCAGGAAATGGCGAACAATGATCGTAAGTAAAGGTGAAGCGTTATGAGTGACCAGCCGCCTAAAAAGGGCGCTAGCCGTTTTGCTGTTGGGCTTGCGCTTGGGATTGCCATCGGCGTTGCTATCGGGGTGGCAATGAATAATATTGCCATCGGCGTTTCCATTGGCGCGGCTATAGGCGTCGCCATCGGCGTTGTGCTCGATAGACAAAGCATGAGCTAGGGCGTGGCTGGCGAGTGGTGGCGGCTTTAACTCGCTAGCGCGTCAGTGATCGTCTGCGCATTGTGCCGCATAAAATCTATGTAAGTTGGCGCGTCTCCATCAGCGTTACTCAGCGATTCGCTGTATAAGTCGGTGATCACCTGTATACCCGCTTCCTGTGCGATGCTTTCGGCAAGCTGTGGGTTAGCGCTCACTTCAGCAAAAATGGCTGGCACGCCCTCTGCGCGGATCAATTCAATCAACGCCGCCATACTGCGCGGATCAGGTTCGCCGCCAGTAGACACCCCCGGCAGCACCGTCCCGATCACCTCAAAGCCATAGCGATCTGCAAAATAGTTCAAAAATTCATGGTTAGTCACCAGAATACGCCGCTCTACCGGAATCCGCTCAACCAGCGTTGCAATTTCCGCATCCAGCCCTTCCAGTTCGGCAATATAAGCCTCGCCATTCGCGTGATAGGTGGCTGCATTGGCCGGGTCTGCCGCGCTGAAGGCAGCAGCGATATTGTTCACCCAGCCGATCACATACATTGGATCCATCCACGTATGCGGATCACATTCGCCGTGTTCGTGCGCCGCTTCTTGCCCCTCGGCTTCCTCGGTATGTACGTCACACGCCAGCCCATCGCTTAGGATGCCTAATGCCGCGCGCGCGCTGTGGCCTTCTTCGTCCTCGTGTTCGTCCAGCCCTAATGAGCGAATTTCCAGCCCGTTGTTTACCGCCAGAACCGGGATGTTCGCGCCTACATTTTCAATCAACCTCGTTAGAAAGCCTTCATAGCCTGCGCCCACCGCCAGAATCAGATCTGCTCCAGAAATTCGCCGCGCATCGTCAATCGTCGGCTCGTAGGCGTGGGTATCGCTGTTGGGGGGCAGCAGCGATTGCACTGTGAACAGATCGCCTGCTACGTTCTGCGCCACGTTGGCTACAATCGTCGTTGTGGCGATCACGTTCAATGGTGCATCTTGGGCGCTAATCAACGCCGCGCTCAGGAAAAGAATCGCCAGTAATGCCAACACATACTTCATGTGTGACTCATAACCTTTCAAATTGATACAAAGTATCAATTAGGATATTTCGTCAGATTTGACTTGTCAAGTGATGGCTTAGAATTGCAGCAATACTTCCAGATGCTGTTTCACGCCCGGCCATTCGTCTGCCAGAATGCGATACCATGACGTATCCCGACGCTGGTTTTTGACGATCATGTGCGCGTCCTGAATCCCCTCAAACTGAAATCCCATGCGTAACGCGGATCGCCGTGATCGTTCATTCCGCGCATCGCATTTCCATTCCAGCCGCAAATAGCCGAGATCAAACGCCTGTCGCAGCAGCAGATAGGTCGCCTCTAAATTTGCATTCGTGCGCTGGGCAATCGCGCCGTACCAGATGCTCCCCAGCTCTATTTTCAGGTCTTTCGGCGCGTTGTTAATGTAATTAGCAACCCCGACAGCCGATCCGCTGGCAAGGTCAAACACCGTATAAGGCAGGCCGTTCGCTGCGTTTACCTGAGCCTGTAAATGTTCCCGTAGTTCACCCGCCGAGCCAAACGGCCCCGCAAACATCCACCGCCAGATCAACGCATCAGCGTCGTATTCTGGAACAGCGCGCTTGCCTAAGGTGATCGCGCTGCCGTTCGACACGCGAAACAGCGTTTCCACGTCGCGATCCAGATCAAGCGGTATCAACCGCACGAAGCGGCCTTCCAATACCACTGGCGCAGGTTTCAGCGGCAGCGCGTCACGCCTTGCAAGAATGTGTTCAGCGTATAGTGCAGTTTGTTCAGGCATCATCAACCTCAGCAGAATCGTCACATCATTCTACCGCTGCTTTGTGAATATTTCTTCCGCTTCTCAGGCTTATGCAAGGGTGGGGGATACGGATGATTTCGCCACAACAAAAAACGGGCACTGATCATCGTTGATCAATGCCCGTTCTCTTAAACTGTGAAATACGGCTTAGTTGCTGCTAGCGGTTGCTGCGGCAGAAAGATCGAGTTTCACGCTCGGCCCCATCGTCGTGGTGATCGCCGCTTTCTTGATGTAAATACCCTTGATCGCTGCCGGCTTCTGGCGGTTCACGGCGCCAATGATCGCCTGTGCGTTTTCCAGAATATTTTCGGCGGCGAAGCTGGCCTTGCCCACCGGAATATGCAGGTTGCCGCTCTTGTCGTTGCGGAATTCCACGCGTCCGGCTTTCAATTCCTGCACCGCGCGCGCCAGTTCTTCAGGCGGCACTACGGTGCCAGTTTTCGGGTTTGGCATCAAGCCACGTGTGCCCAGAATACGCCCCAGACGACCAACCTTCGACATCATGCTTGGCACCGCCAGCGTGGCCTCAAAATCCAGAAAGTTATCCTTCTGAATACGGTTGATCATCTCGTCGTCGCCGATGAAGTCAGCGCCGGCGGCTTCTGCGGCGCGGGCGTCTTCACCTTCAGCAAAGACCAGCACGCGCACCGTCTTGCCCAAACCATGCGGCAGCAAAACTGTGCTGCGTACCTGCTGGTCGCTGTGGCGCGGGTCAATACCCAGACGGAAGTGAAGCTCGATAGTTTCATCAAATTTCGCGGTAGCGATTTGTTTCACCAATGCTACTGCGTCTGCCAAAGGGTATGACTGATCATGGGTGACCAGCTTTTCTGCGGCCAAATACCGCTTGCCATGTGTTGCCATTGTTTTTCTCCTGTGGTCGCTAACGGGCGTGCGTCTTTCGCCCTGCCACGTACTAAATGCTGCTGAATTCAGTGTGAAAAGAAACTCTGAATTTGGCGCTGTTTGCGAGTTCTTTTTCCGTACTCACCGCGCAAAACTCAGAACCGGTGTTACTAGTCAACCACTTCCACGCCCATGTTACGGGCAGTGCCTTCAATTTGCTTCATGATCGAATCAATGTTCGACGTGTTCATGTCCTTCAATTTCATATCGGCGATTTCGCGCACCTGCTTGCGGTTGATCTTGCCGACCTTTTCCGCGTTCGGGCGTGCAGAACCACGATCAATCCCCGCCGCCTTCAAAATCAGAAAGGTGGTTGGCGGGCTTTTCAGTTCAAACCGGAAGGAGCCATCGGTGAAGATGGTGATTTCCGCCGGCACAATTTCGCCAATACGGGTAGACGTGCGCGCGTTGTATTCCTTGCAAAAACCCATCAGGTTAATGCCGTGCTGCGCGAGCGCCGGGCCGACTGGCGGAGCGGGATTTGCCTTACCCGCTGGAAGTTGCAGTGTGACCACTGCCTTGATTTTCTTCGCCATTGTAATGTCCCTGCTAACTTGCTAACTAAGACCGTTATTTCACAATCACGGCAGCACAGACGCCGCGCTGCCGGGTTGATGAACTATGTTGAGCGCGCTGTTAAAGCGTGCTTACTGATTGGAAGCCTTCTCCACTTCCAGGAAGTCAAGCTCAACGGGGGTATCACGCCCGAAGAAGTTGACCATGACGCGCACCTTCGACTTGTCCGGATCAATGGCCGCAACCGTACCGATGAAGTCGTTGAAGGGCCCGTCAATGATGCGTACCTTCTGGCCGATCTTGAAGTTGACCTTGACCTTCGGCGCGCCTTCAGACATGCGATCAATGATCGCTTTGACCTCTTCAGGTCGCAGCGGGGTAGGCTCGTTGCCCATACCCACGAAGCCAGTGACGCCGGGCGTATTCCGCACCACGTACCACGAGTCTTCGTCCATCTTCATTTCTACAAGGATGTAGCCCGGAAACACGCGCTTTTCAACCGTGCGCCGCTTGCCATCTTTAACTTCAATTTCTTCTTCGGTGGGTACAATCACGTCGTAAATCTTGTCGCGCATCCCCATCGTTTCGATGCGCTGTTCCACCGCATGGCGCACCTTGTTTTCCTGACCGCTGTAGCAGTGTACGACATACCACAGCCGCTCGTTTGAGGGCTTGATCCGCGACATCATCGGATCGTCATCCAGCAGATTTTCAGTGGAATCCGAAATGCTGGTCATATTTTCAAGATCTATCGGCACCGGATCATAATCGGTCTGATCGATCTCTTCGCGCTTGTCTTTCTTAGGCATGCCCCACCCCTCAGTGAATAGCTAGTAGCGGCTTTCCTGCGAAGCGCCGAAAACGAAGCGCCCGATTAAGTACAGCACGCCAGCCCCGAGGAACATAAACACGATCAGCACCAGCGGATTTTGCAGCCCCAAACGGAACAGTTCAGCGAATACGCCGCTGATTATGCCGAGGATAATCGCTGCGACGATCAGCACGATGATCACCACCGTCGAGAGGCGGCGGGTTTCAGGGCGCGTCGGCCAGACAACTTTATCCACTTCAGAGCGCACGCCCTGAAAGTATTCAACTATGCCGCGAATGAAGCGGGTCAGGAAATTCCCTTGAGGTGCATCCTGCTCTTCTTCAAGCTGGCGGCGGCTGGGGGTTGGGCGGCCTTTTGCAGCCGTTAAGCCGCGCGTTTCTTCAGTCGCTTCTTCGACTTCCGATACCGGCTCAACCGCGTTGGTTTTGGCGTTCTTTTGCTTAACGCTATCGTCGGCGGGCATTGCTGGTTCTCCCTGTTTCAGCGAACGCTGCGCTTGGCCTCGTCCGTGTTGATCCTAACGGCTTGAATGATCGATTTATACGATATTGAAAACACCGCCGCAAAGCGACGGTGTCTGACAATTCCGGTTCCGGTAAGTGTAGTGCAATCCTCCCTATGGATCAAGGTGAAATGTTTGGACGATCTTCACAACCGCCCTCATAGCGCTGTCCTCCATCATCAGCCCATCTAATTTGAAACCTCCCCGCACCACGCATTACAATCTGCTGAGGTTCTTTTATATGGATATGCGCTTTCATGACACTGGCACTGGGCATTGACGGCGGCGGCACCCGCACCCGCTGTTTAATTCTGAACGACGCTGGCGAGATCGTGGGTTTCGGCGTTGCCGGGGCTTCTAAGCCGGACGCGGTAGATGTTGAAATTGGCACGCAAAATTTGCGGCAAGCGGCGCAGCAGGCGGCTCTTGCCTGTGGCGGGTTAGCAGCCATTGATACCGTGTTTGCCGGCATGGGCGGCATCGCTTCAAATGATGATATCGCCGTGATCGCGGGCATGATTGACCAGATCGGCTTGCGCTCTGGCATCCCCATTGGCGTTGATTATGACGTGCGCATCGCGCTGGCAGGGGGGCTGGGCGGCGTGCCCGGCATCGGCCTGATCGTCGGCACCGGCTCATCATGCTATGGACGTAACGCGGCCGGTGAATCATGGCGCAGCGGCGGTTGGGGCTTCATTTTCGATGATGCCGGCAGCGGCTTTTATTTGGGCTTGCAGGGCTGCATTGCTGTGATTCGCGCCTACGATGGCCGCGCCCCGCAAACCGCGCTTACCGATCCCTTGCTGCAAGCGGCTGGCCTTCAAAGCGTAACCGACATGATGCACTGGGCGTATCATCCCTCGCTCAACATCGGCAAAATCGCCGCGCTCGCTCCAATTGTGCTGCAAGTGGCTGAAACTGATCCCGTCGCCTATGATATCGTGGCAAAAGGCTGTGATGAGCTTTGCACGATGATCGCTGCGGTGGCGCAAAAGCTGGGCTTCAGCGGCGAAATTCCGGTCGCGGCTGCCGGCAGTGTGATCGAAAATAATCACCTGTCGCGCACGCTGTTGACCGAATCTTTGGCGCAGCGCGTTCCCGGCGCGTACTTAGCCTTGCTGGTCGCCCCTCCGGTGGTGGGCGCTGCATTCCTTGCGCTTCAGCAGGTGGGCATTACCCTTTCGTCAGATCAATTGGCGGCGCTTGAAATTGATGGATAACAGGATGGTAAACGCTGTGTCCGGCACGTTATACGATTTCGGGGGCGTTGGCCCGATCCTGAATTTTGCGGTGGGCAACGGCTTTCCGCCGCTCACTTACCGCCTGATGATACAGCCGCTTTTGGCGCAGTCGCATGTGGTTTCTGTCCTGCCCCGCGCGCTCTGGCCGAACCCGCCTGCCCCTGCCTCGTCACCTACATGGCAAACGCTGGTGGATGACACCGTTGCCATTATGGACGAACACGGGCTGGATCGGGTGATTGCTGCGGGGCATTCTGGTGGGGCGTCAGCTTCAATTATGACAGTGGCGCGGCATCCTGAGCGTTTTAGCGCCCTGATCCTGCTTGACCCCACCATCTTTGAACCGGCCATCAATGAAGTGATAGATCGCGTTCGTGAAGGTCAGGGTGAGGTGCCGTTTTTCATGCAAATTGCCGATAAGGCACGAAAGCGCCGCGCCCATTTTGCCAACCGTCAGGAAGCCTTCGATTTTTGGCGTGCGCGCAGTCTATTCGCCCAGTTTACAGACGAAGCCCTGTGGCTGTATGTGGAAGCGGTGACCGTTCCCGCCCCTGAAGGCGGCCTCACGCTGGTATGGCCGCCAGAATGGGAAGCCCAATACTACGAAACCGTGTGGACAAAAATTTGGGATGACATCGCCTTGCTGCCGCCTGACCTGCCGATCTTAACGATACGCGGCAGCACCAGCGATACTTTCATGGAGCCAGCGGCGGCGCTTTTGCGCGAGCGCCTTCCGCAGATGGAATATCATGAAATTGAAGGTCACGGGCATCTGTTTCTCTGCACCGCCCCTGAAGCAACCGCTGCCATTATCAGCCGGTTTCTCACAGATCGGGGGCTGGCTTAGCGGGCTTCCGCGCCTTGCTTTCTTAATTCCCTGCTTCAAAATCCATCACGCATCTGAACCCGTATGCCGGATTACGGGTTTCTGGCTCAATATAGGCGCGGTAAGAGGCGCGTGCTAAACGTGCTTCAGGGTTATACCATGACGAGCCGCGCAGCACCCGATCCGGCGCTTCATCGCCCTCATCCGGTAAATCATGGCCGCTGGCATTGGCATCAAACGGGTAAGGCAGATAGGCGCTGGCCGTCCATTCCCACACGTTGCCGATCATGTCTAGTGCGCCTACCCATGAGGCGTTTTCAGGGATACTGCCTGCGTTCTGCGTGCCCGCGCCAACCGCCCGCCCAACCACCGCCAGATCAGCATTCCACGTGTCCCCCCACGGGAACAAGAGGCTGTCCGCCCCGCGTGCGCTGTATTCCCATTCCGCTTCTGTGGGCAATCTGCCGCCGCGCAGCACGCAAAAGTTGCTCGCTTCGATCCAGTTCACGTTGTCGCGTGGGCGCAGCGCGCCAGTATAGATGCTGCCCACTTGCGCTCTTCCCTCAAAATCAACGAATTGGCGGTTAGTGACTTCAGTCTGATCGATCCAGAACGGCGTATCAAAGCAGAGTTCATGCACAGGCAGTTCGTCGGGATAGTTATCCGGATCATCTGATCCCATGTTGAAGCACCCCGCCGGAACCAGCACCATATCCACCCCGCCAATCTGCCGCACGACAGGCGTCCACGCGCTGTTTTCCGTCACCGGGTTTCCCGCGTAACCCAGCGGAATCGGCGTATTTGACGGTGTAAATGAGGGCGATGGCGTGAAGGTGTGGGTATAGGTCGGCGTTCGCGTTGGTGTGCGCGTAGGCGTATGAGTCGGCGTATCCGTCCAGGACTCGGCGGTTCTCGTCAGGTTGCCTGCTGCTCGTTGTGTTAAAAAGGCTGCGAAGGTTTCGGTGGCGTTGGCTGTCGGCGTGCTCGTCCACGCCGTCGCGGTCAGCGTTTCAGCATATCCGGCGGTCGCGCTCTGTTCAGCTTCAAAAGTCATCGCCAGCGCTTCCAGTTCTGGCGTTGGCGTGTCGCTAGGCGTGCGCGTTGGTTCAGCGGTATCCGTTGCCGTGAAACTTGCCGTTGGCGAAAGTGTATCAGTCGGTGTATCCGTTGCCGTCGGCGTAGCGCTTGGCGCGGCGGTGGATGAAGGCGCTTCGGTAGCTGTTTCAGTATCTGGCATAGCGACGGTTTCAATGCTGGAGGTTGGCGTAAGGGTTGCTTCTGGCGTAGGCGGCCTCAATCCCTGCGCGATCAGCATCCCGATACCAAGCAGCGCGGCTACGCCCACCGACACCCAGATTGGCGAGATACGCCGCTTTAATTGATCCGGCGTGCCGCGTAGCTGGCGTATATAAGCGATCAGCCGTTCAACATCACGGTTGAAATCAGGATCGTCGCGCACCACCACCGCATTTTTGAAGGCTAGCGAGCGTATGCTTTCCGGCAGTTGGCTGGCGGTGGGCATAGTCGCATCATCCACCAGCACCGGGATCATCCGCAGATGATCGCCTTCCTGTAAGCCGCGCTCTATTTCCAGCCGCACCGGATCAGCAGCATCATCCAGCCGTCTGCCGCCTGCGTCATCACGAATATCGACCCATTGAGAGCCGATCATCACCAGAAAGATATCGCTTCCGGCGATGGCTTTATCCAGTTCTTCAGGATAGGTAGACCCCGGCGGGATGTTATCTACATCTTTGAAGATATTGGCGCGGCCAAACGCTTCCACCAGCCGATCATATATGCGCCCGGTATCTTTGCGGCTGTCCTTGCGGCGGTAAGAGATAAAAATACGCGGCATATGGGTGTGAATGGGTAGCCTGTTTATCCCCGGTGATGGTTAAGCATTTTGAGCGATCAATGCTGCCTTTCCCGCCCGCATCTATATCCGCTCAACGGGTGGCGTTGGCTTTTAGCGGCGGCCTGCGTCACTTTTGCGCCGCTTCTATCTGCTCGTCAGTCATGCCGAATCGGCGCTTCCGCTGTGTATAGGTTTCCAGCGCCTTGTGAAATTCATGCTGATCAAAATCCGGCCATAGGGTCGGCGTCACATAATATTCGCTGTAACTGCCTTGCCAGATCAGAAAGTTGCTCACCCGTAGTTCGCCGCTGGTGCGAATGATCAGGTCAGGATCGGGCAGGTCGCCCGTGTACATATAACGGCTGATCAGTTCTTCGGTCACATCATCTGCCGGAATCCCCTCGCAGATGATCCGCTTGACCGCCTCCACGATCTCTTTACGCCCGCCATAATTGAAGGCCACGTTCAAAATCAGAGTCGTGTTGTGCTTAGTGCGGGTGGTCGCATCGTTGATCTTCTTTTGTAGGCGCGGCGGCACACCCGTCGTTTCGCCAATATGCCGAATTTGCACGCCTTCTTTGTCCAGCTCGTTCAGCTCGCGCCCGATGAACACTTCCAGCAGGCGCATCAGCGCGTCCACTTCATAGCGTGGGCGAGACCAGTTTTCGGTGGAGAAGGCGTAAATGGTCAGCACCTTCACGCCTTCCTGTACGCAGGCGCGCAGCACCCGCCGCAAATTTTCCACACCGTGACGGTGACCCTCTGTGCGCGGCAATCCATGTTGTTTTGCCCAACGCCCGTTGCCATCCATGATGATGGCTACGTGCTGCGGCACTTTCGCCAGTTGTGTTGGCGATTCTTCTTGAGTTTGCATAAGGGTCATCATTCTGACCTGTTCTCTGCGCCCAACCTTAAACCGTCATGATTTCCTGCTCTTTGTGCGCCGAAAGTTCGTCTATCTGATGAATGAACTTATCGGTGAACTTTTGCATTTCTTCGGTGCCCCATTTGGACTCGTCTTCAGACACCATCTTTTCTTTTTCAAAATCCTTGATGTCGTCGTTCATGTTGCGGCGAATGTTGCGAATGGCGACGCGCGCTTCTTCGGTGCGCTTGTTCAGAAGCTTCACCAGTTCCTGACGGCGCTCGCGGGTCAGCGGCGGCATGTTCAGGCGAATTGTATCGCCGTCTACCTGTGGATTGATGTTAATGTCTGAGCTGCGTATCGCCTTCTCAATGCTCTTGACCGCGCCTTTATCGAACGGGCGAATCATGATCTGCATCGCTTCCGGCGTAGAGACTGTTGCAAGCTGGCGCAGTTCGGTATCCTGACCGTAGTATTCCACAATCAGCCGTTCTACCAGCGCCGTGCTGGCGCGTCCGCCGCGAATGCCTAATAAATCTTGCTCAAAGACGTGAACGGCGGATTTCATCTTGCTCTGCGCTTCTTTCAGAATATCATCTATCATGATTTCACTTCCTGTTTGCAATCTACCATACAACGATAAGCGCGTTTTTCCTCACGGCGTGAAACTGCACGCGCCAGCGCTGATGACGCAGGTAGCGAGTAACTCGTCATCGCGCCAAACTTCAAACACCGCATTGGCTTGCGGGCTAATCCAAAACCAGTACATCGGGCTAACCGCTCGCCATGCGTAGCGGCTGGCGCAGTTTTCGGGCGGCGGTATCTCTGGCAAGTCTAACTGCCACAACTGCACACAGCCCCCCGCTGGCAGGCTGTAAATCACCTCAGATCCATTTGCCCAGTCCACAGAATCGTAGCTTAGATTCTGCGCTGGTTGGATGAAGTTTAATCCGCC
>LMZS01000136.1 GCA_001567085.1 Chloroflexi bacterium OLB15
TACTCCCCCCTCAGCGCTTCAGCAGTCACCAGCTTGCTGATGCGCCGGGCGGGATATAAGCCGGCAAGGATCGCCGCGATCACCGCCACCACAAATGCCAGCAAAAATTCTTCCGGCGAAAGCGAAAGCTGCATCGTCCAGCCAAACGAACGTACATTGATCACGTAGATCAGCACAATTGCCAGCGCCAGCCCGATAGGCAGCGCCATCAAGCCAGCAGCGAAGCCCATCAACCCCGTTTGCAGCAGCGTAAATTTCCACAACTGCCCCGGCGTTAAACCTACCGCGCGCATGATGCCATACTGCCGCGTTTGCTCAATTTGCAGCGAAAGCAGCGCGCTTAAAATGCCGATGAAGGCCACGATCACCGCCAGCAGGCGCAGGGCTTGCGTGATAGCAAACGTGCGCTCAAATACGTTGATCGCCGCGTTTCGCAGATCGCGGTTGCTCTGCGCGGTCAGGTCGGTTCCTGCCAACGCCGCGCGAATGCCATCCAGCACCGTCGCGTAATCAGCATCGTCATTGATGAACACGCCCATCGTGGTGATATACGGATCATCAAAGTGGCTTCGATACACGGCATCTGCCATGAAAACGCTGCCCTGATCTGATGCGTAATCATAGAACACGCCCAGCACCGTGAACGTTATTTCGCCATCATCGGTGATCAGCCGCAGCACATTGTTTTCAGGCGTGATCTTCCGTCGAAAAGCGAACGGCTCGCTCACCATAATCACATCGCCCGTTTGCAGCGCATCCCAGTAGTTTTCTGAGGTCAGCCCGTCAGCCAGCCATACAAACGGGCGCTGCCCGCCAGTCAGTTCACCGCTGGCGATCAGCAAATTCACATCCGGCAAATCGGGATAATCCGGCGCTTGCGTGGTCACATTACGCCCGCTCACCACGCTGGCGACGCCCGGAACCGCCGCCACTAAATCTGCTAATTCCGGATCAATATTGCCTTGCGAGCGCACCGCCATCACCTGCGGCGGCGAGATATAAATATCCGCCCCCAGCGTGATCGTCAGCCATTCGGTCACAGTATTGCGAAACGACGAGATCATCACGCTCACGCCCACAATCACGCTGACCGCCACTGTCAGCGCCGCCACCGCTACCGATGTCCGGCTAAGCGAACGCGAAACCGCGCGCGGCGCCATCTTGCCAGGAACCCCGGCGATCCGCGCTAAAACTACCGGGGCAAGCCGCATCATCATATCCAGCGCAACCGGCGTGAATAACGCGCCGCCCACCACGATACAAAATAGACCGCCAAAACTTATCGCCAGATCGCTGGTAGGAATTTGCAGCAGCAGCACGCCAAGAATGACCATCGCAATGCCGCCAATTGTCACCAGCGGCAGCAGGCGGCGCGCGCCTTCCTCAAATAACGAGCGCCGAAGCGAGCCAGCAGGCGGGGTGTTGGTGGCGCTGATGGCGGGGATGAAAGCGGCAGCGATACTTGCTAGCAGCCCAATGACCGCCGCCTTGATCAACGTCGCCACGTCCAGCGTTACGCCCTGCACATTCACCGTGAAATACAGATCGGTGATGGTTTGGGCGATCACCCCAACGGCAAAGCGTCCGAAAATGATGCCCAGCCCCAGCCCGATAATCACGCCCACTGCGCTCAAAACCAGCGCCTCGCCTAAAACCAGCCGTAAAATCTGGCTGCGCGTCGCCCCCACTGAGCGAAGGATGCTGAACACCGCGCGGCGGCGAATCACGCTGAAGCTGACCGTGTTGTAAATCAGGAACACGCCCACCACCAGCGCCAGCAAGCTCAAAGCCTGCAAATTCAGTTCAAATGCATCGGTCAACTGGCTTAACACATCGCTTCTTGCCGAAGGTGTGGTCAGGATTGCCCCTTCAGGCAGCAGCGCGGTGATGCGGTTGGTATCAAAATCTGGCGGCAAGATCAGATCAATTCGGTTGATCATGCCCGGCTGCCCCGCCACTTCCTGCGCGGTCGCAATATCGGTCAGAATCAAATCGTCCAGCGCGGCCGCCCCTAGCCCATCCAGAACCAGCACCCCCACAATCTGAAGCTGCGCCGGTTCGCCGCCCGGCTGCACCGTGATCGTATCGCCCGGCTGAATGCCATAGCGCCCGGCTGTACGCGCGCTGATCAATGCGGTGTTCGGCACTGCAAGAAAGCTGGTCAGCGCCTCAAATGGAGATTGGCTTTCGCCGGAAACTTCGATGTTGGTCAGGTAGTTGCGAAACGGCGGTTCGGCAAACGGATCAACGCCAAACAAGCGCAGCGGTCTATCGCCAAGCTGCGGCGAACGCACCAGATGTTCGATCACCGGCGCAGCCGCTTCCAGCCCCAGATCGCTGCGCAGCTCGCGGTATAGCGCTGACGGAAGCTCGCCATTGGCAGAAACAATCTGGTGCGTAGCCTTGCCCGCGATAGATTGCGCGCTTAGCTCAAAGGCGCGGCTGGCAGAGTTATTGGCGAGATCAATTGCCACCACCATCGCCACGCCCAGCGCCACCCCGATGATGAACAGCACGCTTTGCAGTACGCTCCGAAAAATATAACGTCCTGAAAGCCGGGTGATGATCGGTAAATGCATAATCAGCTCATCATTGGGAATACTTTCACAAGTGTAGCAGATGAGGTTAAACCTGCGCTAAGCGCCGCGCCAGCCAATAAAAGAGGCAAGCCCTATGCTGCTAGCTTGCCCCTCAAATTCACTTCAACTGCATGGGTGTGTTATCCAGCGAATTCAGACAGGAAATCCACGACGCTTGTAGGTGCGCGGCCGGTCAAATCCTGTACGGTGCTGCTCACCACATTCATTTTCCCCTGTGCGATGCCTGCATCAAATGAGGCATATGCTTCGGCTGCCGGGCGTGGAAGCCCTGCCGCCACCATCCCATCAATCAGCGCATCCAACGTTAGCGGCATATAGGTCACAGGCTGGCCGAGTAATTTCGCCATGATCGCGGTCAATTCAGCGTAAGAATAAGCAGCCGGGCCGGTTACATCCAGCACCCGCGTCCCCTCAAACGATGAAGCCAGCGCCGCCGCCGCTGTCCTTGCGCAGTCTTCGCGAGTCACATGGGCGATCTTGCCGTCACCCGTAGCGCTGGCAACGATGCCTGTCTTTTTTGCCTGTTCCAGCACGTCAATCAGCATTTCCATGTACACATTGTTACGCAAAGAAGTGTAGCCCATTCCGCTTTCTGCTAATGCGCTCTCTGTGCCCCAATGATCAGGGGCGAGCAGCACCGGCGATCCCGGCTCCGGGCTGATCAGTGAGGTATACACAATATGTGAAACGCCAGCTTCTTTAGCCGCACTCGCCGCGTTAAGATGCTGTTGCAAACGGCGTCCGGGAATATCGGTTGCATCGGTGCTGATCAGCAGCAGCCGATCCGCGCCGCGAAACGCATTCGCCAGCCCCGCTGGATCATCAAAATCAGCTTCGCGCACCTCAACGCCGCGCGCCGCAAAATCGGCAAGCCCCTCAGGATTGCGAGTAGTCGCAATCATTTTTCCCGCGTTCGCTTCCAGCAAAAGTTCCAGTACCCGCCGCCCTAAATGCCCCGATGCGCCTGTTACGAGCAATGTGTTTTGATCTGGCATAATTTTTCCTGGCATGAATACGATACTCATTTTAAGAGCGCCGTATTTGCCCGAATCTTACGCGTAAGCCTTATGTCTGAGGCGCGAATCAAAAACGGACGCCCTACGGCATCCGTCAATGAGTTCTGAATGTATCAGAGCAAAACTTTAAACGTCAGTAAGCGCGTTACGAAATGCCTGCGGAATTTCATCAGCAGATTCATCGGGCAGCGCGTCCGGGTCAAACCCAAGCCGCTTCAACGCCTCAAGCGCCGTATCCCGCACCGTATCGGTTTCGGTACGCACCACTTTGACCAGCGGCGGTATAGCGCGCGGATCGCCCAGCTTGCCCAGTGATTGGGCAGCATTCACCCGCGCCTGATACCCCGGCGAGTTTAACGCCTCAATCAGCGGATCCACCGCGCGATCATCGCCCAGCTTGCCCAGCATCAGCGCCGCGCGCCCGCGAACGATCAGGTCTTCATTTTTATTCCGAACGATAGTGATCAAACTGCGGACGGCTTCATCGCCCCCCATCATCCCCAACTTCATCACTGCCGTACGGCGTTTTTCTTTGCTTACATCGCGCAGTTCTGATAAAGCCTGCTTCAATGCAAGCTCGTCGAAATGGCTCATAATGACGGTTCCTCCACCGTATGAGGTTGACTGACCACAAGTTTTCCCTCGTGGATCCGGCATACAACATCGGCCAACGGCACAATCTCCGGATTATGCGTTGCCATCATCAGCGTCTTGCCCGATGAACGGGTGATCTCTAACAGCAGTTCGAGAACGCGTTCCCCTGTATCTTCATCCAAATTGCCAGTTGCTCGTCTGCCAGCACCAAAGCCGGATCGCAGACCAGCGCCCGCGCAATAGCCACCCGCTGCTGTTCGCCACCGCTTAACCGGTCAGGGTAAGCAGTAGTACGGTTGGCAAGCCCAACCCGTTCCAGAAGTGCTGTGCCGCGTTTGCGTGCCCGCTCAAACTGGCCGCTTAATTCCAACGGCAGCATCACATTTTCAAGAACAGTGAGTGTAGGAATAAGATTGAAGAATTGAAAAACAAAGCCAATGTGGTCACGGCGGAATAACGTTAGTTGGCGATCATTCAGGCGGGTAATTTCGGTGTCGTGAATGCGGATACCGCCCGTGTCAACCAGATCTATTCCACTGACGAGGTTTAGCAGCGTGCTCTTACCACTACCGCTTTTCCCCAACAGAACGAAGAATTCGCCCTCGTGAACATCCAGATTGACCTGATCAAGTATTGTGCGCGTGACCCCGCCTTCCGTGTACGTTTTGGTTACATCACGGATCTGGACAACTGCGGGGAGGTCTTTCGCGCCGTTCTTCATGATCGCTTACCAGTGATTATAGCAGTTCCCTTAAATCTGAATAGCCAATATCGCCAATATCACCCGCCTCAACTTGCGAATTTCACCTAAGAATTGGGTGAGATTCTGATTTTCAACCCGCGAAATCGAATCATGAACGTATAACAATCGTCTGATTGATACGCAATTCTACTCTTTATTTAAATGCGATCTGCCCGAAAAAATGGGAAAGTATTTTGTGAACTTCAGATGAATGCCCGCCATTCACCCATACAATCAAATGTTGGCGGCCACCAATCGCGCCGCCGCTCTGCCCTGTTCAACCTGTTCGTTTAAGCGCCGTGCGCGGTAATCGCTGCCCACCAGCGCCACGTTTGGCGGCAGCATCGCCTCAATCGCATCCATATTAGCGGCATGTTCCGGCAAATAGCGCGTCAGCGGATCGCCTTCCGGCCACCAGCCAACAGAAGACGCGGCCAGCGGCGCGTTTGCCACCACTTTGGTCATCAGGTTGAGCACATTCGCTGGCTTCATCGTATTGCCCACCCGCAGTCCTGCGCGCAGCATTACATGTTCTGGCGGGATACGTTCTGGCAGTTCTTCATGCCTGTATAACTGTAGAAATTTAAGCGGGTATCCGTCCCTCGCCGCGCGCGCCTGCGCCTGATCAAGATCAAAAGCAGCAAGATCGCGGCAGTGATAGCCCTGCGAAATACGAATCGTGGGATCATATTCGTAATCCAGCAGCCGCAAAGCCGCATCCATGTTTAATGAATGCAGCATATGCATCGCGTAGCGCGCCGGAACCGCCACCACCGCGCCCTTCGTTTCCAGCATCAGCCCGTTCTCAAGGCATATCCCTAAGCGCCGGTCATCAATAAAGCCGATGCTGCTCACGGCCATGCGCCGCATAATGGTATGCTTTATTTTCGCCGTAAGCGCCTCAACCAGCACGCCTGTGCCCCGCTTAAACACCGCCAGCACGCCATCCCGGTAAATGCCGACGCTGCGCAGCGTTTCCGATTCCGGCAGTTCAAGCGCATCCAGAAACGGCCACGCCCCATATTTCTCATGCGCAAATGCTGCGTCGTCAAAAATGAACCCGTTCTGGTGAGTGGTGCAAATACTGCCCCCCAGTCGCGGCTTAACTTCGATCAGCCTGTAATCAACGCCAATCTGTTCCAGCTCATAACAGGCAGCTAACCCCGTTAGCCCCGCCCCGATCACGACGATTTGCGACAATGGGCATCACTCCGAAAGCTCATACCGCATCAGCGGCAGAACGCGGTTTTCCGCGAGTTCAGACGCGCGCCCGGCAAAGGTGCTCGCGCCCATCTTGTGATAGAAGGCTGCGGCGTTCGGATCGGAAATGATCACCATTGTGCGATAGCCCATCGCAGCCGCCACTTTCGCGGCGTGTTCAAACAGCGCCTTGCCTATACCTTTTCCAATAAACGCCGGATCAACGAACAGGTTATCCAGTTCAACAGATTTTTCAATTTCAGGTTCTTCGCGCCATGCCCGCAGGCCATAAAAACCGGCGATCTCGCCATCAACCTCAGCCACAAACACCGGTTGCAGCAAAATGATCATCGGCGTGATCGTCAGCAGCGTTTTTGCGCCCTGCATGAAGGTTTCATCATAGCCCCAGTGTGCTTTGGAGCGATAAGCAAGCGCCGATAAGCTGTCAGCATCCCGGTTTTCAGCAGCGCGAATAACAATCTTCACGCTGTCCTGACCTTGATCATCTCGCCAAGATTGTGACCAATGATGCGATATTCTTTGCCTGCGCGCAGTTGGATCGGGCCATTGAACGGCGCCATCTGCAAGATTTCTATCTGCGCGCCGGGAAGCAGCCCCAACGCGGCAATATATTCAAGGCGATCCCGTTCGCGGGCACGCACGCGGGTGATAACCAGCAACTGGTTATGCGGCGCATTAATCAAAAGCTGATCTTCTGGCGATTCAATCTCGCCATTGGCTGTTGGTATTGGCTCGCCGTGTGGGCATACATTCGGCTTGCCTGACATCTCCCACATGCGCTCTGCAATCATGTCAGGCAGCGCGTGCGCCATCCGATCCGCTTCGGTTTTAATTTCATGCCATTTGAACTGCATCACGTTGACCAGAAACACTTCAACAATGCGCTGGCGACGAAGCTGCTTCAATGCCTCGCGTTCGCCTTCAGCAGTCAGCCGGATGCCTTTGTAGGGTTCATGAGAAAGATAGCCGAGTTCCCGCAGTCGCGTCACCATGCGGTTCACTGCGGGCGGGCTAACATCCTTCATCTCAGCCAGCGCTGAGGTTCCGATATAGCCATCGCTTGCGCCCATATCGCGCGCGCGGTCACTCAGCCGGTAAATCTCAGCAAGGTAATCGCGCATCTTGGCGGTGAGATCGCTCCCGGATAGATCGCCATCTTCGCCACTCAGGGCGTCCAGCAAATCCGCATCTTTGGCGGGGCGCTTACCGGCCACAGCTCACCAACCATGTTCTAGCCGGGCGATCAGGCGCTCCGGCATATCATATTCTCGCATTCGCTTTTGTACGGCGGGAATATCATAGGGCACCCGCCGGTATTCCCATGTATTAGTTTCATCATCCAGAAGCGCGTAAGCGGCATCCGGGTTCGCATCGCGCGGCTGGCCGACGCTTCCGGGATTGATAATCTGCCGCCGTCCATTCAACTGCCGCCGCGCGCGGTAGACGGGGGAAATCGCCTCAGTATCGCCGTGTTCGCTCACCTGCTCGTAAATGATCGGCTGGTGGGTATGCCCAACCAAACAGTACGGGGTCTCAAAGTGAGAGAAATTGAGCGCGGCAATAAGCGGCTCCAGAATATACTCCCACACTGGCTCGCGCGGGCTGCCATGCGCTAGCGTATAGTTGCCGATGACGAACGTGGTAGGGAGTGCTTCAAGAAATGCGATATTTACCGGCGTCAGCGTATTGCGCGTCCAGTCAACAGCCTTGCGCGCATCGGGGTTGAACGTGCGAATATCCAACCGCCCCAGCGCCGCCCAGTCATGATTTCCAGCAAGGCAGAGCATTGGCAAGGTCTTGAGCAGATCAACGCACTCATTGGGATCTGGCCCGTAACCAACAACGTCGCCTAAACACCATACATAGTCCCAATCGTTTTTGGCATCGTTGAGAACTGTCTCAAAAGCGGTAAGATTCGCGTGAATATCAGATATGATCAGGATGCGCATAACGAACAAAGCCTGCCTTGAAAGTGCGCCGAATGTGCAAGGTCATGTTACCACGAGTTCTATACGTCCGCGAATTAAAGATCGCGCTGTTTTGGGCTTTGATCCCGTTGTTGCTCTGTGCTGCCTGCACGCGGGATGCGCCAGAAGCCACGCCCACCCCAACGCTCTCAGAGCTGGTCGCCACTCCAACCGATGTTTTGCCGATCACGCCAACCTGGACGCCGCTGCCCTTTTCTTTCATTGATGCCAATCCGGTTTTTGAGGGAATTTGCTTCAATTCTGCCTACGATGCCGCTGGCCGCGTGTTTGTGCTGCGCAGCCCTGAAGAACTGTCTGCGCTCTTTGACGGCTCCGATAACAGCCAGTTCTGCCCCCGTCCCGTCACCCGCCGCGAGTTCGATTTCGCGCCGGTCAATGATACACCCACCCGCGCTATTGCCGGATTGTGGAGTCGGGGGCGGGGTTGTGATGCCCGCCATGAAGTTTTAGGTGTGGATCAGGACGATACCGCTAAAACCTATATCATTCATCTGCGGTTCATCACTGAAGGAAGCTGTGATTATGAACTGGTGCGCCCATTCTGGATCGGCATTAGCGGCATGAACGACTACGACATCCGCATCATCGTGGAATAACTCGCCCAGCGTCGCACGCAATTAGGAATGGCTAACCAGCGATTTGCGCTGGTTCGTTTCCCTTATCCCAATCTGACGATCACGAGCGCCATTGGTTAAATAAACAGACCGCCTCTCAAACACGTTGACGGGAAACTGCAAAGCGGCGGTGTTTAGCCCCCGCCTTCTAACTATCCGCAATTTTGCGATCACATTGCTGGCAATATGGATACCT
>LMZS01000137.1 GCA_001567085.1 Chloroflexi bacterium OLB15
CCCGCGGTTTCGCCCTCACCCACAGGCATACTCGCGCTGCTATCGGGCGGCGCGGCAGGCGTCGCCACTTCCAACCCGTCAGCGTCCCCGGAACTGGCGGTCACACCCTCATCTACCAGCAGGCTGACGGGCTGCGCAAACCGATCATCCAGCCAATCGCCCACGCCATTCCACGAATTGTTCGCCATATAGAATTGTGCGATATCTTCGAGAAAGGCATCACGCGATTGCACTGTGCGTAAACGGTCATATTCAAACACAGTGGTGCGGTAGGCGAACAAACCGATTAGCACCACGCCAACCAGACTGCTGAGCACCAGCGTGCCAATCCATTTCAGCGTAATCGAACGAGTCATGAGGTTGCCTCGCCCAATTCATTGGCAAAGGTGTAGCCAACGCCAAACACCGTTTGCACATAGCGCGGGTTAGCAGGATCAGGCTCCAGCTTGGCGCGCAGGTTACGCACATGAACATCTACCGTGCGTTCAACATTTTCAAAACTGTTGCCCTTCAATTTTTCAAGCAGCACAGCGCGAGAGAACACCCGTCCGGGTGCAGACATCAACGCGGAGAGCAGTTCAAATTCAGAAGGGGTCAGCTCTACGCGCCGGGTACCAACGGTGACAAGCCGCTTGTTGGTATCCAGCACGACATCGCCCACACGCTGCACTTCAGGCGAAGAAACTGCATCATCATAGGCGCGGCGCATGACGGCACGTACCCGCGCCAGAAGCTCGGCCATGCCGAAGGGCTTGGTGACGTAATCATCCGCGCCAAGTTCCAACCCAACGACCTTATCGGTTTCATCCACGCGGGCAGTGAGCATGATGACCGGAGTTTTGCGCTCTTTACGGAAGCGGCGCATGAACTCAAAACCGTCCATCTCCGGCATCATGATATCCAACAGCACCAGATCGGGTTTTTCATGCCGCGCCACAAATAAAGCATCGCGGCCATTATTCGCGACTACAATACGGTAGCCGTGCTCACCCAGATAATCAGCTACTAACCGCTGCGCACTCAATTTGTCGTCTACAATCAGGATCGTTCGCACGCCCATATCGCCTTCTTCTGTGAGATTGAACTTAGAATACAGCATTTTGGGGATGCTGTAGGGCAAACCGCCCGTTTGATTACAAAACTGCCGTTATGAACATATCAAAAAGATGTTCATAACGTGTTCAGATGTTGTGTACGGAAGGGTAAAAGGAAAAAAGGTTAAAAGATTCGCCATCAAGAACGCGGGCGAAGATACCCCCTCAAGCCTAATACGTTGGGTGGCAGGGTCACGGCATACCAAAACAGGCGGTATAACGCTCATGGCGAAGGGAAACTATAATACTGATACAGCGGTTGTCTGGGAGACCAGATATACCGGCTTTTACGGTATTAGTGATATGCTTCTGCAAGAAGATTTTGAGTTCGCTCTATGCGCCAGCCTTTTTCAGTAGTGAATTATTTAGGCCAACTTGGTTATTTCGCGGGGCAACCCCCGGCAACACTTGAACGTATTGCTGAAACTGCCATCCCCAAACCAACAGAAGCGGGTGAAACGCTGTTTCTGGAAGGCGATCCATGCGTCGGGCTATGGATGATTGAGTATGGGCGGGTCAAAATTTACAAGCTGAATCCGCAGGGGCAAGAGCATATCTTACGGATTCTAGGGGATAACGAAACCTTTAACGAAATCGGGGCGCTGGATGGCGGGGCAAACCCGGCTAATGCCGCGACGCTGAGCGACTCGATGCTGTGGGTGCTGCCGACGCAAACTTTCCGTGAGCTAATCCTGAAAGATAACGCCTTCGCTGCGCGAGTGATTCAGATGCTGGCGCGGCGGGTACGCGGGCTGGTCAGTCAAATTGAAGACCTGACGCTGTATTCAGTGACCGTGCGTGTGGCAAGACTGCTGCTAAAACAGGTGGACGATCCGGCGCTTAGCGGCACCGGCGTGACCCGCGCAGCGCTGGCGGCGCATTTGGCGACCACCCCGCAAACGATCAGCACGGCGCTGCGAGAACTGGAAACTACCGGCGCGATCCGATTTGACCGCCACCATATCCAGATTGTTGATGAAGCGCTGCTGCGGTCAATTGCGATGTTGTAAGGGAATGCACAGCCCTCATTTGTGCGAATGATCCAAATTTCACAAAATCCCATTCAACTTCAGATAGATGAAGTTAGCGACTGCAATTCACTGCTACACTGAGCGAAGTGCTAGCAGATTAGGCATCGCTTATGAGCGATACGCAGTGGCTACCTCGCATTGATGCAGATTTATGCAACGGATGCGGCCTATGTATAACGGAATGCCCAACTGAAGCTTTGGGGTGGAAAGATGAAAAAGCGGCGCTTGTGCATTCTGATAAGTGTATTTACTGCAACGCCTGTGAAGACGTTTGCCCGGTTTATGCTATTGAACTTCCATATCTTGTACTCAGAGTAAATAAAGCAACTCAGGAGAAACCATGAAAAACAAACCGATCCACCCGGGGCTGATGAGCGCATTGCTCATCGGCTTCACAGTCCTTTTTATCGCTATACTGCCTATTCAGATTAAGTTTGAAGTTCCGGCAGCATCGGCACAAGAGACGCCAGCTCCAACTGCGGAACCGGCAGGTTATGGCTCTACCGGGGGTGCGCCAGCGCCCGCAGTGGTTGAATACACGCTGCGTACTGTGCTGGGGCTGACTCCAGCGATGGCTTTCCAGGGCGTGGGTGGCGATATTGACGGCGTAGTCAATCCGCTCCTGACTGCAAATGTGGGCGATACTGTACGTCTCACCGTAATCAACGGCGACCCGGTAGCACACGACCTTGAAATCACCGAATTTGGCGTATCAACCGGACAGCTTATCGAAGATGAGCAGACGGTTACGGTTGAATTTGTCGCCAGCGCGCCCGGTGACTTTGTGTATTTTTGCAGCATCCCCGGTCATCGTCAGATCGGGATGTTCGGCACGCTGCGGGTTAGCGGCACGGTTGAAGTAGGCGAACGCAACGAGCTGACTGCCTCTCAGGGAACTGGAACCCAGCCGATTGCCGCGCAGCCAACGATTGAGCCGGCGGTAGCTGATGCTGTTTCAGTGGTACGCGATCCGGCAGATGTGCCGGAACCTGTTGGTGATCGTGGCCCGATGACTCACCGTATTGAGCTGACGACGGTTGAAGTGACCGGCGTGCTGGCCGACGGCACAACCTTTAGCTATTTCACCTTCGATGGCACAGTACCCGGCCCGATGCTGCGTATTCGCCAGGGCGATACGGTTGACTTCGTTTTGCATAACGATGCTACCAGCCTATTCCCACACTCGATTGACCTGCACAGCGTGACCGGCCCCGGTGGCGGCTCGGTTTACACACAAACCCTTCCGGGTGGCGAAACCGGCTTCAGCTTTAAGGCGCTTAATCCAGGTCTGTATGTTTATCACTGCGCCACCGCCAGCATCCCGCATCACATTAGCTCCGGCATGTACGGCTTAGTGCTTGTAGAGCCGCCTGGTGGCTTGCCGCCGGTTGACCGCGAATTCTATGTGATGCAGGGCGACATCTATACCGAGTTCCCGTTTGGCACCGCAGGGCATCAACCGTTTAGCGCGGAACACATGAGCACTGAAGATGCCGATTACCTGGTGTTCAACGGCGCGGTAGGCGGCCTGACCAGCGAAGAACACGCGCTGCGCGCCAATGTTGGCGAAACCGTTCGTATTTACTTCGGCGTGGGTGGCCCGAACTACACCTCATCGTTCCACGTGATCGGGGAAATCTTCGACCGCGTATATGATCAGGCGTCACTCACCAGCCCGCCGCTCACCGACGTTCAGACCACAATCGTGCCGTCTGGCGGCGCAACGATTGTAGAGTTTCAGGTTGATGTACCAGGCACTTACATCCTGGTTGATCACTCGCTCAGCCGTTTGGAACGTGGTTTGGCCGGATACCTGATCGTTGAAGGCGAAGAACAGCCTGAAATCTTCCATGGCACAGGCGCACAGGAAGAATCAGGTCACTAAAAGCAACGAAAGGGTGTGGGGTTTGCCTTTTAACCCCACATCCTTCCCCTATCAGTAGGTTAGGAAATGCCGAGTCTCTCACGATGGTACATCAAAGCCGGGCTGCTCTATCTGGTCATCGCGCTCACATTGGGCGCTCTGACCGTGATACGGCCTGCATTTATCGCGCCGGCGCTGCTGTCAGGGCTTTATCCCGTATTTTTACACCTGTTTATCGTGGGATGGATAACGCAGCTTATCTTTGGAATCGCCTATTGGATGTTCCCCAAACAATCAAAGGAACAGCCGCGCGGCGATATACGGATTGCGCGAGTCGTTTTCGTACTGCTGAATACGGGGCTGTGCCTGCGGGCAATTGGCGAACCCGCGCTGGCGGTTTATCCAGGTTCAGCCGTAGGAAGCCTTCTGGGGCTATCCGCAATTTTACAGGTGCTGGCAGGATGGCTGTTTGTCGCCAGCATCTGGGGGCGTGTGAAGGAGCGTTGAGCGATGCCACGATTAAGTGTGTGGATGATCCGCACAGCGCTGATTTATCTTGGCGTTGGCTTCTTCTTCGGC
The DNA here is from genome assembly GCA_001567085.1 of Chloroflexi bacterium OLB15. GTDB lineage: Bacteria > Chloroflexota > Anaerolineae > Aggregatilineales > Phototrophicaceae > Flexifilum. The sequence goes on from LMZS01000137.1 coordinate 4,569, forward strand.
GGGTTGATGCTGTTCAACAAAGGGATTCCCTTTGATGCGTTAGTGTGGCGCTTGCTGCCGGTGCATATCGAAATACTGTTGCTCGGTTGGATGCTGCAACTGGCAATGGGAACTGCATTCTGGATTACGCCGCGTTTTTCTTCCCCCTCACGTTACGGGCGGGTTCACCTCGCTGAAGCCGCTTATGTCTTACTCAACGCCGCGCTGCTGATGGGGATTATTGGGCAGTGGAGCAGCAATCAAATGCTCGCGGCCAGCGGGCGAGTAGGAATCTTACTGGCTGGCCTGTGTTTTGCTTTGTATATCGTGCCCCGTATTAAACCTTTAGGGGGCGCGCAAGCTGAAAAAGGAGATCTGTAATGACAGGACAACCCGAACCAACTACAACGGTTGATGTGCGCGAGATTGCCCCACGCGAACGCCACCCGCTGATTTTCAAAACTTTTGATGGTTTGCTGCCGGGGCAATCCTTTTTACTGGTAAACGATCATGCGCCGGAACCGCTGCGCTATCAGTTCATGCATGAACGGCCAGATATGTTTACATGGAATTACCTTGAAACTGGCCCGGAAGTGTGGCGCGTGCAGATCGGGCGCATTGGCTAACCAGTATTCAGTTCGCGATTAATCTAAAAGGAGAGAACAATGTCAGGACAAACCGAACCCACCATCACCCTTGATGTGCGCGAGATTATCCCGCGCGAACGCCACCCGCTGATCTTGAAAACGTTTGATGATTGGGCGCACAGAAGCCTAAGAAAGCGTATTATCATGCTTCGCAAATTGCTCGTCCCGTTTATGCTGTTTTCGCTAGTTACCGGCGTCGCCATTTCTGCACAAGAGATGGATACGGCAGCTATTATTAGTGGCGCATGGGTAAGAGCAACTGTAACTACAGCAGCGAGCCAGAGCGAAGAAACCCCTGAAGCAGCAATGCCGATGGGCGGAGTAAGCGCCGCGTATATGATCATTGAAAACCCTCTGGCAAATGCGATTCGGCTTTCCAGTGTTGAAACAAATGCAGCAGCAGTTGTTGAACTGCATGAAACACAGATGCAAGGCGATGTTATGCAGATGCGCCCGGTTGAGGGCGGAATCGTGATTGCCGCAAATGAGAGCGCGGCGCTGCAACCGGGCGGCTTCCATGTAATGCTGCTCGATCTACAGCAAAATCTGGTTGAAGGCGAGGCCATTCAAGCCGCGCTGAACTTTGAAATTCTGGATGACAGCGGTGAGGCCAGCGGTGAAACTTTCACCCAGATCATTGGCCTGCCTATATTAACTGAACCGCCCGCACCCCATACGCTCATCATTCAGAACGTTTGGGGGCGACCCGCTGCCGGTGATGGAAGCGATACGATGCCCGCTGGCAGCGTGAGCGCGGTTTACCTGACCATTTACAATCCCGGCGAGACGCAGGAACGCCTGCTCGCCGCAGAAACCGAAGCTGCCGATATTGTCGAAATTCACGAAGTCACGATGCAGAATGACGTGATGCAGATGCGCCCGGTTGAGGGTGTGGACATTCCAGCGAGCGAAACTGTAGCGCTTGCGCCCGGTGGGCTGCACATTATGCTGCTTGATGTACGCCAACCCCTGCTCACAGGCGAAGCGATCATGCTTCATTTACACTTTGAATCCGGCGAGGAAATCTCGTTAGCTGTACCCATTTATGACCGGTTGATGATGATGGCAAGCTGAGATCAACAGGTCACGCATCGGCGTGTATCTATGGATATTTGCGGGTGTGTTGGAGGAAAACCTCATGAAACAATCTAGCGTACAATTAAAAACGACACTGTGGGTAAGGCTAGCTGCGGTCAGCGTGATCCTGGCGATTGCCGCATGTTCGCCGGCAGGGCAACAAACATCGAGCTTAGCAACCCCGATCACCGTCACTGAAGCGCCAACACAGGCTGCGTCTACCCCCGATCTCTACGTTGGCGATTTGGTCAATCCGCCGGTTCAACTGCAAGATTTCACCATGCCTAGCAGCACAGGCGAAGACATGAGCCTTAGCGATCTGGATGGGCAGTGGCGGATGATATTCTTCGGCTACCTACACTGCCCGGATTTTTGCCCGCTAACGCTTGCCGAATACCGGCAGGTGAAGGCATTACTAGGCGAAGATGCCGAGCAGATTAAGTTCCTTTATATCAGCGTTGATGGACTGCGCGACACACCAGAATCAATGCGCGCATATCTGAACAACTTTGACCCGGAATTTATCGGCTTTTCTGGCGACGATGAAACGCTTGAGAGTATTCAATCGGACTACGGTTTTTACTACCGGCGGCAGATGAATACAAGCTCACAAGCAATCTATATCGTTGACCATTCAACTCGTTCGTATCTGGTAAATCCCTCAGGGCAGCTTGTGGCGAGTTTCACTTACGACGCTGAGCCGCGAGCGATTGCCAGCGCCATTCAATGGCATATGCAGCAGACAGGAATTTGAAATGACGACCGTCCAAACGGACACTCCCAACTACGTATTCATCAAGGATTTGAAGCAGCTTTCTGAAGGCGCGCCGGAAGACAGCATTGTAAGCCGCAGCCTTTACAAAAAAGGCAAAACTAATGTGACGCTATTCGATTTTGCCGCCGGGCAGTCCCTTTCAGAACACACGGCGGCAGTACCAGCGATGCTCCACATTCTATCGGGGCAGGCGACGATTAGCTTTGGCGATGATGAATACGAGGCGCATGAAGGCAGTTGGGCGTATATGCAACCGCATTTGCCGCACAGCATCGTCGCAAAAACGGCGGTGAAAATGCTGCTGATCTTGTTCCCTATAGCCATTGGATCATGAAGGCAGCCTAATGCGCGGTTCCCTATTACGGTTCCCCTTATTCATCATCGTGATCCTGATGCTGATCAGCGGCGGGTGGGCGGCGTTGCAGCGCGCAGGCTGGTCGCTGCCCACCTTCAATACAGGGCTAGTAGGGCTGCACGGGCCGCTGATGATCTGCGGGGTGTTCGGCACGCTGATTTCGCTGGAGCGAGCGGTTGCGCTGTTTGCCATTGCACGCACAAAAGGGCAGTGGGCATTTCTCGCGCCGCTCATTTCAGGGGTAGGCGGAACACTGATGCTTGTGGGCGTCGGGTTGGAAGTGAGCAAATGGTGTTTCGTGATCGCCAGCGTGGTGCTGATCGCGATTTACCTGTATACGGCGATCACCCGCCATTACTGGACGATGTACGGGGTGATCATGACTTTTGGCGCTGGCCTGTGGTTTGCCGGTAATTTGCTATGGGCAACAGGGCAGCCGATATTTGTAGCAGTGCATTTGTGGATAGCCTTCATTGTGCTCACCATTGTGGGCGAACGGCTGGAACTTTCACGGGTGACGCGGCTTACCCGACAGAGCGCATATCTGCTGGCGGGCGCGGTTGCCGTGTACGTTACAGGCGTGCTGGTGGCTATTTTTTCGCTGGGAACGGGAATACGGATCGCGGGCGCAGGGATGGTGCTGATGGCGCTGTGGCTGCTGCGTTATGACGTTGCCAGCAAACGTCTGGGCGCTGCTGATTTAACCCGCTATATTGCGCTGTGTCTGTTCAGCGGCTATATATGGCTGGGAATCGGCGGCTTAATAGGCATTGGCTTTGGCGCGGTATATGCTGGATACCAGTATGACGCGTTCATTCACACGCTTGTGGTCGGCTTCATCCTGTCTATGGTGTTCGGGCATGCGCCGATGATCTTTCCGGCGTTAACAGGACGCCATATCACCTATTCGCCAATTATGTATTTGCCGCTGGTGATACTGCATTTTTCGCTGATAATACGTCTGATCAGCGATTTTAGCGGATCGTTTGAAGGCCGGATGACGGCTAGTTTGATCAATGCAGCAGCGGTGATCCTGTTTCTAATGGCGATGGGTTACGGCGCGGTAAAGAGCAAAAGCGCCGAACGCCGGCCGATGAGTACAGCATGAGTTCTATCGAAAACACACAACTGCATACCACCAACAAAGTACAAGTTTCAATCAAAAGCGTGGCAATGCCAGCCGAACACGGTGGCTGGGGCTTTCTATTTGAGCCGATTTTGCTGGGGATACTGGTCGCGCCTTCTCTAGCGGGGGTGGCGATCGGCCTCGCGGCGGTGGGCTTATTTCTGCTGCATCAACCGCTCAAAATTGTGATCAAAGACCGCAAACGCGGGCGCGTCTTTCAGAGGACTCGGCTGGCACAGCGTTTCGCCATTGGCTACAGCACGGCGGCGGTTGGGTTTGGCATTCTGGCATTTCTATTGAGCGACGGCGCGTTCTGGCTGCCGCCGCTGCTGACTGCGCCGCTGATCGCAGCACAATTCTACTTTGAAGCGCGCAACGAGGGTCGCAGCCTGTGGTCGGAGATTTTCGCGGCAGCGGCACTGGCAAGCATCGCGCCAGCGATCATCCTGGCAGGCGGGCAGGCCGCGACGACTGCGGCAATTGCCGGGCTGCTGATGCTGCTGCGCCTTCCCTCAATTGAATATGTACGCACACGCATCAAGTGGATGCACAACAAGCCAGCAAGCCGCGCCCCTACGCTGATCACGCATATCGCGGCGGTGGCGATTACGGCTGTTCTGTGGGCAGCGAACCTGATTGGGGTGGCTGCGTTGATCGGAACGGCGATGCTGCTGGCGCGGGCAATTTACGGCCTGTTTGCGCAGCGCGAAAAGAACGCGAAGGTGATCGGAATCCAGGAAGTGTTTCTAGGGCTGGCGTATGCGGTGCTAGGGGCGATTGGGTTGGGATAACGGACAGGTGCGCGTTTAGAACAACCTCTATCCAAAGCCCCCGCCAGATTAGCCAACAGATCAGGCTTTACGCCTGCGGAAGATAAAAAAACGGGCGACACGATGTGCCGCCCCTAAAAGCAGATTTAATACACCTTGACCACTTTACGCGGGTGAAGACGGATGAGGACGGCGGGCTGCTGACTCCATTCGGCAAGGTGGGCTTCGGCGGTTACCGGGTCTTCATACAGCAGGGTGATTTTACGCTGCCATGACCAATCGAGATCGTCTTCGACGGTGAATTCACCTTTGATCAAGTAGCCAATGCCGACCTCATCTTCGCCGCCGACGACGATGCTGCCTTTGGGATTGGCGCGCAGGTATTCGACCTTTCGCGTATCGCGGAAGCTGGTGATGACCAGATCATCGCCATCGAGCATATACCAGACGGGAACCGAATGGGGATAGCCGTCAAAATCAACGACGGCCATCCGCCCAATGAATGGTTTTTGCAGAAGCGCAAGCGCGTCTGGATTGAACAGGCTCACTTTAGCACTCGCTGTAGCCGCAGCTAGAGCATTTCTTGCAGCCTTCCGCACGAATGAGCGAAACGGTGCCGCAAGATGGGCACATTTCAGCGCCGCGCGAATAGCCCTTCACGTTCAGGGTTTTGCCGTTGCTGGCAGCCAGAGATTCATGAGCGTGACCATTGCCATTTTTGCCGTTGCCATTGGTATGACCATTGCCATTGCTATGGCCGTTGACTGCCGGAGTCACATCGGGGGCGGCAGGCGGCGCTGGATCAACAGCAACATCTGGCGCAGAAACGACGCTGTCTTCAATAAAGCTCAACTGCTGGGACTGATCTTCAGGAAAATACTGATCCATCAATGCGCCCGCTAGCGCATCAGGCAGGGAAAGCACGCGATTTTTGCCCATGCCTACAGAGCGCGATCCGCCGATACCTTCCAACTGCTCAACAATCAGGCGCAGCATTTGCAGGCGGTTGCCGGGAGCGGTGGTGCGCAGTTGCAGCGAGATCATGCGGCCAAGCCCTTCGGCGTCAGCTTGCAGGTCGCTGCCAGCTTTGCCGGGAGCCGTGATAAAGACCTCAAACGGATAGCCGTTCTCGTCGCTGTTCATGGTGATATAGGCGGTGCCATAAGGCGTGCGGCTGTTCACTGTCACGCCGCGCAGTTTCTTGGGGCGTGGGTAAACGTGATGCGGGGTCGCTACTTCCTGCACATTCGGCACAGCGGTGGCAGGCGCTTCTTCCGCTGGCTCTTCCTTGAGCATCAACACCTGTTCATCACGGCTGCCATCGCGGTAGATCGTGCCGCCTTTGCAGCCAAGTTCATACATGTATTCGTACAGGCGCTTAGTTTGCTCAACGGTGTATTCATTTGGCACGTTAGAAGTTTTGCTGATGCTGCTATCTACCCAACGCTGGATTGCGGCCTGCACCTTGACGTGATCTTCTGGCGATAATTCCATCGCGGTGACGAAATAATCGGGCAGTTCCGTCGCTTCAGGATGCTTTTCGCGCCATTCCTTGATCAGCGGTACCTGTTCTTCATGCAAACCGAGACGGCTTTTGCGGTAGTAGACCCACGAGAAGAACGGTTCAATACCTGTAGAGGTGTTGACCATCGTGCCAGTGGTGCCATTGGGCGCCTGCGTGAGTAGGGTCACGTTACGGATACCCTTTTCACGAACGGCGGCCTGAATATCTTCAGGCATGGACTGCATGAAGCCACTTTGCACGAACTTTTCACCGTCAAACTGCGAGAAAGCGCCCTTCTCTTCAGCCAGTTCAATGCTGGTTTCGTAGCTGGCGCGGGCGATGAAGCCATAGAGTTTGTCAATAAATTCGACGGATTCATCACTGCCGTAGCGAATGCCGAGATCGATCATCAATTCGGCAAGACCCATATTGTTCAGACCGACGCGGCGTTCGCTGGTCTGCTGCTTCCGGTTTTCTTCGAGGAAATACGGCGTCGCGTCAATTACGTTATCAAGGAAGCGCGTGGCATAACGTACCGCGCGATCAAGCTCACCCCAGGCAACGTCATGATTAGCTTCATCATAGAATTTAGCGAGGTTGATCGCGCCGAGATTGCACACGCCAAAAGCGGGCAAGCCCTGTTCGCCGCACGGGTTGGTGCAGATGATGGGCGCGAAATACCACGAATTGGACATCTTGTTATAACGTTCGCGGAAGAAAACGCCGGGTTCGGCGCTCGCCCACGCGCTTTCGATGATGGTGTCCCACACTTCACGGGCTTTGACGGTGCGATGGGTGATGACCGGATAACCTTTTGACTGCCAGATTTCGAGATTGCCATCCCATTCGGCATCATAATTCGGGTGTGAGGTGTCCGGGAAAACAAGCGACCAATCGGCATCCGCTTTGACGGCTTCCATGAGTTGATCACTGACGCCGACGCTGATATTGGCGTTGGTGATCTTGCCTGCCTGACGCTTGCTATTGATGAAGTCAAACACATCTGGATGCCAGTCATCGAGAATCAGCATAAGCGCGCCACGCCGGGAGCCGCCCTGTTCAATCAGGCCGGTGACGAAACTGTAAAGCGCGCCCCAACTGACTGAACCACTGGAGCGGCCATTTACGCCTTTGACGTAGGCGGCACGCGGGCGCAAGCTGCTGAGGTTGATGCCAACGCCACCGCCGCGCGACATGATTTCGGTCATTTGCAGCAGGGTTTCGATGATACCGCCGCGCGAATCACGGGGGGATGGGATCACATAGCAGTTATAGAAAGTAAGCTGTTGATCGGTGCCTGCGGCGGTGAGGATGCGGCCGGCAGGGACGAACTTGAAATCGTCCAGCAGCCAGCGGAAGCGTTCCGTCCACAACTTACGCAGCGAGGCGGATTCTTCGACCTGCGCAATGCCAGCAGCAACGCGATCCATCATCTGTTCAGGTTCGGTTTCGAGAGGCTTATCTACATGCTCAAGATCGCGGGTGACGACTTCACCATCGAGCAATTCAATAGTCACAATGGGCAGATCAAGCCGTAAGATATGCCCGACCTCACGCTGGCCGGTTTCGCTATTCACCACCACGATGACCGTATCGCCAACCGCTAATGTGGTGCGTTTCATATCTTTAATCGCGTAACGATCCAGGAATATTTTATAGCCCAGTTCGTGCAGCGTATTTTTGGCCTTGACACTGTCAACCATCGCTAATCATCCTTCTATCACGGCCTGTTTAAGGGCAGGCAAAACGAACCCGTCTGGCAGGTATGAAACTACTACCTGCCAGATCTATCAAAAGACCTTGTGCTGGTTATTTTTGGTAGTGGTGAAACGTATATCAATTACTGCCAAACAGGGACAAAACATGGCAGATGGGCTGTTAAAAACCCATTAACAATCTGTTCGTAGATTAGCAGAAAAAGCGTGCTATTGTCCAATACGCCTTCGCATGAAGATCGTTACAATCTGGTTTGGATCGTCAGAAGTTTTCCCACGTATGCCAGATTATCCCACATCATTTAGACCCCTGATTCAATCATTTGAGCGATACTCAGCGAGCTGGCGTGTAGACAGCGTTGGGCATTTAGTCCCGGTGCTGTGCTAAAATCAGGGGCATCGGGAGAGTGTCACTTGTACGATCTGGGCGTGGTCATCTTAAACTGGAATACCCGTGATTTGCTGCGCCGCTGCCTGCAAACGGTGATTGAATCGCACAGCGAATTCAGCCGCCGGGTGATCGTGGTGGACAATGCTTCCAGCGATGACAGCGCGGCGATGGTGCGCAGCGAATTCCCACAAATTGAACTGATCACGAACGAAAGTAATATTGGCTACCCCGCCGGAAACAATGTGGGTTTACGGGCGCTGGGCTATGAAGGAAAAGGCAAGGTGCAAGCCAACGCGCCGCGCTATGCCCTGCTCTTAAACCCAGATACCGAAGTGCCGCCCAACGCCTTTGACGATATGATCGCTTTTATGGACGCGCACCCTGACGTGGGGATTGCGGGGCCTAAAATTGTGCTGCCAGATGGCACGCTGGATAAAGCCTGCAAGCGTGGATTTCCCACGCCGATGGTTTCGATCTATCATTTCATGGGACTTTCCAAGTTATTTCCTCATCATCGGGAATTTGGGCGCTACAATATGACGTTCATTGATCCGGATCAGGAAGCGGAAGTCGATTCGGTGGTCGGGGCTTATATGCAGTTACGGCGTGAGGCGATTGCCGATACCGGGCTGCTGGATGAAGCCTTTTTTATGTATGCCGAGGATATTGATTGGGCGTATCGAATCAAAAAACGCCGGATGGAAAGTGGTGTATCATCCGCAGGTGCAGATAATACACGTGAAACGCGCAGCCAGCCGGCAAAGCAAAAAAGCCCAGTTCGAGTTCTGGCGCGCGATGTTGATCTTCTACCGGAAACACTACGAGGCAACGACGCCGAAATGGCTGCACAGCCTGATCATGATGGCGCTGCTGATCAAGGGCGGGCGGAATATGTGGACGGAAATCCGTCAACCCGCAGCAACGTAACCGGAAACCGGATTAGCCGCACCAAAAAAGCGCTTGACGCGCTGCTGGTATTCACCGATATCGCGGCGCTGATTCTGGCGTTCTTGCTGGCTTATGCCGCGCGGCAAACGCTGCCCCTGTTCAGCATTCCACAGAACCAGCCAGACTTTTCCATTTATATCCCTACGCTGATGCTGCAACTCATCACGATTTCAGGCTTATTTTATTTTTCGCGCATGTACCATCAACCGCGCGCAATCAGCCGAATTGATATGACGCGGAATATCATCGGGATGGTGACGATTGGCTCGCTGATGGTGATGGGTTTTCAGGAACTCATCTTCAAAAACAGCCTGGCTGATCCCATTGATTACCCGCGCAGCATGTTCTTTTACGTGCTGGCTTTCAGCATTGTGCTGGTGACCGCCGGACGCCTGCTGAACCGCGCGCTGGTGCGCCAGCTTCGTATTCGCGGGATTGAGCGCGATCCGCTGCTGATTGTAGGTATGGGCAAGATCGCCCGCGATCTGGCGCGCAAGATCAAGAACAGCCCAGACCTGGGGTTTGAGATCATCGGCATCGTGAACCCGCGCCCTCAGACGACAATCAAGGACAGGATCAACGGGATTCCGGTGGTGGGCAACGCCGCCGATCTGCCACAGCTATTGGACACCTACCGCGTGCAGCAGGTCATCATCGCGATTCCGGACGCGCAGCGCGGCGAAATTGTGGAACTGATCACCTTATGCCAGCGCGGGCGCGTGGACATCAAGGTTTATCCGGACATGTTCGCATATATCGCTGGCGACATGACGATGGGCGAACTAGGCGATGTGCCGCTGATCACGGTGCGTGACATCGCCCTGCGCGGCTGGAAACTGAGTTTGAAGCGTGGGCTGGATGTATTCGGCTCTAGCCTGGGGATGGTGTTCCTGTCGCCATTCCTGCTGCTGACGGCGATTGCGATCAAACTGGAATCCAAAGGGCCCGCTTTCTATACACAAGAACGGATGGGGTTGGATGGACGCCCGTTCCAGATGATCAAGTTCCGTTCGATGCGACAGGATGCGGAATCTTCAGGTATTGGCTGGACGGTAGAAAACGACCCACGCGTGACCCGCATCGGGCGGTTTATGCGTAAGACGAGTTGGGACGAGATGCCGCAGTTGATCAATGTCCTGCTGGGCGAGATGAGCCTGGTTGGGCCGCGCCCTGAGCGCCCGTTTTACGTGCAACAGTTCCGATCTCAAATTCCGCGTTACATGGAACGCCAT
>LMZS01000138.1 GCA_001567085.1 Chloroflexi bacterium OLB15
GCTGTTCTCGATCTGCCAGCCCATTTACCGGCAGGCGAATATCGTCTGTTTGCTGGCTGGTATCGCTATCCAGAGATCGCGCCGTTTTGCGTGCTGGAAGACAGCCGCTGCGCTGGAAATGAGCTGCTGATCGGCGTCATCGAGCTTGGAAGGTAAGCGCTGTAGTATAAGGGGGGTGACGATAGTGCGAAAACAACCCCTTATCTACAGCTCAGGTTACTTATAACTCGTAGCGCAGAATCCTCGGCAGCGCAGGGCAGTTATCTGGTGGCACCATGTCAACTTCTCTGACCCATGTCCCATCGGTCAGATGAAGCCAGGTCCCGGAAGGAGAGGGTTGCACGCCGTTAACTTGAACTGTTTCTCTCGGAGCGAGCGAACGTACCACAGTGGATAATTCGCTGGGTTCAGCGTAGACGTCACCGGCATGTGTTGTTATTTCCTCGGCAAAGAATGTAAACGTACAGGCTTGCACAAGTCCGGCGTCTGTAAAACCTTCAAGCTGCTCCAGCGAAATCGGATCCACTACGTCAGGGTCAAAACCGGTTGTCAGAAATATGTGTTCGTAGGCTCCGCCAGATTCCCAGCGCCTGATATTCCACGTGAAACCGAGCCGGGGAATCCTTGTATCGCCTTCGAACTCATCGTATCCAACGAGCAGCGTATCAAAGAACAGCGACTCTATACTGGTGTATTCTCGCTCATCGTTCGCCGTGAGGTTTTCCCGGTTCGAGCCATCCAGGTTGACGCTGTAAATGTCACGCCCTCCATCCTCGGTGTCAGACAGATAGTATGCGCTTGGCTGCGGCATACTAAAATTCATATCCGTTTCCACGACGCCATCCGTCGCCCATATTGCTCGCGGGCAGCAGTCGTTAGTCGTATTGTTGGTGAGCGCCACAAATTCGCCGGTGTAAGGGTTTATAAAGCCAGTTTCCCAATCGTCGGTGCTGTCCCCGCGCACGATTGCGCTGAGGTAGTTTCCATAAAACGAACCGAGCATCCCCGCCTGATTTAGCGATTCACTGGTATATGTCACTTCTGCCGTCAGCGGGTTGATGCGTTTCAACTGCGCCTCCCCATTCTGGATCTGAAGAAAGACGATTTCTTCGTCCCCATCCTGGTTTGCGTGCCACAGCGGAAAACCTACGTTGAAACCCTCTCCGGGGGTCAGCAAGTACTGGTTTTCACCGTCAATATCGCTCCGGTAAAGTCTGAATTGCTCGCTGCCCCACTGGGCGCTAAAAGCAACCTGCGTCCCGTCCAGGCTGAAGGCTGTGTTTAGTACGTTGACGCCCTTCGGGGTGATTTGCACCGAATTTTCGCCGTAGATGTCGGATATAATCAGGGTTTGAATACCGGGGGACGTCTCCCGCCGAAAAGCAACGAAATTGCCAGACGGCGAGAACAGCGGGTCAATCTCGTTTATTTCCGGCGTGTTCGTGAGGTTGGTGATTTCGTAGCCCCCTTCCTCTATCACGCGCGGCGTATCAGGATTGTTGTCATGGTCTATAAATCCCGCTTCATCGAGAAGCGTCATCACATAAATATCGCTATCTCTGCCATTTGCGCCGGGCGCAACGTAGGTTATTGAGCTTGTCACTTGTATTTTGGGGGGCGACTCGCTGTCATCAGGAAAGCCCTGTGCCGAAATGGAAAGCCCGATGAGACATAGCAGCCCCGCGCAAAACCCGGTGAGCCATCGTTGAATCCAGAGGCGAGTCATGATGGTTACCCTCACAATATCCAAACGCATTAACTACTATTCGTCAATATAGTATGGATTGGATTGATTTTGCAAACTTCAAGCGCGTCGGGATGCTTGTGCATCCGCGCTTTGCGGTGGGTGGCAATCATCGGCAAAACATCGCCGTAGCCTACATCATCTATGGCTTTACGCTTGCCGGTCAATTTCCGCTTGAAGATAGCGCAGCGCCTCACGCTCGGCATCGGTTCGGCGCAGCAAATCCGGCGGCGCAAGCTCGTCCCGCAAGCGCTGATATGCCCGCGCCAGTGCCAGCGCAGACTCGCCACAAGAGCGCGCGTCGTAGGCGGGATGTGTGGCGATCACATCCAGAAGATCATCCACCGCGTACTGCTCGATCTGGCGTACACCGCGCTGCCGCAAACTGTGTTTTATCGCCAGCAGCGGGCCGATCACCATCCCGCGAATCGAGGTCAGAGCATCAATGGTTTCAAAAAGCTCGCCGCGCCCAAGATGCGCTGCCGTATAATGAATCCACACCCAGAAACGATCTTCCATCCACTGCAAATCGCGCTGCGGATAATACGGCGCTTCACTGGCAAAAGCCCTGGTCATCGCGCCTTCGCGTTCCCATAAAATCGCGGGGTCTTCCACGCGCTTAGGCAAATCGTCCAGCGAGACGAACTTCAAATCAACATGCAGCAGTGGCGGGCCATACAGGTTGATAATCAGCCGCGGTTCGCCCACATGCTCCCCCGTGAAACCGGAAAGCAGATCGCCAATACTTTCAGCAATTGCCATGCGGTCACGCATGACGGACTCATAGGCGGCAGGATCAACGGCAATCACCAGATCAAGATCGGAATACTCGTCCATCGCATCACGCAGCCACGAGCCGCCCACCGCCGTACCCAGCAGGCGCGAATCGGCTTGCAGTAGGGGCAGCGCGCGATCTAGAAATTGTTGGTGTAGTGCTGGTACGCGGGTCATGTTATGCCTTTTGGGATGAAACCTTACCTGCTGTGTGTTGCAGGGCGATGACAGATTTGGGAACGCCAAAGATTTTCAAATTATTAATCAAACAGAATCGTGCCGCGCATTTCCATCGGCTGGCTGAACAACCACAGGCCAGCCAGCATCATCGCCGTGAGCAGCAGCGCCCAAACCACAAAGCCAGCCAGCATCTGCCGCTTATACAGGCGCATGGCGATCTTTTGGCTTAGCCATAAGCTGGCCGCGTAGCCGATGATCACCGCCAATGCCTGCGCCGCGCCGATCAGCTCAAGATTCGGCGCGCTGCCTAATGCCCAGTTCGGTTCGCCTAAAACGCCGATGCCGTGATTCTGCAAAAATTCCTGAAATACGGGCACGATGGAGCCTAAGCCGGTCAAAAAGTGGTAGCCGTAATGGGCGATCCAGAAGCCTAAGCCAAGCGGCACGAAGATCGGGGCGAAATTGGTGAGGGCGATTCGCAGGGTGTCACGCTTCGCGGTGCGGGTCATGGCGCGTGCCAGCGCGGCGGCGGCGAAGGTGGTGATCAGCGGAAGGATGCCTGCGCCAACGATGAAGATCGCCAGCAGCGCCACGCCTTCGATCAGCTTGTCGCTCAAGCCAAGCGCGGTCAGCCCGAATGTGGCGGCCAGCGCCTGCATCAGATCGTAGACGGGCGAGATCATCCCAAAGGCGTTGACCAGCCCCAGCCATGCCAGCCCGATCACCAGAAAGCTGATGTCATAGCGGTTGTGCCACAGTTTGGGGCGGCTCAGTTCCGCGCCAAAGCCGCGCCCGAACAGGCCGATATTATCGTGCGGGCAGGCGCGCGCGCAGTCAAGGCACAGGGTACAGTCCATATTCGACTGTATTTGCGGGGCAAAAAGCAGCGTGCCACAGCCCGGCGTGCCTTGTGGATTATGCTCATGCGTTTTGACTGGCTGGCCGTTGATGCCGATCTCATCTACCAGAATCACGGGCTGCGGGCTGTAGCTGCCGTTCACGCACTCTTTGCCCACGCATGAGGCGCATACCGCGCTGTTTTTGACCTGTATTTGCAGCGGCGACACGGTTGAATAGGTGAAATTGAACGATCCCAACGGGCAGACGTATTTACAGAAGGCGGATTCGGTGAACACCGCTTCCAGCACGAAGGAAGCCGCAAAATAGCCGATGATCACCCATGCGGTGAGCGCGGGTGATGCCCATAAATCCAGCCACTCGTAGCAGAAAAACAGGGCAAACAGGGTGAAGATGGCGAGCCATTTATTGCGTAAGATACGGGGGAACCGTCGCCCGCGAAGGCTCAGCCGTTTGGCGAGCGTGCGCGGGATGGTGAAGGGGCAGCTCATACAGAACAGGTTGCCCACCAGCAGCAGCGCCAGCACCACCAGCCCACGATAATGCACCCAGGGGGCAATCGTCGCCAGATTGCGCGAGGCGATGGGGCTGCCGGTGAAGCCATCATAGATCAGCAGCAGCGCCAGCAGCAGCAGCGGGATTTGCAGGGCTAGCCGCCCCCAACGCCAGCGCAGCAGCCTGCCGATGACCGGCAAGCGCAGCAGATTGAATCTGGGGCGGGGCGTATAGAGGGGGGCGCGGGGTTTGGCGGCCATGATTTAAGCCTGCACCTGTACGCTGACCTGCTGGTTGGCAGTCAAGCCGTTGGCGCTGGTGACATCAATTGTGATTATCCAGTCGCCGCCCATATTGAAATTCAGCGGCACGTCGTAAATTCCCGGCTCATTCTCTACGCCCACGCCGAAGATCGGCGCCATGCCCGGATGGGTCATATCGCCGCGCGCTTGCACCGCAGCGCCTACAACTGCCAGCCCCGCGCCGTCGCGCACCGTCACCTGCAAGGCGCTTTCGCCTACAGGCAGGGCGCCCGCGATACCTGTAACCTCAATGCTCAAATAGGTGTCATGAGCCGGCGTTTCATTTGGGCGCGCGGTTAAAGCTGGCGCGGCGGTTGTGTTTTGCAGATCGCTTTGCGCTGCAAGCTGGCAGGAAGCTAAAACCAGCGTCAGCAGCGCCCAGATGGTCATCTTGATCACAGGCTAAATACCCTGAATTTCTGGCTGTCGTCTGGCTGAGACAATAGCGCGAAGGGGGCATAAACGCCAACAGGTTTGAAAAGATCGGCACGTTCTCCGTATAATTACGTATATTCAAGACTTGGCGAAGTCATAGAAGGGAAACGGCGCATGGCAATTGATCGTAACGGGCGCGTGCTGGCAGCTTCAATTCTGTTCTTGCTGGCGATACTGCTGGTAACCAACTATGTGGTGAGCGGCGCGGAACTTCTGACCTACGCTTTGCCGTTGGGTCTGGTGCTGCTTGGGCTGCTCATTCTGTTCATCCAAACGCCGAAACGCCGTTCGGCAGCCAAAGCGAGTGAGGACAGCGCTTCAGCCCCAGCGCCAAACTTGCGGGAATACCTGCCGCCGGATTCCGTCATTTCAGAAGAAGCGCCCGCCGCGCCTGTGCTGGAACTGCCCATCGCGACGGACGAGATTCCCGAAACCCCTAAGCCAGAAGCTGAACCAGAGATTGAGGGCGTTCCTTATGCCCTGCTTCGCGATGATCTGGTAGTGATTGATGGCATCGGTCCGAAAATTGCGGGCGCGCTTTACGAAGCGGGCATCACCACTTACGGCAAACTGGCGGATGAAACGCCGGAATCTTTGCAAGCCGTATTATCGGCTGCTGGTGTGCGCGTGGTCGGCAGGGTAGAAGCCTCGCTGCCAACATGGCCGTATCAGGCTCGTTTTGCTGCGCAGGGCGATTTTCCCGGATTGATGCGTTACATCGCGGAACACAAGCGCTCCAGCAGCGAAGACTAAGCTGTTTTGATTGCGGCGTCATATAATCGCGCTAAAGTGAAGTAAGCATAAGATAGATATACAGGTAAACATCTCTCCGAAGTTTGTGGCTGGCTTTGCCGGATTTTGATCCCGCGTCGAACACCCATCGCACAGCATCTTCCTTGCCCAATGTACGTTCTGCCACAAACAGCCGTTCAGGTTGATTTGTTTTCCCTGTTTTGGCTGTAAATGAAAGGCGGGATCTCTATATGCAAACCCACGATACAAATCAAAAGGCAGCGCCGAAAACATCCCCTTTAATTCGGGAAACGTCCCCCTCCGTCAGCGGGTTGCAGCGGATGCAGAGCGTTATAGGCAACCGCGCGATTACCCGAATGATCCAGAAAAAGCGGGATCATCACGCGCCACGCGCGCCGGTTGCCAATACTATTCAGCGCTTTGACAGCCCGGAACATGTTGATCTGGGCGATTCAGCGGCTGGCTCTGGCGCGGGATTCATGATCATCAACGCCCATCGCCGCGATCTGCCTAACTATGCCGATGCGGTGACCACCTGGCCTGAAACATGGCAGCGGCTTTATAACGATGGCAACGCCCAGCAAAAACGGATGCTGTCGCGGGGGCTATCTTATGGCGAAATCATCGCGCTTTCCGGCGATTTTTATGAGGATTGGAACCGGCTGAATAACGCTTCGCTGCGCGAGATATACACCCTGATCCCGCTGATTCGGGATGGCGCAACCACCGCCCAGCTTGAATCGGCTACCGGTGGGCGCTATCTGGCGCTGGCGGCACGCAATGAAACCCATTTCTCGCACGCCAGCGCCGGCCATTCCAACATGGAAACGTGGCGGCAGATGCACATACAGGCGCTGACTGCCGCTGTAGCCGGGGGTGGCGATACCGCCTATGCCATGAACGCCGCCGCCGATCATTTTCTGACCGATGCTTTCTCCAGCGGCCACATGCGCGTTCAGCGCGATCAGTTGATGACCAGCACCTCTGGAAATGTGCAGTCGAAAATTTTGCATGACCTTGATAACCAGCATGGCGTTGATGTAGCCAACCCTCGCGGCGACACGTGGACGGCCTATGGCGACGAAACTTTCGATCTGCCAACCACTGATCCCCGTCATGCGATGGTACAGCGCAACCGCGCGCTGGCGATTGAAGCAGTTCGCCTATCGCGGCAGGATGTTACCGACGCGATTGCTCAGGGAACGCGCTATGTGATTCCTTCCTCGTTTGCCGCCGAGCAGATCGTGCCCGTGCCTGTTGATCCATCAGCATCTCGCTGGGGAGCAACCGATTACGCCGAAACCGCCGCCGAAGTGGCCGGTAATGAACTGCCGGGTATCGTCACCGGCGCATTCACCGATGATGACGCGGTGCGCGAATGGGCGGCGAATACCGATGTCGCCACCATTGGCCGCCAGCCCACCGACGAGCTGATCCGCATGATTAACGTGTTGATGGGTGGCTGGATCAGCGACGATGATATTGATGCGATGGAGAAAATCTGTCAGGGCGCGTCAGCGGGGGGCAAGATGGCGGCCATCCGCGCAGAGTTTGAGCCGCGTGCGACTGAGTTCACCAGCATCGGCCAGCGCACGCGCTTCCGCGTCATTCTGAGCCGGTATCCGTAAAACTCGCCGCCCCTGAGCGGTGTTCGCGAAACGCTTAGGGGCGGGCGGAAGCGCAGCATTTCTCGCTCAAATACGTAGCCGTAAATTATTTCGGCACAGGCATAGAGCCGTAGAGCATGCCCCAAACATCAGCGCGGTGCTTGTAGATCCAGTATTTAGCGTCAGAGCCTTTCACGCTCGTGAAAATCAAGCCTTCGGTGGGCAGATCATCTTTGCCCATCGCCCCGGCATTGAAATCATCTTCGTTATCATCGAAATATTCGAGCACATCGCCGCTGGGCGCGGGCACTTCTAACGCGCTGGTGGCTTTCATCACCTTCATCATGTAGTCAAACATTTCACGGCCGCCGGGTTCGATATCCCAGTTCACCAGATCGAGATAGCCAAGCTGGATCAGCGGATGGTTTTGTTCGGTGGAAAGCAGGTCTTTAAGCACTTCAAGCTGGCTGAGAATTTTGCTCACCATCGGGCCGATATAGAAATTGTTGTACAGGCCGAAGAAAGCCGATACGCCCAGTAGTGTGCCGCCCGCGCTGGCGACGGTTGTGGCGTAAGAAACACCCTTTGAGCCGATATCGCTCTTGGTTTTTTGGCCGCCAAGCAGATCCAGCGCGCCGCTGAGTAGTTGGAAAGTTGCAAACGCCTTGTTCAGCTTGTCGGCGGCATCCAAAAACTTCACCACGCGTGAATTGCGGCTTTGCACCATCGTGTCTTCCCACGAGATGGGAATGTCGTGCATGGCTTTTTGCGCGCGCAGGGTAGTGCCCAGATATTTAACATCTTTCATGGTGGTAGTGGCAGTTTCCAGCCAGTCTTTCGCGACTAGCGAACTGTCAAGGTAGAGCGCGAAGGTATTGGCAACATTTGTGAGGGTATCTTCACTGCCTTTACGGAAGGCGCTGCGCTGTAGATCGCGCATTTTAGGTTCAAGCTGCTTGATGTTGTCAAGAATTTCTTGAATCTTCCGCTGCATTTCACGCATACGGCCGATGGCTATGTTCTCGATTTGCTGATCGGCCTGTTTCATGGCGGCGGTATATTCATCGCCCCAATCCGCCAGCGCCTCAATCCCGGAATCAGGCATCATCGTGGCGTCAGAAGCGTAAAGCTGCGCTACTAACTGATCCCCTTTTTCGATCACAGTATTCAAAATTTCAGGGGGGGCTTCACCCTGATCCTGAAATTCGCTGATTTGCTTTTCAAGCGCATCAATACGTTTGTTGTACCAGTTAATGCCCTCATCTACAGTGCCTACCAACTGGCCATCAATAAGCAATTGACTTCCCGGTTCCAGCGACGACTCGTCTGTATTGGTTGGCGCCGGGTTCTCTCCGGTTGGCGTGCGTTGTAAAAGTGGATTGTGTTTGGCCTGCAAAGCGGCTTTTGCCGGTAATACGCCGCTTCTCTTTCCCTGTATCAGCAAACGCTGTGCAGCCTGGTTGCCTACATGTTTTTGCAGCGCGAGTATCGGGGAGCTTTCTGAGGCTGTTTTTGCCGGTTGCTCATTGACGACCGTATTCTGCTGTGTTTGGGGTTCGGCCGCTTTCTGGATGCGTTGTTTAGGCATGTGGCGGGGTGATTGCATTGAAATCCCTGTGATATTCTGCGCAAAAGGTTGGTTTCAATGTAACTCGTGAACGTCAGCGTTAAGGATTCTGAGCAGAAAATACTGCCTTTTCGCCCCTTACCATCCTTACACGCCTTCTTTATCGCTATGGGGAAAGCACGATCATCAGGAAGGGTTTGGAGCAGAATTTCTGAATAACGCTCGTTAATAAAACATAGCTTGAAATCATTATAACGAAAATTAGTTTTTGTGCTTGAAGGATAGGGTTAGGAACAAAAAAAGGGCGACACATAGCCTGTGCCGCCCTTCCGCTTTCGTATCTGCTGAACGACCGGTTTACCCGGTGATCGCCAGTTCTGGCGTCTCATCAAGGGTTTGCAGCAGTCCCAACCCTTCACGTTCGCCCAGCCAATTGATAGACATTAACGCCGCCGCGCAGCCTTCACCCGCCGCCGTGATCGCCTGGCGGAAAACGTCGTCGTGAATTTCGCCACCCGCAAACACGCCTTCAACGTTGGTTTGCATACGGTCATTGACCATGACGTAGCCGGCCGCGTCTGTATCAATCTGCCCGCCAAACACCGAACTGTTCGGATCATAGCCGATGAAGATGAACACGCCATCGGTCTTAAATTCGCTCACAGCGCCAGTTTTGACGTTCTTCAAGACGATAGAATTGACCAGATTATCTGCGCCCTTGATCTCTTCAACGACAGTGTCATAGATGAAGCTGATCTTCTCATTGGCGAAGGCGCGGGTTTGCAGCGCCATGCTGGCGCGCAGGGTATCACGTCGGTGAATGATAGTCACGGTTTTGCCGAACTTGGTCAGGAAGATCGCTTCCTGAAGCGCAGAGTCGCCGCCGCCAATCACCACAATATCCTTACCCCGGAAGAAGAAGCCATCGCAGGTAGCGCACCAGCTTACGCCGCGCCCGGTGAATTCAGCCTCGCCGGGAATCCACAACCGTCGCGGGCTGGCGCCGATAGTGACGATCACGCTGTCGGCCAGAAAAGTTTCATTCTGCGTTTTAACGGTGAACGGAGAACCCTGCGTAAAATCGACTTCGGTCACCAGGTCATAAACCATCTCTGCGCCGAAGCGTTCCGCCTGTTTCTGCATCTTGTCGGCTAGTTCCGGGCCTTGTACGCCATCTGGAAAGCCGGGGAAGTTGTCAACATCGTGTGTGGTGGCGATCTGCCCGCCAAGCTGCATGCCGGTGATCACCACGGTGCTTAACTGCGCGCGCGCGGTATACAACGCGGCGGTCAAACCGGCGGGGCCTGAACCGATGACGACAACACGTACTTTACGCATGTAATTAAGCCTCTTTCGTATCTGGAGTCCGATTGTTCAAGGGGGGCATGTTCGTTAGCCCTTGCTGTTCCGCCCGCATAATGCAAATGAATGCCTCATATTCTTCCTGGCATTCCCGGCAGCAGGCCAGATGCGCGGCCATTGCCGGAACGATCTCGCTGATATCAGCGCCATTTTCAACCAGCGCCCACAGCGTATGCAGGTTCTCATGACAGGTGGGGCAATCTATCATCCCCTCTTCATGAGTAGTGAAAATCATTTCAATGATCTGTCGCAGTTTTGCATCCACTGCGGTACATCCTGTTCTTCTTAATCTTTAGCTTCGACGCTTGGATTTGTGTCTATCTTACTGGATAAATGCGGCCATCAAACAACAAAAATCGTGAAGTTTTCATATCTTGACGGCGCCGCGCTCATGTTTCGCCAAACAAATTGATCAGGTAATCCATAGATAAGCCCTGACTCTCAAAATAGGTGCGTAGTTTACGCCGCGCATCATGAATCAGCTTGTACAGGGCGTTACGGTTGGTGTTCAGGTCGTTGGCGATCACATCCAGCGATATGCCCTGCACGGCATAGGCATATAAGGCGCGAAATTGGCGATCAGTAAGCACATCACCCAGCGCCGCGCGTATTTTGCCCAGCACTTCATCACGCTCGGTGGCGCGTTCCGGCGAAAGCGGGCGTTCGCCCATGAGTGGGTTGGCGCTGGCCGGCAGAAAGTCACCATCAGCCATGATGTCATCAAGGCTGAAATCTTTGTAACGGGCGCGGCGCAAATCGCTGATAGCGACGCGCACAGCAATGCGGGTTGCCCATGTGGTGAACATGCTGTCGCCGCGAAAGCTATCAAGATTTTCCAGCACCCGCAGCGTGGCATCCTGGCTCATATCGGCGGCCATCTGCTGGAGTTCGTTGCTGGAAAGGTCGCTAAGATCGCTGCGTTCGCGGCTCAGGTAATAGAAAATGCCGCGCTGCAAACGTTCTTTGAGGTCATTCAGCGCGAGCGCCTGCGCGTCGCCTTCGCCTCGAAGTGCTGCCAGCCATTCTTCATTGGTGCGGTCAAGTACGCGTTCCGCCATGCCATTTTCCATTTCGGGGTGTAGCGGAACAGTGTAACAGATAACCAGCTAATTTTTGAAAAAATTGTCTTAGAAATTCATGTTCATTGGTTCATATCAGCAGAATCTTCATCCATGCCCAAAAGCGCGTCAATGTAATACAGCGATTCCGATACATCCAATCCCATCTGTCCGGCAATCATATCGGTCAACTGCACCGAACGACGCGGGGTTTTGAACTCATCTGAGGCGATCATGACTTCGATTACTGCTCAGATAATGGAAACCTGATATTTCCGTTTTCGTCAAGACCATACTCCTCAATAAGCTCCTGCGTCATGCGGTCTGGGGGCGCATCGGCGGGTCGCGGGTACAACGTGTTCATCACCAGTCCTGCTTCTGCCCCGTATTCATCAAAATCACCGATGAAAACCGTCAGTTTTTCATAATCTATTCGCTGCGCGTCTTCCAGTTCGTATCCCGGTTTTACGCCCCAAAGCTCTGGGCAGAACCAGCGTTTCGAGGCCTCGACAATTTCATCTGCACTGGATACGGAATAACAAACAGGCTCATGATCGCTAAAGCGCACTTTTACCCATAACACCCATTTTTCTTCGTGAATTTCTTTGAGCAGCGTTTCCTCCCTCTCAAAATAGCCTCGACTAAGACCTGTAAATCGGTCTGACTGTGCGTAAAAACGCTCGAACATTTGGGTAGTGATGATCATTGGCTTCACTCAATCTATCGCTGCATCGGCTAAATGTTTCTACGCCTGCGGAGTGTGAAAGAGGATAGTTTAGTTGCCGTGCCTTCCCAAAAACGCTTCGATCTGCGCCTCAGCTTCATCAACAGAGATGCCATCCCGATCCCAATCCCAGTTTTCAAGCACGCCCGATGACACCCCACGACTAGACACTTGCGCGGGCTTCCACAGGGCAATCGCCTGCTGTGCAAATGGGGCGTAGCGGCGCGGATCCGTCGGCCCCATGATCATCACGGTTTTGCCGCCTGCCGCCGCCGATAAATGGGTCAGGCCAGTATCGTTGCCGGTATAGAGGAAGGCATCTGCCGCCAGCGCCGCGATTTCGCCAAAAGAGAGCGTTCCAGCAAATTGCGCGGCTGGTGGTGATGGCAGGTTTGAAGCGGTCGCCTCTAACAGCGCCTGATCCTGCTTGCCGCCGATCAAAACAATTTGCGCCCGGTGGGTTTGTGCCAGCCGTGCCGCTAAAACGGCAAGTTTTTCAGGCGGGTAGCGTTTGGCGTCAAAGGTCATGCCGGGGTTGCGCCCCCCTGCTGGATTGACCACGATATAGCGCCGTGAAACCCCCTCACTTTTCAACAGCGCCTGAACGTTTGCGCGATCCGCCTCAGGCACGGGCACGTTGGCGTAAAGACCAGAAACGTCCAGCCCCAGCACGCGCGGAACATCCAGATAGATTTCGGCTTCATGGCGCGGCTGATCAGGATCAATTTTCGCCTTGATGTTGTAGCCCCAACCGCGCCCGCTGCTATCCAGCCCCGCGCGATTGGGAATGCCAGACAGCGCCACAGCCGCGCTCATTTTAGGGGAACGTACCAGTGAAACGACCAGATCATATTTTCCGGCGCGCAGCCTGTTTGCGAATTTCAGGATCGCGGGGGGTGTTTCTACGGGCGACGCGCCTTCGCCTGTGTCCAGAATGTCATTGAGCAGTGGATGATGTTCTACAACCGCCTTTGACCAGCTTCCCACCGCCCATGTGATATGCGCCGCCGGATAGCCGCGCCTCAGCGCCGCCAGCGTTGCCGTAGCCAGCACCACATCGCCAATGCAGCACGGCAAAATCAGGATGATACGGGAAGGATTCATGCAGTTGTTCAGCGGTCAGCTTCTCTAACCGATCTCACCAATCATCCTCATCTTCATAATCATCATCGTACTCTGCTTCAGATTCTGCACAGTCAGGGCACAGCCCATCTTCATTCAACTCACCGTCATAAAATAACTGCCCGCAGCCCCTGCAAAACCAGTCAGGATTCGGGTCAGAAAAGAAATCATCGCTCACTGCAAAACCTTCTCGCTTTCTGTTAGATGCCGTATGAACGACAGCTTGGCTATTTCTCCAGTAAATCCTGATATTCAGGGTGGCGCTCAATATAGCCTTTGGCGTACCAGCACAAAGGTTGCACCCGCCCGCCTTCGGCGCGAATGGTATCCAGCGCGAATCGCGTCAGCTTCGCGGCGACACCATATCCCCGAAACGCGGCAGGGGTGTAGGTATGCGTAATAGCATACACACCATCGCGCAGATCGTATTCAACCAGCGCGCGCTCGTTTCCCACCGTCGCTTCAAACCGCCTCTCCTCAGGATTGTGGGTGATGACCAGTTCATCAATCTCAATCGGTTGATTCACGTTATCCATTACTTATCCCCTAAACGCCATCCAGTAAATAGCTCGCCGCCTCATTATCACGCGGATTTGCGCGCCTTTCCAAGTACTACCCGTCCCGTTTGCCCGTGAACTAATGCCGGGCGCTGGTCTCCATCCCGCTCAAACAGGGTGATCACCCACACTGGCAGCAGCGCTAGTTGAAAAGTCATCTGCAAAGGAAAAGCGGTGGCTGAAACGCGGGTATTGCGATCCCCATACTGCGCCTCGGCAGCTTCCCGCGCCCGGTGTGTGACCAGCGAGCGCGCTTCCAGTGAGGCTGCGTCAAAATCAACCTCATAAATCTCTGCCGGGTGGCTTGCCAGTAATTTCGGCTCATAAGGCAGCATGTCTACCAGCGCAAACTCGCCTAATTCCAGCGCCAGCTTCGGATCAGGTGACTTGAAAGCGGGAACTGCTAATCCTGTTGCGCCATCCTGATAATTGAACTGCTGGTAACCTGTTTTGCCCGCTTGCAAACTGCGCTGGTCGCCCCATTTCGCGCTTTCATCCCACAGCGTCACGTTCACTTTAAGCAGCGCGTCAAAAATCCAGAACGGCAAATATACCCCTTCTATAGACGCATTAGCCACGCGGTTATCACCCCCAAAAAGGTTGGTGATCCGCTCGTTGAACCCTGTGAGCTTCTCGCGAACCTCACTCATCGCCTGATCTTCGCTGATTGTGAACAACACCAGCCCATCCGGTTCAGTAATGGTTTCCAGTGCGTCCTGCAGCACGACGTGCATCGAGCCGCAAAACGGGCACATTTGCGCCAGCTTGCGTGCGGGAATCGTTCGCGCCGCGCCACACTGGCGGCAGCGTAGCATCCGTGAGCCAATCTTCCAGCGCACCGGTTTAGCGCGGCGCTCCAGCAGCGCCATGCTCAGGTTGTCAGCGCGGTTTTGCAGCGTAGAAACGCTCTGTAAGGCTGCCTGATGCCCGCAGAATTTGCACAGCACTACGCCCGCCGCTTCATCCACGCTAAGCGTTCCTCCGCATACGGGGCAAAGCTGCGATTCGCTGATCGTCTCAACAGGGCTGTCTACCATTTTCGGCACGACGCTGCTTTCGCGCCGGGTATCAGCCAGTTGCTCTGGTGAAAGCCGCCCATTCAGCACCATGATCATGCGCAGCGCCTCCAGATGCCCCGGATCATGTGCCAGAATTTCGCCTAGATGATGGCGCTTAGTCGGTTCGTCATCAGCCAGTTTCGCCAGCCACAAATGCGCGTCAGAAAAATTGCGCTGCATCTCCAGCGCCTTTGTTAACTGGCGTTTGGCTTCAGCCGTATCTTTGCGCCACAGGCTGTCCTGTGCCATTTCAAATAGCGTTTGCGCGCGCGGCTCAATTTCGCCGTTATGGGTCAGGTGGATATGTGGGCGTTTGCCTTTTGCCGAAAGGCGAGCCTGTGCCTCTTCCAGTGATTCGTAGGCTTTGTCAACGCGATTGCCACACTTCCGGCAGCGGTATAGCGCGGCGGTGCTGTCATAAGCCATTTCGCTGCCGCAGTTCGGGCAGGTCATCGTTTCCATTCGCAAATCCCCGTTTGGCTGAAGAATACGACTCTCTCGTTTAGGATATAGGATCATCTTTCAGTGTACCCCTCAATATTGAGAGGTTTTGCGTGAAGTTATTCCCTTTGGGCGGCTGAAAGAGATGGCGAACGACATCCAATCCCCACCCCATAACCCGCAATATCTGTTAAACTAGAACTCCTGTTCCGTTACTGAGAGAAAACGGCATGACTGAACCGATTCGCGTGCTGCACTTTGCAGATGCTCACATCGGCATGGAAAACTACGGGCGCACCGATCCCGCCACCGGCCTCAACAGCCGGCTTGGTGATTTCGTGCATCGGCTGGACGAGATGATCGCCTACGCCCGCGAAAACGATGTTGATCTGACCATCTTCGCTGGCGATGCTTTCAAATCGCGCACGCCTTCACCCACCCATCAGCGCGAACTGGCGCACCGCATTCGCGATCTTGCTGAGCTTGCGCCGATTGTGCTGCTGGAAGGTAACCACGACCTGCCTCAGATGGATAAGAAAGCCAGCAGTGTTGAAATTTACAACACGCTGGCGGTGCATAATGTGTATGTCGCCAATACTTTTGCCACCGATATCATCCAGACCAAGCGCGGCTCGGTGTTTCTAGGCTTTGCGCCCTACCCGGTGCGCCAGCAGTTGATGCGCGATCAGGACACGGCAGGCAAGACCATCGCCGAGTTAGATGGGTTGATGGCGTATGTGATGGGTGGCATGTTAGAAGAATTTGCAGAGCGCGCCGGAGATCAGGATATGCCGCGCCTGCTGACCGGCCATTTCACGGTTACCGGCGCGATCTGGGGCAGCGAACGCCAGATCATGCTGGGGCGCGATGTGGAAGTGCCGCTTTCGGTGCTAGCCGATCCCCGTTGGGATTATGTGGCGATGGGGCATATTCATAAGTCGCAAAACCTGACCGAAGGGCAAAAAGGCGCGCCGCCAGTCGTGTATTCCGGCAGCATCGAGCGCATTGACTTTGGCGAAGAACGGGATCGCAAAGGCTTCTGCTGGGTTGAATTGGAACGCGGCAAAGCCAGCTGGAAGTTTATCGAACTGAACGCCCGCCCGTTTGTGACCATCAGCGCCGATTTACGCGAAGAAGAAGAGCCGACACAGACGCTGGTCGAACTGATTGATAAGCGCGATCTGGCCGACGCTATTGTGCGCGTGCGCGTGGAAATGACGCCAGAAGCCGAAGCGCGGCTGGATGATGGCATGATCCGCGACGCCCTCAAACGCGGCGGGGCGCATGTGATTGCCGGCATCGAAAAAAAGGTGGAGCAGGCTGCGCGCGCGCGGCTGGGCAGCAATCCCGAAGAACTTTCAGATGATGACTTGCTGGAACGCTACCTGTTATCCAAAGAAGTGCCGGAAATTCGCCGCGAATCCTTGCATCAACTGGCCGAGCCGATTTTTGCCGGACGGCTGGAAGAAAGTTTTTCAGAAGACTAGCCTCACCCCGCTTTGCTGGCAAAAAATGTAGGGGCGACCTGCCAGATCGTCCTGATTGTGGCGCGGATGGGGTTTAGGAAATGGGCGCTGGAGAACGTCTCTGCACATTACTTTTGATGAAACCGTATGGGCAAACGCGCGCCTTGCCCGTACAAGAACTTGACGTGTTTGCCTGATTATCCCCTCTCTCAGGAGAGGGGCAGGGGTAAGGGTCACACATGCTGCCAAAACGCCTTGAACTTAAAAATTTTCTTGCCTACCAATCGCCTAATCCGCTGGTTTTTGAGGGCATCCACCTCGCCTGCTTGACCGGGCCAAATGGCGCGGGCAAGTCGTCTCTGCTGGACGCGATCACCTGGGCGCTGTGGGGTAAAGCCCGCGCATCCCGCGAAGAGGAACTGATCCATCACGGCGAAACGGAGATGGTGGTGCAGTTTGACTTTGAGCAGGACGGCATTGATTACCGCGTGATACGCAAGCGTACTAAAAAAGGCGGCGGCTCTGGTACGCTGGATCTGTTCGTATTCGATCCTGAAACGGGGCTGCGCGAAATGACCGAGCCGAGCAAATCGGCTACACAGGCGAAAATCGAACGCCTGCTGCGGATGAGTTATGAAACCTTCGTCCATTCCGCCTTTTTGCAGCAGGGCAAAGCCGATTCCTTCACCGCCCTCAGGCCTACCGAACGTAAGAAAGTATTAGGCGAAATTCTGGAATTGGATCGCTGGATCGCCTATGAGGACGGCGCTAAAGCCGAACTCAGCCGTATCAAAGATGATCTAACACAAATTGACGCGCGTATTCTGGATATCGACTCTGAATTGCAGCAGGAATCTGTCCTGAACCGCGAGCGGGAAGATGCGGAAACTGCTCATAATGAGGCGAAGCAGGCATTAGCCGCCGCGCAGGCGCGTTTCGATGAGGTGCAGCATGTGCCTAACGCGCTAAAAATGAAGCGCGAACAGATCGCTACCTCTCAGCAGGCGCAAAAACGCTATCAGGGCGATTTGGAGGCGGTAGCTAAAGAGATTGAACGCCAGCGGGGGCGCATCGCCGATCTGGAAGCGGTCACCGCCGCGCAGATGCAAATTGAAGCGGGTTACCAAACGCTGCAAGCCGCGCGCGCCGATGATCAGGAGCTGGGCGTCAAGCTCTCTGCGCTGACTGACTTGCAGCAGCGGCGCAGTACGCTGGAAGCGCAGCTAACCAGCGAGCGCGGCGCTATTCAGCAGGATATCGCCCGTCTTGAGGCGGATATTGCCGCTTATAACCGTGAAATCGCTGCCGCTGATACCGCCGAATACGAACGTTTACGCGCCGAAATCATCACCCTTGACCTGAAAACTCAGGAAAAGGATGCCTGTGACGCTGAACGCCAGCAGGCCGAAAATCAAGTAACGGCTCTCAAAACGAGTAATGACCGCATCGTGCCAGACTCACAAAAGCTGCGCGAGCGGATCAACCGCCTGAAAGAGGCAGAGGGCGGCGAATGCCCTTTGTGCGGCCAGCCGTTGACCGAAGAACACCGCGACCAGATGGCGGAAGAACTGGAAGCCGACGGCCGCAGGATGAAGGCTGAACATCAGGAAAACAGCCAGCAGATCGAGGCGCTTACCGCGCGTATTAAACAGCTTAGAGATCGGGTGAACAATCTCGCTGGCGAGATTAAACGCGGTGAAATTGCCCGTAAAAACGAGGCGGTGCTGAAAAATGCTATCGAAAAGGCTGAAGTAGCCTCCGAAAAACGGGATACCGCGCAGGCCAACCGCGATGCGCTGCTGGCGACGCTTGAAAGCGAAAATTTCGGCGCTGAACTGCGTGCGCAGATCGCCGCGCTGGATGATGAGCGTGAGGGCTTGGGCTATGACAAGGAAAGCCACGACAAAGCCCGTAAATCGCTCAGCGAGTATGGCGATTACGAAAGCCGCCACCAGCAGTTACAAGGGGCGCTGGCAGCTTTGCCAGACGCGCAGCGCCTGCTGCAAAACATTTTGGAGCGCGAATCACGGTTGCAGCAGGAACTGGCTAAAGAAACAGACCGGCTGGGCACACTAAACCTTGAATTTAATGCGCTCACCGCGCAGGAAATTGAGTTCAATCAGCGCCGCGACGCGGTGGAACGCTTCGGAATCGCTGAACGTACTGCCAATAACCGCCTTGTGACGGCTAACCAGAAGTTGAACGTGCTGCAAGCACAGCGCCAGCGTAAGGAAAAACTGGAAGCCCAGCGCGACGGCCTGCGTGAGGCGCGTTCGCTGTATGAAGAACTGCGCGAAGCCTTCGGCAAGAACGGCATTCCCGCCATGATCATCGAAAGTGCGCTCCCTGAATTAGAGGACAATGCCAACCGTCTGCTTGGCGCGATGACCGATGGTCGCATGACTCTGCGCCTGAACACCCAGCGCGAAAAAGTGACCGGCGGTGTGCAGGAAACGCTGCTGCTGGATATTAGCGACGAGCTGGGCACGCGCAGCTATGATATGTACAGCGGCGGCGAAGCCTTCCGCATCAATTTCGCCTTGCGGGTGGCGCTTTCGCAGCTGCTGGCGCGGCGTGCAGGCGCGCAGTTACGCACCCTGTTCATTGATGAAGGCTTTGGCACACAGGATGAAGATGGCCGCGCCAAGCTGGTGGATGCCATCACCCGTATTCAGAATAAATTCGACCTGATACTGGTGATCACCCACATTGACGAACTGCGCGATTCATTTCCGGTGCATGTGCAGGTGGAAAAGACTCGTAACGGCAGCCTGCTCTCGCTGCGGTGAGGCCTTGATTCCCCGCCCCGATCTGTGCCACCAACGATTCTATATAGTGCCTACCAGCGTATCCTGCTCTTTCGCATTTCGCGCCAGCCAGTGTGAAATCAGCAGCGCCACCAGCGCGATGGCTACCAGAATAAGCCCCGTCCAGATGGCGGCATCTATATCGCGCTCGAAAATGTTATAGATCAGCAGGGGCATGGTTTGCGTGCGCCCTTGCAAGCTGCCAGCGAATAGAATCGTCGCGCCAAACTCGCCCAGCGCCCGCGCCCAGCACAACACCAATCCCGCTGCCAGAGCGCGCCGCGCTATCGGCAAAGTGACCAGCCAGAACAGGCGAAATCCGCCAGCGCCGTCTACTCGCGCCGCTTCCTCAATCTCAATCGGGATGCTTTGAAACCCGATTTGAGCTGAGCGAATATAAAACGGCGCTGCCACAAAGGTTTGCGCCATCACCACTGCCGCGAAGGTGAACGACAGGGATATGCCCAGTTCCCCCAGCACCGGCCCGAACAGCCCGCGCCGCCCAAAGGTGATCAGCAGCGCCAGACCCGCTACCGCTGGCGGCAGCACAATCGGCAGTTCAACCAACACCATCGCCAGCCGCTTGAAGGGGAATTTTCGCCGTGCCAGGATGTAGGCCAGCGGCGTGCCGAACATCGCCGTCGCCAGAATGGTCATGCTGGTGGAAACAAAACTGAGCAGGATCGCTTCGGGAATAGCCGATCCCGGCATATTTTCCCACGCGCGGTTTTGAATGCTGCGGATGATCAGCGCCAGAATCGGCAGGGTAAGGAACAACAAACCGATAGTTCCTAGCCCCGTCACCAATGCCGAGCCAAAGGAGAATCGCAAGCGGTAGCGCGCGGGCTTAGAAGTGGTGGTTATTTCAGAGTCTTGCTGTATCACGAGGCGAAATATGCCCCTTCAATGAAGTGAGTTCAAAATGGATGCGTTAACATGAGCATGTTTCATTCTAACGCGATGTCGGGGCAAGTCACGTCTCGCCCCGACAAAACGGATATAGCACTTTATTGGGTATCCCCCTGAAACGACGGGAATCCTTATTCCGCAGCACGCGGCGCGTCACGCAGGCTGATATTCGCCACGCCGTTTACATAACGCCCGCCGCGAGTGTCGCCGGGAACCACTAACCGTACAATATTTCCTTCCAGCGGCTCGCCGTTTTCCTCGAATGCGACCAGAATGGGCTGGTTGCCGAATTCAGGGTCAATTTCACCCCACGCGATCACCGCCTGATAGCCATCTGGCGCGCTCACGACGATGAAGGTGCTCAAGCGGTCATTACGCACATCGGCATTAAAGTTGGGCTGGGCGGCGCTCATAATCTGGTACAGCGGCACGCCAGTAAAACGGGTCGTTACCGTCTCTTCGCCGCTCAGAAAAGTCACGTCAACGGTTTGCGCCGAGAAATTATTGCGCAGGTTGTCGGCTGTTAGCGTGAGCGGGTTTAATACCTGACCATCAACAGTAAACGAGGTCGCATCAGCAGCTAAAGTGACGGTGTTCGCCAGTTCAGGGATACGCGCGGAAATGAAATTCCAGTTGACCAGTATATTCTGCCCGGCATCCGACAAAACGTAGTCTACGAAGGACTGCGCCAATTCAGGGTTTATGCTGTCGTTAGTCACCGCAATCGGGTAAGTGGCGATAGTATTCAGCGTGTCCGGGATCGGGATGGCGATCACCTGATCGCTGATGTCTGGCGTCACGTCTGACACGTATACGATCCCTGCGTCAGCCTCACCAAGCGCCACTTTTGCCGCTACCTGACGCACATTTTGTTCTTCAGAAACCACGTTCGCCATGAACGCTTCGCGGTATGCTTCTCCATATGCGGGGTCAGCGGCAAGGCGATCCAGCATCGTGTTGGTATAGGTGCGAACTGGCACATCTGGCGCGGCGATCACCAACCGCACGCCTTCATTGACCAGATCGCGCAAGCTGGTGATGCCTGCCGGGTTATCTGCCGGGATGATCAGTACCAGCCGGTTTTTAACGAAGGTGCGCGGGCTTCCGGCAATGCGCCCTGCTTCCCGCGCTGCATTCATCTGGGAATTGTTGGCGCTGGCAAAAACATCTGCGGGCGCGCCTTCTGAAAGTTGCGCCGCCAGATCAGAAGAACTGGCAAAACTGAAGATCACATCCGTTCCGGCGTGTTCCGCTTCAAACGATGTCGCAATCTCTTCAAAGGCATCGGTGAGGGATGATGCGGCGAAAACGATAACTGTGTTTTCTTGCGCGCTGATGCCCATCACGCCGATCAGCAGGGCAGCCGCAAGCACAAGAACCGGGAGCAGCTTCTTCATTTCAACATCCATTTCTACTTATGCAATGGGGAACTCAGCGCCATTTCACACTGATCGATCCATTTCAGCACCGCTTCTAACTGCGCGTTTGCCAGTTCCATCGCCAGCCAGCCGATACCCGCCGCGTCGTCATGACGCCCGTTCAATAACCGCGCCTGCGCTTCTTTACAGGATTCGCGCTGGCGGGAGATGATCGGCGCTGCTGGCAGGTTTAAGCGTTGGGCAACGTACATGCGGCTTAAAAACTCCACACGCACCCGCCGGATGCTGGAAGAAGGATGCTCTTCCCCCAACCATGCCTGTAGATGGCGTGCCCCCGCGTCGGTGATCGCATATTCGGTACGTGCGGGCGCGGTATCAGAGATCATCTGCTGCCCGGTGATCCAACCTTCGCGCTCCAGCCGTTTTAATACGGCATAAAGCTGGCTGGTGCTCAGGTTCCACACGTTGCCCAGATGATCCGGCTGATTGAAGGTTTCCAGAAGCTGATAACCATGCTGCGGTTGGGAAGCCAGCAGCCCTAAAATGGTTTCGTCAGGTGTTAATGCGCTCATAACCGTATTCCATCAAAGAATAGTGTCTATTCTATCGTGGAATAGATATTCAGCAACTAATTGAGCTAAATTTCACAAAGTGAGATCTGCGCGTGAAGCCTTCGCTGCCATTCCCTCAAATGTTGTGGCTTTTTCTTCGGGATTTAACACCTGATTAACAAAGCAGTCCAAAGTCCTTAATGCGCTTGATGATAATTGTTAAATGGACAGCGTTAAATTGGCTCTTGGTTAAGCGTAAACACCAATTTAGCGCAGTTCAGGAGATATGAGACAAATGTTGAAGCGAATTGTTGGTGCAGGTTTGGTTGTTGCGGCAGTGATGCCTTTTGCCGCGATGGCGCAGGAAGCAACCCCCGAAGCGACGCCGGTTGAACTTCCTGCCGTTGATGCGCTGGCGGTTACAGGTGACATTATCGTTGCAGGAAGCTCAACGGTATTCCCCCTGACCGAAGCAGTTGCTGGCCTGTTCACCGACGAAGGTTACAGCGGCGCGATCACTATTGACAGCATCGGCACCGGTGGCGGTTTTGAACGTTTCTGCGAGACTGCCGAAACCGACATCGCCAATGCCAGCCGCCCGATTAAGGATGAAGAAGCCGCCGCTTGTGAAGCCAATGGCCGCACGCCGATTGAGTTTCGCGTAGGCACTGACGCTCTGGCAATCGTGGTGAGCGCCGAAAATGACTTCCTCGAAAGCCTGACTCTGGAGCAGCTAGGCCAGATTTTCACCGGCCAAATCACCACCTGGGATCAATTGGACGCCAGTTACCCGGCGGAAACCATTCAATTGTTCAGCCCCGGCAGCGACAGCGGCACCTTTGATTACTTCGTGGAAGAGGCCGCCGCCCCCCTGTTTGAAGATGCTGAAGATGATATTGCCGCCGGTCAGGAAGCCGTTTTGAATGCCCCTGGCATCCAGTTAAGCGAAGATGACAACGTGCTGGTGCAGGGTATCGAAGGCAGCCCGTATGCTATCGGTTACTTCGGCTTTGCTTACTTCATGGAAAATGCTGACCAACTGAAGCTGGTGGGCATTGACGCTGGCGATGGCGTGGTTGTGCCAGACGAAGTGACCGCCGAAGATGGCAGCTACCCGCTGTCCCGCCCGCTGTTCATCTACAGCGCCGCTTCGGTCATCGAAGCGAAGCCGCAGATCGGCGATTTCATCAGCTTTTATCTGACCAACGTGAATGACGTGATCGCTGAAGTAGGGTACTTCCCCGCCAGCGTGGACGCGTTGAATCTGGCTAAGGAAAATCTACTTGCCGCTTTGGGTCAGTAATCGTTTCGCAGCGTTTCTGATTGGGGAAAGGCCGGTTTCGGTCTTTCCTCATTTGCTATCTATTTACCGCCGGTAACGTCAATGATCGCACACGAACGTTCGTCACAGAAAGAACTCGCTTTTATGGCAACTTCGCTGGGAGCAGGTAAGGAACAACCTGTTGTGCAAAGCGTGGGGGTAGCCACGCGCGGGCAGCAGCCTCAAAGAAGCAGCCTGCAAAAACGCCCCCGCCCGATTGATGGCATCGTTCGCGCGCTGCTGTTCTTTTGCGGCATCCTCTCAATTCTCACTACGATTGCGCTGGTGGCCGTACTGCTCAGCGAATCGCTCGCCTTCTTCACCAGTGGGCTGGTCACGCTGCCAGAATTTCTTTTCGGCACGCGCTGGCAGCCTGTCGCCGGTGATTTTGGCATTTTGCCGCTGTTGAACGCCACCATCGTGACCAGCTTCTGGGCGATGGTTGTCGCCTTGCCGCTGGGCATTGGCGGCGCGATTTACCTGAGTGAATATGCCAAAGGCAGCACCCGTGATCGCCTGAAGCCAATTCTGGAAATTCTGGCCGGTATCCCGACGGTCACTTACGGCTTTTTCGCGCTCACCTTCATGACTCCGGTGCTGCGTATCATTCTTGGCGAAAACAACGTCTCAATTTACAACATGCTTTCGGCTGGACTGGTCATGGGCATCATGATCCTGCCAACCATCGCTTCCATGAGTGAAGATGCCTTACGCGCGGTGCCAAATTCGCTGCGTGAAGCCTCTTACGGGCTGGGAGCCACTAAATTTGAAACCGTCTCGAAAGTCGTGGTTCCTGCCGCGCTTTCGGGTTTGATCGCCTCGTTCATCGTCGGCATCGCTCGCGCTGTAGGCGAAACCATGATCGTGGCGCTGGCGGCGGGCGCTGGCCCGGTTGCCATGCTCACCGCTAACCCGATGGTTTCCGGCGAAACCATCACCGGGCATATCGCCCGCATCAGCGGCGGCGACTTGAGCTATGCCTCAATTGACTATCAAAGTCTGTTCGCGTTAGGGCTGGCGCTGTTCGTTTTCACGCTCGGCCTGAATTTCATCAGCCAGTGGGTTACCCGTCGTTTCCGTGAGGTGTACCAGTAATGGCGGCCAATACTGTTTCCAGCGAAGTGCAAGCCTATCTGCGCGACGAAGCGGCGTTCAAGCGCAATATTCGTTCCCGGCACTTTCGCGGGCGTTTGTGGCGGCGCTTTTTTTCAACTGGCGCTGGCGGCGGCATTTCTCGCGCTCATTGCGCTGTTCTTTAACATCCTCAATTCGGCGCTGGGCTATGTGGTCGAAGATTATGCCGTAAACCCGACTGTGCTGGTCGCCAGTGGCGATTTGAGCACGCTGTCAGAAGCAGAATTAGTCGCCATTCTGGTCGAAAACCGCGCCAGCCGCCTGCCGGTTTATGTGCGCGATTACCTGTATTCTGGCGATGCAGCGGTCTTTACCACCCTGCCAATGAGCGATCTGCTGCCCGGCGTGGCTTTGCCTGAAGGTACTGCCGATCTCACCATTCGCGAGCTTTCGGTAGAGCAGCAAACCGAATTGCTTCTCGGCAATATGGATCAGTCGCAGTTGATCGCGATTGTCGAAGATCAGGTGGTTGAGCCGAGCATTTTGCACACCTGGTCGCTGGCTGAATCCATCTTTGAGCGCGACAAGATCGAAGCCGAATTTCAGGAAAACTATGCCGCGCAAGGCGCATCCCTGTTCTTCAAATCGTGGATCAATCTGGACTTTCTGACCGCGCCGATGTCGTCCAACCCGGCATCCGCAGGCGCGCGCACCGCCATTCTGGGAACCCTGTATGTGGTGATCGTCACCATTATCATCGCCTTTCCCATCGGCGTGGGCGCGGCCATCTACCTTGAGGAATACACGTCAGGCGCGCAAAATTCACGTACAGCCAAAATCAACCGCTTGATTGAAACCAATATCCGCAATCTGGCGGGCGTGCCTTCGATCATCTACGGCTTGCTCGGTCTAGCCATCTTCGTGCGCGCGCTGTCTTCCGTCACCGGCGGGCGCACCATCATCAGCGCCGCGCTAACCATGGCGCTGCTCATTCTGCCGGTCATCATCATCAACGCGCAGGAAGCCATCCGCGCGGTGCCTTCTTCGCTGCGTGAAGCCAGCTTCGGCATGGGCGCCACCCGCTGGCAAACCATTTATAAAGTGGTGCTGCCTTCGGCGCTGCCCGGCATCCTCACCGGCACTATTCTGGGCATGTCCCGCGCGATTGGTGAAACTGCGCCCCTGCTCATCATCGGCGCGTCCACCTATATCCTGCTTGACCCAACCGGCTTGCAGTCCAAATTCACCGTGCTGCCGATTTTGATTTACAACTGGACGAGCCGCCCGCAGGATGAATACCGCGCCGCCGCCGCCGCCGGCATCATCGTGCTGCTGATCCTGTTACTCATCTTGAACGCATCGGCTATCATTTTGCGCCAGCGTGCGCGAAGGAGGCTCACCGCATGAGCGCTGTTAAAGCCGCTCCGCAAACCACGGGCGTATATGCCATCGAATTACATAACGTCAGCGTGTTTTATGGCGATAAGCTGGCTGTAAAAGAGGTCAGCCTGAATATTCAGCGCCAGAAGATTACCGCCTTCATCGGCCCATCCGGCTGTGGTAAAAGCACCGTCTTACGCTCGATCAACCGCATGAACGATCTGATCGGCGGGGCGCGGGTGAACGGCGAGATCATCTACAACGGCGAGAATCTGTACGCGCCGAATATTGATGCGGTTGAAGTGCGCCGCCGCATCGGCATGGTCTTTCAGAAGGCTAACCCCTTCCCCAAGAGCATTTACGATAACGTGGCTTACGGCCCGCGCCTGCTGGGGGTGCGCGGCAAGAAGCAGCTGGACGAAGTGGTTGAGCGCAGCCTGAAAGGCGCGTTCCTGTGGGATGAGGTCAAAAACGACCTGAAGAAAAGTGGACTCGCGCTTTCTGGCGGGCAGCAGCAGCGGTTGTGTATCGCCCGCACCATCGCCATTGAGCCGGATACCATCCTGATGGATGAACCCTGCTCAGCGCTTGACCCGATTGCCACGCAGGCCATCGAAGAATTGATGAAGGAACTGGTCAAAAAGTACACCATCGTGATCGTGACCCACAACATGCAGCAGGCGCAGCGCGTGGCCGATATGACCGCCTTCTTCAGTATTCG